>JBBQGS010000096.1:0-6571 GCA_038323255.1 Erysipelotrichales bacterium | reverse complement strand
TATTACATCCCGAGGCATCCAGGGCTTCGATGATCCCTTTATCCAAATCTTCAATCGCTTCGACATAGAGTTTTGCCGTCATTCCTATCCCCGCCACGGCCAACGTTAAGACACCGGTGAAAGGTCCAGGTCCGGCGACGCGGATGAACATCAATCCATAAACAAACGGCGGAAAAGTGCGTACGACTGTAATCAAGAAAGTCCATATATGTGCGACCCAACCCGGCACAATATTTCGTGAGGATAGGAAAGCGAATGGCAAGGCAAGTAAGGATCCAATTAGCGTTCCTAAGAAAGCGATACACGCTGTTTCAAGCAAAAGATAAGGAACGGCTTCTTTTTTTGAGAAATCAAGCAATAAACGTAAATCAGGTTTGACGATATTCAGTAAGATACTTTTTGCGATGACTTGGCCATAACTGGTCAATCCTTTATAATCGACATACGGAACACTGATTGCAATCAATGCGATAATCAGAAAGAGAACGCCCCATTTAGCAATCCAGTCTTTCGGACGCTTACGATACATTTTTGCGATTTTTTCACTCATATCAGGTAAGCTTCTTTCTGACATAGCGACTGAACGACTCAATCGCATATACCGTCACCAAAAGTGATAATAGAATTAGACCGACTTTGTCATATTGTCTCCAACCGAGTTTTTCATTAATCAACAGACCGATTCCGCCTGCTCCGACATAACCTAGAATCGCCGCGCTGCGTACGTTCATTTCAAAGTTGTAAAGTGCGATTGAAATATATTGACCGAGTATTTGAGGAACGATACTTACGATAAAGGCACGCAAACGACTTGCGCCGCTGGACTCGATTGCTTCGAACGGTCCCATATCCACGGTTTCAATAATCTCATATAACATTTTGGTCATAATCAGCCAGGTAAACAAGGCGATTGCCAGGGTTCCTGCGAAGGTTCCGATGCCGAAGATATATTTGAAAATGAATGCAAAGATCAAGATCGGCATCGTCCTGAATAGACTTACGACCAGGCGGTTCGTCCAAAGGAAGACTTTGTTTTTAATGATGTTGTCGGAACTTAGAAAGGCTAAAGGAAGTGCCAGGAAGGCTCCGATCATCGTACCTAGAATCGACATCATGATGGTTTCAACCAACGGTCCGATGACTTCAGGGAAATAGGACCATGCGGGTGGTATCATACGTCCGACGATGATAAAGAATTGATATCCGCGGCGGAAAAGTGTGAATAAGTTGAATTCCGTGATATACGAAGAAAAAAGGACAGCCGCCACCAAGATCGGAACGACGATGACCATGACGCTCATTTTGGGTTGTACGATTTTCCCGTTATCCAAAACCAAAGGTTCAGGATGGATCTGATTCTTGATCCAACTCATTATTCAACTCCCATAAGCTCATCCTGCTGCAGATTGCGTCCGTAAATCGCCGTAAGTGTGTCGTTGGTGATCAGTGAACTTGGACCGTCATAGACGATTTCGCCTTCTTTGATTCCGATGATTCGTCTCGCGTATTTGGTTGCGATATCTACATGATGCATATTGGCAATGACGGTGATGTTCATGTCGCGGTTGACGCGCACGAAATCTTCCATGACTTGTTGGGATGTTAGGGGATCTAATGATGCAACTGGTTCATCCGCTAGGATAATCTGCGGTTTCTGCGCAAGGCAGCGTGCCAAAGCAACACGTTGTTGCTGACCACCCGACAACATATCGGCGCGTACATAGGCTTTTTCAAGGATACCGACTTTATCCAACGCTTCAAGTGCAAGAATTTTATCGGATTTTGAATAGATGCCTAGTAAGCTTTTCCATAATGGCATATCGGCAACGCGGGCAGCCAAGACATTATTGATGACTGAAGTCCGCTTTACTAGATTGAACGATTGGAAAACCATTCCGATATTACGGCGAAAACGACGAAGTGCTTCGCCTGATAGTTTGGATACATCTTGACCGTTGACGATCAATTCACCGCTCGTGATCTGATGCATTTGATTGATACTGCGAAGCAATGTGCTTTTCCCGGCACCGGATAATCCGATAATCGCCACGAATTCACCTTGTTCGATCGTAAGATTGATTCCCTTTAAGGCGTGAACACCTCCAGGGTATGTCTTGACTACGTTTTTGAATTGAATCATAATGGACCTCTTGATAAAAAAAGCGAGGGGTTACCCCCTCGCCACGGTTTATTTCCCAGACAATACTTTAGCGGCTTTGCGGGTAGCTTCGTAATCGGTATCGGTAACGACTTTGTAACCTTCGTGGCTATAGATAGCGATAGCTTTCAAACCTTCAGGTGACTTCCCGATAGCAATGAAGGATTCCTGAATCGCTTTGACGAATTTGTCGGTGATTACAGCACTCTTCGGAGCAACGGAAATCGTATCGTTCATAACGCCATCGGTAACAAACAGAACGCCTGTTTCTTTCCAAACGGTTTCTTTTCTGTCAAATCCTCCATCGGCGGGAGCAGCAGTCCATTTCTTTTCATAGTCTCTGCGGAAGTCGGCGAATCCAACGCCGATATCACATGCACCGGAAGCAAGGTCGGCAGCGGTTTGACCGTAACCGGAAGTAACTTGATAATGGTTCTTTAAGTCTGTGATTTTCTTATTGAATTTGTCTAATAACCAAATGGTCGGATAGACATAGCCGGAAGCGGAAGTCGTGCTACTGTGGCACCAAACGGCTCCGTTAACATCTTCCCATGTAAGCGCTGTACCGGCATTGACTTTCGCCAATAAACCTTTTGCATAAGCGCTGGTTCCGGCTAAAGCGATCGAACGATAATACGAAACTTGTTTCGTGCTGTCTCCGGTCGTCGGTAAACCGTCATTCCAGTCTTTGGCATTGATGCTGTCTTTATTGAGACCGGCGCGTGTTGCCGCTAAAGCAACCTGGACACCGTCTTCATGATAAAGTACATACGTGTTGGCAGGAATAAATCCTACTTGCGCCGTTCCGGCAGCAAGCGCTTCCCCGGCAGCTTCATACGATGACGTAACTTCGATGGTTACTTTCGTAATTTCGAAGCCTCTGGTTTTCATCTCGTCGATGATTAATTTTTTAAGCGGTTCGGTTTGAGCGATGATGGTAGCAGCATCTTTACTCGGCACAAACAAGACTTTCAAATCAGCAATCTTCTTCGGTGTGCTTGTACATGCAGTCAATGATGCAACAACGATGAACAAAACGGCCAATAATTTAACTAGTTTCTTCATTGTTCCCTCCTGTTAGGTTCAACCTTCTATTAGAGTGTATCACAGGAACTCCCCTCACTCAATGTGAAAAACAATACTGAAACTGTATTTTTTTCTTACATGTTATATTCCTGAAAAATATCGGAAATTGTTGCGCCGAGCTGATATACATGTAGCTATTCAGATTAGTTTTCTTTTGTGAAATGGTGATAAAACAAACCGGCTGATTGTCTTCGGTGTAGTCAACCATATGATATGTGCATCGTTTTTTGAGTTTGATAACATTTTTGGGATAAAGAAAGCAGCTACTGTCTCTGGTTTATCGGCTAACATATTAAATATTTTTTTGAAACTTTCATTTGAATGGATTTCCGCGGTTTCCCCATTTGGTGATTTTGTGATGAAATCGGTTAGCATCATTCCGGGCGACAGCCTTCCCGCAATGATTCCTGTGCCGGAAAGTTCCTTGGCTAGTCCTTTCATATAATAAGTAAGTGCGTGCTTGGTGGTGCCGTATAAAATCGTTTTTGCCTGGATCATGTTGTTAGATCCTAATCCCTCCATACTATAAATCGCTCCGTGATTCTGTTTACGCATACCTTGCACTGCAATTTGAGTGCCGAAAATCATTCCGGTGATATTGGTCGCTATGATGTTTTTAACGTAATTCTCTTCGGTTTCATAGGCAAAAGCATGCGGAGCATTGACGCCCGCATTGTTGATCCAAATGTCGATCGTTCCCCAATGCTTGATTGATCGATCCCACAGATTCTGCAAGTCGGTCGTTTCCTGCACATTACAGGATATGTAAAGATAATGGTCTTCATATGCTTCAAGATCACTCATGACCTTTGAGTCGAGCGTTTCTCCTCTTCCGCTGAGCGTCACGTTGCAGTTTGCTTTGAGAAACTCTTTTGCCATAGCCAATCCGATGCCGCGCGTACTTCCGGTGATAACAATGTTTTTCATTTCAATCCTTCTTGCTTTCTTTGTGTTTCAAGTTATTCTTCAATAGATGGTTTCTTCAGTTCGGCTTTCATCGCTCCTACGATATTGCTTAGTAGCATAAAACTTCGTGTCATGTGGGTGTTTGATCCAAAATTCAGTATATAGTGGATGTCATTATCCGGATCGTAAAAAGCCTGCGTAGATAGAACGCCGATATGTCCGACAAGACGAGGGAAATTCTGCATAAAGAAGAAAAATTCCTCAAACCTGACTTGCATCATTCCCATCCCATAATGGATGCCCCCGATAAATTTACCCTGCCAATTCTGCATCATTCCTAAATGCTCTTGACTGATCAGTTGTCCTGCATACAAAGCCCTTTGAAAGCTCACTATATCAAGTGATGTAGATACGATCCCACCGTCGGCTTGATCACACGAGAGGCTCTTGAATTTCTTGATTTCCATCTTGTTGAACCAAATATCCATTGGGGCTTTCGACTCATTTTGGGGATATCGGTAGATCATGGACTGGGTATCGTTCAGATTCAAAGGTTTGAATAGGTTTTCCTCAAATGATTTATGTAATGGCAACTGGGTGATCTTCTCGATAATCATACTGACTAAAAGAAATCCCGTATCGACATATTTGAATTTTGATGTATTTTTCCCTATTGGCTTCATATTTAGTCGGACATACTCTAATAGATTCGTCTGGTTCCATTCATGATTCGGATTTTTTATTACTTCATCTACAAATTTCAACCCTTTCTTGTTCTTTCCATCGAAGAAATCAGCGCAACCTGATCGATGTGTAAGGCAATCTACAATCCTTATCTCTTTTGGGTCGGATGCGAATAATCCCGTCAAAAGATTCGGATCTAGATAATCGACCAGCTTATCTTCCAATTTACACTTCCCTGCTTCGACCAAGCGAAGAATATAAACGGTCATGAAGAGTTTCCCAATACTGGCCGTATGAAATATTTGTTTTTCGCTGTTTGCGGGATAAGAAAAATGCAGATTGTGTCGATCAGAATAGATGAGAACCTGAAAAGGTTTTCCTTCGTTCTTTTTTTCCGCCTTTCTACATAATCTTTCGATTTTCCTAAGGAGTTTAGTTTGATCCATAACAATCTCCTTTTCCTTAGTGTACACCGAAAACAAGAAATGCAGTTATATTAAGCCACTTCCTACTTGATATTCATTTGTGACAATTTTGATTTCTGGAGTTAATCGATCATCAAAAATATTCATTATGTTGGTAGTATTTTTGAACAGTAACTATAATAATAAAGAGGTGATAAAGATGGCAATCGAAAAAGCTAGTTATAATGTTGTGTTGAAAGAACATTCGTTTGAAATCCGCGAATACGAACCGATGATTGTCGCAATCAGTAAAGAAAGTGATTTGCGTGGTTATTCCGGTTTTAACGAAGCATTTAATTATATAAGCGGAAGTAATTCAAGTAACGCAAAAATTGCGATGACGACTCCTGTCATCAATGATCTGGAAAACGAGATGACCACGGCTTTTGTCATGCCAAAAGAATATACGTTGGATGATTTACCCAACCCTGTCAGTCCAAATTTGAAAATAATGCCAATCGGTGAAAGAAAGTGTGCTGTTATTATGTTTTCAGGTAATGCAAGTATGAGTACTGTCAAAGAAAAAATCATCTTACTGCAAGAATGGTTAAAGACAAAAGAACTTACCCCAATTGGTACTTTTCAACTTGCAAGATACAATCCTCCCTTTATACCAAGCTTTATGAAGAGAAATGAAGTCCTTGTGGAGATTTCTTAATCAAATGTATCTATCTATCAAATTCATCCAAAGCCTATTTCGGGCTTTTTTTTAACTCGCATTACTCTATCTATCGTTTTCTGTTCCTTACTTAACCATCGTAAATTTTTCTATTGATACAAACTGAATTCAAAATCGATAGGGTTAAGTGCTTTTCTTGTAAATATATCCTATAGGATTAAATCAATTTTAGATAACCCTATTGGGAAAATATCAATTACATATTATTATTTCGAACTGTGCAATGAACCTTATTTAATTAGAAGAGAGATATCTTCTAAAAAAACCGATCATGGGGAATCGGTTTGCACCTTTTTAAATGGTGGAGGTGAGGGGAGTCGAACCCCTGTCCAAATTGTGCTTCACATTCAAGCATCTACAGTTTATTCCGCTACTGGTAATCAAACCTTAGTGAGCAGACCAACCGGGTTTGATGTGTCCGACTGGATTGTCGGGGAGCTTCGTACGAACAACTTGATCCCGTATTCCTTGTTTCTGATGTCTAGCCCAAGTCCAAGGAAGAACAAGGGGAGACACGCTGAAGCCTAGTTAGGCTAATTAAGCAGCGAAAGCGTAATTGTTGTTAGTTGTTTTGTTTTTGGCGATTAGGTCGCC
>JBBQGS010000095.1:0-6635 GCA_038323255.1 Erysipelotrichales bacterium | reverse complement strand
GACCATTTTCTTGTCGATCGTGTTGAGGACCTGGGTTTTGTTTAAAGTCCATTGAGGCTCAATCAGATCCTTTGGATCGCCGTCGCCGGTCAAACGTTGGATGACGACTTCACTCGGGAGGACTTCCAGCTGCTCGATGACTAGATCGGAGTATTCGTCCAGGGTCAGTAGGGGAAAGGGATGAGTTTCATAATCCTTTGCCAAAGCGGTGTTTCTCAGTACGTTCAGCATATGTATCTTAATTCCGTCAGGACGAAGTTTCCCGACCTCGATGGCGCTTTGGTACATTTGCTCTTTCGTTTCACCGGGCAATCCGTTCATCAGATGGACGGCGATTTTCAGTTTCGTCTTGCGGATACGCGCAAAACTTTCTTTGAAGACTTGAAAATCGTAACCGCGGTTGAAAGTACGAGCGGTAATATCATGGATGCTTTGCAGACCAAGCTCAATCCAAACTTCTTTCTGATCGGCGAGATCGTTTAAATAAGCCAGTACATCGTCGGCGAGCGCATCCGGCCGTGTTGCGAGTGCCAACGCAAGTACATCGTCACGATGGAAGATGGGGTCGAATTTAACTTTGATTTCGTCCAGTGAAGCATAGGTGTTGGTGAAGGATTGGAAATAGGCGATCGCTTTTCCGGCCGGCCATTTCTTTTTCATCATTTCTACCCCTTTTTCAAACTGAAGTTCCAGCGGATTTTGCCGGGAACCTCCGAAATCGCCGGAACCGATGGCATTACAAAAGGTACATCCCCCGAAACCCGCTTTTCCGTCACGGTTAGGGCAGGTGAAACCTGCATCCAGACCCACTTTAAAAACCTTTTCATTGAAACGGCGACGTAAATAATAGTTGAAAGTATGGTAGCGTTTATTGTCGTTTGAAAAGGGGAACGGATTCCTCATGGCTTATCTTCCAAGAATGCGATGATTTGGCGCTTATCGACTTCGGTGATGGTCTCCATCAGCGATTCATAAGTGGTTTCTTTGTTGTCGGGTAACGTGACATAGCAGACATAGCCTTGCGCGTAACCGACAATCAATGTGAAGGGATGGCAATACCGCAGATACCCGGAGAACAGTTCAAAGGGGAGGAAGCAGAAACGCAGCGGACCGATTTTGACGTCGGTAAAGCGGGCGGTCTGCGCAAAAGAAGTTTGTCTTGTTTTCATGAGTTCGATGAATTTCTTGGCGGTTTCCAGTTCGCGAATCTCTTTTTCACTTATTTGCGATGTATCCACATCGCCCACTTCCTTAACCTGATGGTGAAGTTCAACGATTTTCGTGTGGGTTTTCAATGTGAACGTTTCGGTCACTTCCACATGCTCGCGCAAATCAAGAAACTTGATTCCTAATATCCTTCCAAGCCGTATCGTTTCGTTATAGGTTTTTTGCGTGCGGGTGAAGCGGGTGCTGATATCTCCGGCGGCACCTTGAAAAAACAAAGTGAATTCATTGGGGAACTTCGCGGTGATCTGCTCGATCGCGATCGATATATAATCGGCACTGAAATAAGCCGCGTCTTCGGCAGAAATGGTCGGATGGCAATTATAGTGAAGCAAGTTGACGATACGTTTTGGTCCGTCGAATAGACTGACCACGGTGGCGATGATATCGTCGTCGCTCTTTCCACTGATACGGTTTCGTCCGACTTCGTTGAACCGCTCGGATTTATACCCGATCCGCGGATCAAGGACATCGATTAATTTCAGATTCCGCAGACAATGAACTAAGCGTTCCAATACGAAATCGACATAAACCGGATTCTCACTGAACAAGCCCATGGCATTTGCCAAGGACGGTGCATAATGGGTGTGCGTACAGGACAGTGTCAGTTCGCACTCCGGAAACATGAGCATTACTTTTTCACGGACTTTATTAAAGAACGCCTGGCTGACCCCTAGACTGTCCATCGTGATACATAACCAGCGTGAACTTTCATCCTCCACCAGCAACATGCGTGCGATCAGATCACCCCTGACCTGCGATAGATTACGATCCTGCGTGATAAAACCGACCGGTTGCATAGGGCGGGTCGGATTGATGCAGATTTGATTGGTTCCGATTTTCATGGCATATCCTCTTACCATATCATTTTACCACAAATCTCAGCCTGCAACCGAAGGTCGATGATTGACATTTTCATCGTTTCAGAGTAACATTTCCCTATAGTTATGAACGGCAGTAGTAAAGCAATCCCGACCTATAGAGAGCCTTCACTCGGTGGAAGAAGGCAAAGGGAAACTTGAACTCAGTCGGGAGCTAAGAAGGGTCGCAACTTCTTCGGGTCACTCCGTTACAGGTGTCAAAGTGCACGGAACTTCCGTGAACTAAGGTGGTACCGCGTCAAACGTCCTTAGAGGGGCGTTTTTTTATGAGGAGGAACAACAATGTACAACCATCGCATCGCAGAAAAGAAATGGCAGAAAGTTTGGGAAGAGGGGAAAGTCTTCAAAACGGACATTCGTGATTATTCGAAACCGAAGTACTATGTCCTGGACATGTTCCCCTATCCTTCGGGCAGCGGTCTGCATGTCGGACATCCGGAAGGGTATACCGCGACCGATATCGTCGCCCGCATGAAACGCATGGAAGGCTACAATGTGTTGCATCCGATGGGATGGGACGCTTTCGGTTTGCCGGCGGAACAGTTTGCGCTCAATACCGGTAATCATCCGGCGGGTTTCACTAAGAAAAACATCGAAACCTTTAAGAACCAGATCAAGTCGCTGGGACTTTCGTATGACTGGGACCGTGAGTTCTCGACGACCGATCCGGATTACTATAAGTGGACGCAGTGGATTTTCATCAAACTCTTCGAGCGTGGTTTGGCGTATGTGGACGAGATTCCCGTCAACTGGTGTCCGGAACTAGGTACCGTATTGGCCAACGAAGAAGTCATCAACGGTGTGAGCGACCGGGGTGGTTTTCCTGTCTACCGTGTGCCGATGCGCCAGTGGGTACTCCGTATCACCCAGTATGCCGAACGGCTGTTGGAGGACCTGGATTTGGTCGAATGGCCGCAATCCACCAAAGAGATGCAGATCAACTGGATCGGCAAATCCGTGGGTGCTTATGTCAACTTCAGCATCGACAAACACAAGAAGCAGTTCACCGTGTTCACGACGCGCAGCGATACCCTGTTCGGGGCGACCTATTGCGTCTTGGCACCGGAACATCCCTTCGTTTCGGAGATCACCACCGCTGAATACAAAACGGAAGTCGACGCCTATGTCGAGGCTTGCGCGAAGAAATCCGATATGCAACGAACGGATCTCAATAAAGATAAATCCGGTGTCTTCACTGGAGCCTATGCGATCAATCCCGCCAACAAGAAAAAAGTTCCTATCTGGATCGCCGATTATGTCTTGGCGGCTTACGGAACAGGCGCTATCATGGCGGTTCCCGCCCATGACCAGCGCGACTATGAATTCGCCAAGAAGTTCGGATTGGAAATCGTCCCCGTATTAGATGGTGGAAACATCGAATTTGAATCGTTTGCGGGCGACGGGCTGCACATCAATTCCGGCTTCATCGATGGTATGAATCAAGCAGACGCCATCCTGACCATGAACAATTGGTTAAAAGATAAAGGACTGGGCGAAGCGAAAGTCACCTATAAGCTGCGCGACTGGCTGTTCTCGCGTCAACGCTACTGGGGCGAACCGATTCCGGTCATCACGATGGAAGACGGCACCCAGCGCACGGTCGATATCGACGAATTACCGCTGGAACTGCCCGAAGTCGATGACTATAAACCGTCACCGAAAGGGGAGAGCCCGCTCTCCCATGCCAAAAATTGGTTGGATGTGGAAATTGACGGACAAAAAGGACGCCGCGAAACCAATACGATGCCCCAATGGGCCGGATCGTGCTGGTATTATCTGCGTTTCATCGATCCAAAAAACACCGAAGCATTGGCCGATCCCGAATTATTGAAGCATTGGCTGCCGATCGATCTTTATGTTGGCGGCGCCGAGCATGCGGTGCTTCATCTGCTCTATGCCCGTTTCTGGCATAAAGTGCTCTATGACTGCGGTATCGTGCCGACCAAGGAACCCTTCGCCAAGCTTTTCCACCAAGGGATGATCTTAGGTGAGAACGGCGAGAAGATGTCCAAGTCAAGAGGGAACGTCATCAATCCCGACGATATCGTCGAAAGCCACGGCGCCGATGCGCTGCGCGTCTATGAAATGTTCATGGGACCGCTGGAAGCCGCACTTCCCTGGACTCCGACCGGACTGGACGGATCGCGCAAATGGTTGGACCGCGTCTTCCGCTGTTTTACGGAACAAGATAAACTGAGCGACGTTAACGATCATGCGTTGGATAAGTCCTATCACTTTACAGTGAAAAAAGTAACCCATGATATCTCGACGCTCAATCTGAACACCGCCGTGTCGCAAATGATGATCTTTATCAACGACTGCTATAAAGCCGATTCGATCTACATCGATTATGCGAAAGGGTTCATCAAACTCTTCAGCACATTCGCCCCGCATATGGGCGAGGAACTCTGGGAAATCCTGGGCGGCACAAAAACGATCGCCTATGAACCTTGGCCTGTCTTTGAAGAAAACATGCTGATTGAGGACGAGATCGAAGTCATCGTCCAGGTCAACGGTAAACTCAGAGGCAAACTGACCGTCGAAAAAGGATGCAGCGAGAAGGAACTGGAAGCCATGGCAAAAGCCTTGCCTACCGTCCAAGCTTACATCCAAGGGAAAGAGCTGCGCAAAGTCATCGTCATCATCGACCGCTTCGTGAATCTAGTCGTATAAACTAAAAACCGTTCATTTTCTGAACAGTTTTCTTACGGGATCAAACGGATCGACAAGAGGTCGGGATCCGCAAATAAACGGTAATGGAAATCCGATGTCGATAGTCCGTTGGAAACATAGAGAGTACGACTACCAAAGGTATACTTGCCGGAAAGATATTTCATCGCTCCGACCTTATACATCGGTCCAATAAAGGGTAGATTCACTTGTCCGCCGTGCGTTGAACCGCTTAGAACCAAATCGGCATCCTGATCACTGAGTCGGGAAACGATATCCGGCAGCGCCGATACCAGAATCGTAAAGTTACCGGTATCCTTGGTGAGGAATTTCAGATCACTTTTCCCTGTAAGATCGGGGGTTACACCGGCTAACTTGATCGGTT
Organism: Erysipelotrichales bacterium; assembly: GCA_038323255.1. Taxonomy (GTDB): domain Bacteria; phylum Bacillota_I; class Bacilli_A; order Erysipelotrichales; family Erysipelotrichaceae; genus GWE2-51-13. Next base: position 1,475 of record JBBQGS010000095.1, on the reverse strand, counting down.
TCCCTGTTGCATTATAGAGACTGAGCACTTGGTTCTCCAATAGTTCGAAATCGCTCATACTGTAGATCTGGCGGACTTGATTAATCTGCGGCAGATCTTGCAGACCCAATACGGCGAATTTCCCCAGCGGGGCGTCGATCAGTTTCAGGAAATTGGAGAGTTCGTTCATCTGGTCTTCGGTAAGGGCAGGCGACGTTATATCGAGCAGATCTCCACCGAAAATCAGGATATCAGGAGCCAAAGAGTTCACTTCCACCAAAATCTTGTCCAGATTTTCGGTTGTATTGACGGCATAGGCATGCAGATCGCTGATATAGACAATCCTTACATTCGCGAAAGTTGAAGGAAGCTGCGTGCTTTGGACTACGTGGCTCTTTATCTGGTAGCGATTGAGCGACCAGACTGATGCATCCAACCAAATCAGATAGGATGCAACGATTAGAGATGCCAGGATTCCAATGATCGTTAGTTTTTTGCGCATGTCAGACCTCCTTCCGTATCTCTTATTATAAGAGCCCTGACTTAAAAAGGGAAGAAACGGATTGCATGCATCCGTCATTCGTCTATAATAATAAGTGGAGGAACTTAAAATGAAACGATTTATCGGACTTATATTGATTGTTGGAGGTATTTTGGTTTTACTTTCGAATATGGATTTATTCATCGTCGAGGACCTGATCAGCTATTTATGGCCCAGTGCGCTGATTCTGCTCGGATTAGCCTCAATCATCGAACACAAGCACTTAACAATCTGGGGACTGATTCTGATCGGCATCGGGGGACTGTTTTTGGCGGATGCGTTTGGTATCCTTGCACAGTATAATCTGAATCCCAGAATCCTTGTCGGACCGGCTATCTTGATTGCTGTCGGACTCGGGTTACTATTTGGAAAGCATGGGGGAAGTATCAATATTCATATCCCGCAAGAGCCTGTACGCGTTCAATCAGGCAGCGAATACAAATCGGCCAACACCAGTTCGAAAAGTAACTATACGGCTTTTCTTAGCGGGATTGACGAACGCGTAATCGATGAAGCGTTTGCGACCTGCGAAGTCACCGCCTTATTGGGAGGTGCCGACATGGATTTCCGCGACGTGAAATTCGCCGGCAACGAAGCGACCTTGAATCTGAACGCCATCTTCGGGAGCATCGAATGTCTTTTACCAAAGGACATCAAAATAGTCCAGAGTGGGACACCGATCTTAGGCGGGTTCGAAAACCGCTGCATCAGCGATCCTACTTCAGCCAGAATTCTGTATATCCGTTATACTGCGATGTTCGGATCGGTGGAAATCAAAAACTAAGTAAATAATGGAACTCCTTGCGGAATTCCGTTTTTTTTATTTTGTTTTTGCGTAACCTGCCATTGCGGCCTTTTGGTTGAGGATGACCGGAACGACGATCGGATTGCGACGTGTCTTCTGATAAAGGAAAGGTTCAAGCGAACCGCGGATGGAATTTTTCAATTCACCGAA
>JBBQGS010000094.1:0-6636 GCA_038323255.1 Erysipelotrichales bacterium | reverse complement strand
TGTCTTAAAGCGGGCGATTGAGACAACCAAAAGCAATACGGGCATGATATTATGTTTCGCAATGAACTACGGCGGCCGCAGAGAAATCCTTTTAGCCGCGAAAGCGTTTGCGGAAGACCTGAATCATGGTAAAATAGCAACAGACGCTACCGAAGATGACTTTGAAGCGTATCTTATGACGCATGCTTATCCACCAGTCGACGTCTGCATCCGTACCAGCGGTGAACAACGTCTCTCGAATTTCCTGCTTTGGCAGCTGGCGTACGCCGAATTGGTTTTCGTTGACGAAGCCTGGCCGGAATTCACACCCCAACGCTTTAAAGACGTATTGACGCAAACCGCAAAGCGAGATCGCCGTTTTGGAGGACTTTAATGAAACAACGCATCATCACCGGTATGATCTTAGCCGCTATCCTGTTCCCAGCACTGTATGTGGGAGGGTGGCCTTTGCGTGCGGTGGTGATTTTATTTCTTACGATTAGTACCTATGAAATCATTCATGCGACCGGTAAGAAATTCCCAGCCTGGTTGTTGTTTCTGCTTTTAGCATCGGTCTTCGTTTTGGGCACGATCCAAATGGTTTATCTGGTCCCGTTAATCATTACGCTCTTTATCGGACTCTTCATCATCACCATCTTGACCGAAGTCTTTAGTTCCGACGATTTGGCCTATCTCTTCATGATGACCTTGATGATCGCAATGACTCTACGCAGCGTTGCGGAAATCCAGTCCTTTGGGACAAGGATGGTCGTCTATATCGCGTTCATCACCTATGCAACTGACACAATGGCTTATTTCGCCGGCAGTTTCTTTGGAAAACATAAGTTGATTCCGCGCATTTCACCCAAGAAAACCGTTGAAGGGGCACTTGGCGGCTGGGCTGGCGGATTCATCGTAGGCTTGATCTTCGGGTACTTCCTGCTCCAAATCGTTTCCTTCAAACTGATTCTGATTTCATCGCTGGTATTACCGGTGATTGGTCAATTCGGCGACCTTGCGTTCAGCGCACTCAAACGCCACTACAATATCAAGGATTTCGGGAGTATTTTCCCGGCTCACGGCGGCGTCCTCGACCGCATCGACAGTCTGATCTTCAACCTCCTCTTTTTCTATGTATTGATCGTCTTTTTCCTTTAAGGAGAACGCATGAAAAAAATCGTGATTCTGGGAGCCAGCGGTTCGATCGGGAAACAAACCCTCGACGTCGTCCGCCAACATCCAAAAGAACTTCAATGTATCGGTATTTCAATCGGGAAAAACATCCCTTGGCTGCGTGAACTCTTATCAACTCAGTCTTTTCCTGTTGTATGTGTGCAGGATCAAGCTGATGCTCAGCAACTTCAAAGCGAATTCAAAGATATCTGTTTCGTCTATGGCGAAGCGGGATTGATTCATATCAGCACATTGCCTGAATCCGACCTCTTGGTCAGCGCACTGGTCGGATTTGTCGGATTGGTCCCTACGCTGGCAGCCATACAAAAGGGTAAAGACATCGGTCTTGCCAACAAGGAAACCCTTGTGGTCGCCGGACAACTGATCAATGAAGCCTGCATGCAACACAACGTGAAACTGTTTCCAATCGACAGCGAACACTCCGCCATTTATCAATGCCTGCAGGGAAACAACCGCAGCGATGTCGAAAAATTGTGGATCACGGCCTCGGGTGGAAGCTTCCGCGACCTATCCGTAGCACAACTTGCCAATGTCACACTTGAAGGGGCACTGACGCATCCGAATTGGTCGATGGGTGCGAAAATCACGATTGACAGCGCCACTCTTGTCAATAAGGCCTTTGAGGTGATCGAGGCACATTGGCTCTTCGAAATAGACTATGCTAAAATAGAAGCGCTCATCCATCCCGAAAGCATCGTCCATTCGCTGGTTGAATATGTCGACGGATCCCTGATCGCCCAACTGGGTTCACCGGACATGCGTCTGCCCATCCAGTATGCGCTGTTAGGACCAAAGCGTTTCCCCATTGAAAACCATCAGCGGCTGAATCTGAGCGAAATCGCGAGTCTCCATTTCGCAGCCGTTTCGAAGGAAAGATATCCCTTGTTTTACCGCATCATTGCGGAAGCAAAACAGGGCGGCAACCGAACTACCATCGTCAATGCGGCCAATGAGGTCGCCGTGGCCGCCTTTCTAAATAAGCAGATCCGCTTTATCGATATTGAAAAAATCATCATCGCCACCCTGGATATCCTCGTTTACGAAGATATCACGTGTCTGGACGACATCGTACGCTGCGACGCGCTAAGCCGCCAAACAGCCATGCAACAGATCGGAGACTAACATGGATTTCATCTATTTCGTCGTCGTATTAGGCATCATCGTCTTCATCCACGAACTCGGCCACCTCATCACCGCGAAATTTTTCGGCGTTTACTGTAAGGAATTCGCCATCGGTATGGGTCCGCGTATTTTTTCACTGAAAGGGAAGGAAACAACCTACAGTATCCGGCTTCTTCCCCTTGGCGGCTTTGTGACCATGGCCGGCGAAGAAGGGGTCGATGCGGACGAGATCCCCTTTGAACGCACGATCAAAGGCATCAAACGTTACCAACGCATGATCGTCATGTTGGCGGGAATCTTCATGAATATCCTGTTAGCCTGGGTGATCTTTGTCGGTATGTATGTTGTCACGGGACAAGTCGTGCTTCCGCCCAAACCGATCGTCGCCGGTGTCGTCGCCGATTCACCCGCTTCGCGTGCCGGTTTCCTCTATGGCGACAAAATCCTGAAATTATCGTTTAGCGACGGAACAATCATCGTACCCAAGGATTTCTACGAAGTCGTGCAGTATATTCAGCTCTATAACGATCAGACAACCTTTCTAGTCCAACGTGAGGGAAAGACGATTGAAATCAACGTCACACCGGAATACATCAAAGCCGAAACACGCTATTTCGTCGGATTGAAACTCCCCGATGCGACCGTTAAGAAGATTAATCCGATCCAAGCGATCGGATATGGTACGGGTACGTTGGTATCGGGCGTCGAAGACATCTTTTCAACCCTATCTCGATTAGTGCGCGGTATCGGACTCAAATCCATCAGCGGACCGGTCGGCATTTTCAAAGTGACATCCCAGCAAGCCCAACAAGGCATCGGTCCACTTATCGTCCTAGTCGGGATATTATCGCTCAATGTCGGCGTCTTCAACCTACTGCCCATTCCATTACTGGATGGCGGAAGAGTCTTACTGACGGGTGTCGAAATGATTACACGCAAACCGCTCAATCCTAAACTCGAGAATTTCCTGTTGACCTTCAGCGCCGGTCTGATGATCGGATTATTACTGCTGGTTACCTGGCAAGATATATTAAGATTACTGTAAGGAGGCATATTTATGAAAGTATGCGTTATCGGAGGAGCCGGATATATCGGCTCACATGCAGTCTATGAATTGATCCGTGACGGTCACGAAGTAATCGTCATCGACAACCTGTCGACCGGTACCAAAGAAGCGGTCCATCACTTGGCTAAGCTTTATATCGGCGACATCACCAAGAAAGCAGAGCTCGCCGAAATCTTCGCCATCGAATGCGCCAAGAAACCTTTCGACGCGGTGATGCATTTCGCCGCCAAAATCATCGTTCCCGAAAGCGTCGCCATCCCGCTGGAATACTACAGAAACAACGTAGAAGGCGTACGCGTGATGTTGGAGACGATGCATGACTTCCATATCAAAAACATCATCTTCTCGTCCACAGCCGCCGTGTATGGCGATGTAACAAAGGATCTCTGTCTGGAAGACGATCTCTGCGCGCCGATCAACCCCTATGGCGATACGAAACTGGCTTCTGAAAAAATGATTCAATGGACATGCAAAGCCTATGCCATGAATTATTGCATCTTCCGCTATTTCAACGTGGCCGGCGCCGACGAATCACTGGAAATCGGATTGATCCGCGACAATCTGACGCACATCATCCCGATCACCGTGCAGACCGCCCTGGGCATACGCAGTTCGATGACCGTCTTCGGAAACGATTACCCGACTCCCGACGGCACCTGTATCCGCGACTATATCCATGTCGCCGATCTCGCCTACGCCCATGTGCTGGGTGCTAAATACATTTCCCAGCATAACCAATCGATTCTTCTGAACCTTGGCTCAAACAACGGTTTCTCGGTTTTAGATGTCATCCATGAAGTCGAAAAGTACTATCCGGTCAATTATGCTTTCGGTCCGCGTCGGGCAGGCGATCCTGCCAAACTGGTTGCTTCAAGCGCCAAAGCTAGGTCAATCTTGGGGTGGATTCCCAAACGATCACTTGCGGATATCATCCGCACCGACATCGAATTCAGACAGAAACATGAAGTCAAGTAGGGGAAACCCTACTTTTTTTGTATCCAATCTTACTTTTTTTTAAGTGATAAACCACTTTTATTGGATTCATGAACATGAATGAAAACATTCGATCGATCAACAAACCCCGCTTTTAAGTTAATCTCAGCACGCATTGATAATCCTATACGAAGGATTATCTATTTATCTAGGCAAAAAAAGGGTTTATCACCCTTCAAAAAGCCCGAAATTCTTTAAAATCATTACGTTGCTTCTCATCTTGGAGGTTTTACAATTGGAGCTGATTGCGAAGGCTTCAAGATTATTCCCTCAACTTCATGAAACATCCTACATCTCGTCGCTGTTGCGACCGTATCTTTTTCGTATGTCTTTATCGGTTATATCCTTCCAATCTCCATCAAGCGGGTGGGATTGCGAACTGATGAAGACACTCGGCAGATAGGCACATTTCAGGATGAAACTGCCCATCATCGGTGTCGGATAGAATGCACATCCTATTTTTTGATGCAGAAGCGCATTGTGGCCGATCCAGTTTCGAATCACTATAGATTCTTCATGACTTAGATGTATCGTATTCATTTAAAGAAAGAAGACGATGGCGATGAAATGGGACAGCGCCGCCATATTGATGAACATATGCCAAATGAAATGGAAATAGGGACGCGACTTCTGCATATAGAACCAGGAGCCGACCGAATAGAAGACGCCGCCTAATATGATCAGACTAAGAAACAGCGGCGACGTATTGTGAAGCAGGGTTGGAATGAAGAAAACCGCTGTCCACCCCATACTTAAATAAATCAGAACGCTTAACTTCGGAATGGATTTCTGCGCAATCGACTTGTACAGAATTCCAAACAACACCATCGACCATTGGATCGTGATGATCAGCCAACCTTGCCATCCACCGATGGCGTACAGGGCGATCGGGGTATAACTGCCGGCGATCGCGAAATAGATGAAGATATGGTCCAAGATACGCATGACATATTTCTGCGGGGTATTATAGGACATGGCGTGATAAACGCTGGAAGCCAGAAACATCAGGAAGATACTGATAATGAAAACACTCGTACCGGCGGCCAGCAATGCGCCGCCTTTATTATAGGAATAAATGGCGACATAGGGCAAAAGACACAATAACAGCAAGCTCATGACGCCGTGAGCTATGGAATTTCCGAGTTCTTCCCCGAATGAGAGATGGATCAGATTCTGCATACCGTTTTTCTTGGACATTGAATTTACCTCGGGACTATTTTACCATAAACCCTTTGATAACAAAACTTGACAGACAAAAACGAAAGGATTATGATAATAACATACACAATAAAAGGAAAATGTGAACACTATGATGAATATGCTCGAAAAACAAAAGGTTTATACGACCCAGGAGCTTCGTTATTTGGGAATCAACGCCTATGATTGTCGGGTCCTGACACAAAACAAACGTTTGTCCGCCTTGAAACGCGGACTTTATGTGCGCAGCGATCATACACTGGATGCGATCCAGTTGGTTTGCGAAACATTTCCGGAAGCGGAATTCATCTTGCAGAGTGCTTTGTATATCCACGGATATCTGAGCCGTCCGCACGGTGTAGTGATCGCGGCGAAGAAAAGTGAAAGCCGTAAAAAATACAGAAGCAAGAAAATCGCCATGAAGGTACTTTACCGTGACGATAAATATGCGGATTTGGGCATTGAAACGGTGAACTATAATGGAAAAACGCTGCATGTCAGCGACCGCGAACGGACGCTGATCGACTGTATCCGCCGTCAGGATCTACTGACGTATGAGGAATACGGTTGTGCGATACGAGCGTATATTTTGGATCCGAAGAAGGATCTCGATGCGCTTGTTTCGTATGCGTCGATCTTGCGTGTGAGTTCAAAACTGCAAACAATCTTGCAGCCTTGGATGAAACTTGACGCATATTACCCGAGCACCTTGTTGTCTGTGATACAATAGGCACGGAGGAAATCCATGAAAAAAAGACGCGACTATCTGGGAATCGTCACCATAGTGTTGGCACTTATGCTAATGGCGGTTGGTGGAATATATATTTGGAAGACCTTCCTGGACGGTAAGAAAGAGCCGGTCATCGACGATCCGATCATCACGGAAACGACAATTGCTGTCGTTTTGACGAATCCGATCGTATACCGTTTTCCAGATCTTGATTTTCAGTTCGTCATTGCCGAATTGGAAGTGACATCGAATAAAACCCTTGAATTAGGCTTGGAAATGTTCTCGACCAATGAAGGGATCGACTTGGCAAGTACGAAGTTCTACCGCGATAAATTGATTGAAATGGGCTATACAC
>JBBQGS010000093.1:0-6692 GCA_038323255.1 Erysipelotrichales bacterium | reverse complement strand
CATTATGCAGAAAAATTGTTTAAGCAAATGTATCACAGCACGCTTTCTCAGAAATAAAGATTTGCCTCGTTAAGACGATTCTTACGCACGATGGAATTTTTTGCTAGGAAGGCTTAATTTGTGTTCGCTAATTGCAAGCCGCAAAAGTTTCATGCAGAACATTTTGATACAACATCATTCAATTACATAACCTCAGACAACGTGTTCGTGTATAATTATGATAGAGGTTTTCTTGATAAGAAAACCTTTCACCCACGAGGAATCAAATGAACTATCAAACATCCATTATCGGACTTATTAAATCAAGAAGATCCTACCGAACCTTTGAAGTGAAAAAAATCGAAAGTTCATCACTCAAATTATTGAAGGATTTCATTTCGGACATCAATAAATCTGCTCCCATCAAAGCCCGGTTTATCGTAGCCGAAAACACTGGTTCTGATGGCGGAAAAACGAAAAGACTAGGTACATACGGTGTCATCTCGGGAGCGAACACGTTTATCGTTGGTATGGTTGACAAAGATGAAACGGATGCATCCTCGTTTGGCTACATGTTCGAAAAAATCATTCTCTTTTCAACCGAATTGGGACTGCATACATGCTGGCTCGGAGGGACATTCAATAAAAGCGGTTTCACGAAAAGCATGGATTTGGGAGTGAATGAAATGATTCCCATCGTTTCACCGTTGGGCTATAAAAAAGAGAAACCCAAATTGTTGGAATCTGCGATGCGGACGATGGCCGGATCCGATCACCGAAAACCTTGGAGCGAAATTTTCTTTAAAAAAGACAGTTCGACCGGGTTGAGTGAAGAAGAAGCCGGTTTCTATAAGATTCCCCTCGACATGGTGCGCCTTGCACCTTCCGCATCCAATAAACAACCTTGGAGAGTCGTCATGACGCACAACCGCTTTGATTTCTTTCTCTCACGCACACCGGGATATAAAAGTTTAGGGTTCGACCTACAGAAAAATGATATCGGGATCGCGATGTGCCACTTCGAACTTTCCGCCAATGAACTTGGTTTGAAAGGGAAATGGAAAACTTACGGAAGTATCGAATCCATGGCGGATTGGGAATATGTCACGACCTGGGAAATCGAATAATTTATCTACCTTGCTTGCTATTGAAGAAATACAGATCATCGGGAATACCTAACAACGGCGTATTGTCGCCGCGTAAGAAGGATGCTATGAAACATAACGAGAACGTAAATATCATCATCATCGACGGACAGGGTGGGAAGTTGGGTCGTCAACTCATCGAATCGATCAAAGAAACCTATACGGAGATCCATGTCACGGCGATCGGGACCAATACGATTGCGACCGCGAATATGCTGAAAGGCGGAGCTGATGTCGGGGCAACCGGCGAAAATGCCGTCGTGGTCAATTGTCGGAGTGCTGACATCATCATCGGTCCGATCGGAATCGTGATCACCGATTCTTTGTTTGGGGAGATTACGCCGAAAATGGCGGAAGCGGTCGGGCAAAGCAGTGCCCAACGTATTCTGATCCCCGTCAACAAGTGTGGGAACATCATTGTGGGGATACCTGACGTCGCTTTCTCAAAGCTAATCGACTTAACCTTGGAAACCATTAAAACCATACTTCCGATCAAGTAACTTTGTGAAATTCGCGAAATAATGTAAGCGTTTACGAATTGCGAATTGACACCCATTTGGCTCATGTTATAATAAAACAAGTGAAGCATAAGCTCACTCAGCGGTAAAAGCCGTCCTTGAAAGTGTAACTTTGGTTCTGTGCATCGCAACCAATTTTGAAACAAAATTGCCAAGAAGGCAATTCCTGTCACCAAGCGGCAGGAAATACTCTGTGGCAATTTTATTTTGTGGATTTTAGTATAAGCAGAAAGGAGGTAGTCCTATGCACATGGCAGATGCATTATTGTCCCCAGCGGTCGGAGTCGCAATGTATGCTGTTAGCACGAGTGCACTTGCCCGTTCAACCATCAAAATCAATAGGGAAGTCTTGGAAAAGAAGATTCCGATTATGGCGGTGGCAGGTTCTTTTGTATTTGCGGCTCAGATGATCAACTTTACGATTCCAGCGACCGGATCTAGCGGACATATCGGCGGTGGGATTTTGCTTGCGGCTATGTTGGGCGGTTACCCGGCATTGATGACCATCGCGGCGGTATTGACTATCCAAAGTCTGTTCTTTGCGGATGGCGGCTTATTGGCACTGGGAGCGAATATCTTTAACCTCGGCATCATTCCCTGTTTGATTGTTTATCCGTTGCTGTTTAAACCACTGTTGAAAAACGGTATAAGTAAAAAAAGTCTGACAATCGCTTCAATCATCGCGGTCATCGTCAGTCTGCAGTTAGGCGCGTTCGGCGTTGTTTTTGAAACCGTTCTCTCAAAAATCACCGTCTTGCCGTTTATGACTTTCCTCATGGTGATGCAGCCGATCCATTTGGCAATCGGTCTGATCGAAGGCTTGGTTACGGCCGGGATCCTGGTGTTCGTATTTTCGATGCGTCCGGAATTACTGGAAAGTTCAAATAATGATACTGTCATAAAACAGGGAACTTCGCTTAAAAAAGTTCTTGCGATGTTCTTAATTGGAACGTTGCTCTTTGGTGGATTCATTTCACTTTTCGCCTCTGCCAATCCCGATGGATTGGAATGGTCGATTGCGAAGGTCACCGGTGTTACCGAACTTGAAGCTGAGGGGTTCGTTCATTCGATTGCTGCCTCTATACAAAAAATCACCGCATTTATGCCTGGATACGAAAATCAGGCGGTCTCTGAAACAGGTTCGCTCAATGAGACGACGGTTGCCGGATTAATCGGCAGCGGGCTTACTTTCCTTTTGGCGGGTTCACTAGGCTTTTTCATCTCGAAATCCAAGAAAAAGAAGAGATTAAATGCGAAAGAGGCATAGAAACACTAGTTTAAAAGAACATTTACTTATCACTAAGGACACGCAATGAAAAATTTCAGCAGTACCGTGAACAAAATCTATTCCTTGGAACAATTTTCTTCCATGGATACCTCAATTCACGCTTTACATCCGATGGTTAAACTGCTTGCCTGTTTTATCTATATCCTATGTGTCGTTTCATTTGATCGTTATTCGTTTGTGCAACTGGTTCCGTTCATCTTCTATCCGGTACTTATCATGGCGTTGGCGGAAATCCCGTATAAGCTGATTTTTAGTCGATTGTTGCTGGCACTGCCGTTCACGATGTTCGCGGGAATTTCCAATATCCTCTTCGATCGTACAATTCTCTTCACTATTTACGGAATCGGGATCAGTTACGGCGTACTCTCCTTTTTCACACTTATATTCAGGGCTTTGCTTTGTGTGGCAGCCATCTTGATTTTGGTCGCAACGACCCCCTTCACGTCATTAACTGGACAATTACGACGGATGAAAATCCCGGAAATGTTCATCGTACTGTTTGAGATGACCTATCGCTATATCGGATCGCTGGTCGAAGAAAGCACGATCATGATCACCGCCTATCAACTGCGGCGCAACGCGGGCAAGAGCATCGACATGAAACATATGGGAAGTTTTGTCGGTCAGTTGCTGATTCGAAGTTTCGATCGGGCGGAACAAGTATACAACGCGATGAAATGCCGCGGATACGGTCTTTACGAACGGCATATGAAGAAAATAAAGTTAACGATCTTAGACTATGTCTTCCTGCTTGTAGCAAGCGGATTACCGCTCTTGTTTCGCTTTATCAACTTATCACAATTCATTCAGCAGGCACTGTCGGGAGCACTCACATGATGAAATTAAACCAACTTTCGGTTATTTATCCGGATAAGACGATCGCGATAGACAAAATCGATTTCACGTTGCAGGACGAAGAAAATGTCGCCCTCATCGGAGCCAACGGAGCCGGCAAGACATCATTGCTGCTCAGTTTGGTCGGAGTCATCCCGTCGATCGGCGAAATCATCGTCGACGGAGTGTTACTCGATAAGCATACGCTACAAGAGATTCGCAGAAAAGTAGGCGTCGTTTTCCAAAACCCCGATAATCAACTGTTCATGCCAACCCTATATGACGATGTCGCCTTCGGACTGCGCAACTATGGGGTGTTGGAACATACAATCGAAGAGAAAGTCGACTACTATCTCAATGAACTCAACATCATGCATCTAAAACACAAATCTCCCTTAAAACTCTCAGGTGGAGAAAAACGTATCGCAGCGATTGCGACGATTCTCGTAATGGAACCATCGATTATGCTGTTTGATGAACCGACGGCGTTCCTGGATCCCAAAGCACGCCGAAACCTGATCAACCTCCTCAACAAACTCCCTCATGCCAAGCTGATCGCGTCACATGACTTAGCCTTCGTTGCGGAAGTATGCGACCGTGCGGTCATTCTTAAAAAAGGGATCATCGCGGCGGATGGAATTCCGGCTGATCTCATTTACAATCAGAAACTGATGGATGATTGCGGTATCGAAGCGATACCATACCCCATGAAGGAGGAAAAGTAATGGATTTAAAAACATTCTTCACAGAAAACCCGGTAATCGCACTTGGCTTCTCAGGCGGAGTTGACTCTTCTTATCTCCTCTACGCCGCCCTTCAACATGGCGCAAAAGTAAAAGCCTACTTTCTGAAAACAGCCTTTCAACCACAGTTCGAAATGGACGATGCATTAAGCCTCGCAAAACAGTTGCATGCGGATATTACGATCCTTCGTTACGAAGTAACCGACTTTCCCACCGTACTGGCTAATCCGTTTGACCGGTGTTATCACTGTAAAACCGCATTATTCACAGCGATGCAGAAACAGGCGCTTGTTGACGGATGTCCGGTATTGATCGATGGCACCAACGCATCCGATGAGGTCGATAACCGTCCCGGGATGAAGGCGCTCGCTGAACTCTCCGTACGATCACCATTGCGCGAATGCGGCTTAACCAAAGACGATATTCGCACTCTTTCCAAAGAAGCGGGACTTGTGACCTGGAACAAACCTTCCTATGCCTGTTTGGCAACGCGGGTTCCAACCGGTCAAACAATCACCGTTGATTTGCTGAAACGAGTGGAAGCAGCCGAAAACATATTGTTTGAATTGGGATTCGTTGATTTTAGATGCCGTGTCTACGAAGACGCCGCACGGCTTCAATTTCCCGCTGACCAACTGCAAAAAGCGATTCAACTTAAAGACGAAATCATCTTAAAATTAAAGCCCTTCTTCAAAATCGTACTGCTGGACCTTAACGGCAGATAAGGAGCAACATGGACAAGCAAGACATGTATTCGATCTTAAATCAAGTAGCGAACGGAACAGTATCCGTTGAGGATGCGTTTTTGCGTTTCAAGATTCAGCCCTTTGAAGACCTGGGCTTTGCGAAAATCGATTCCCACCGGGCGATTCGTCAAGGTATCGCCGAAGTGATCTATGGAGCAGGGAAGACGCCTGAACAAATCAATGGAATCGTAACTGCGATGCTAGGTCATGGCCAAAAGAACATCCTGATTACGCGTATGTCGAAAGAAGCTGCCGATATCGTGAAATTGACGCATCCGCTTCAGTACTATGATTTAGCGCGGTGCGGAATCATCGGGGCAATGCCCAAACCCAACGGAATGGGAACCATCGTGATAGCGACCGGAGGGACCAGCGACATGCCGATTGCAGAAGAAGCTGCCCTGACGGCTGAAATGCTCGGCAACACCGTCGTACGACTCTATGACGTCGGCGTAGCGGGTCTCCACAGACTCTTAGCCCATACCGAAGTACTGATGAGCGCACGCGTCATTGTGGCACTGGCCGGCATGGAAGGCGCCTTAGCCAGCGTTATCGGCGGATTGGTCGACTGTCCGGTCGTCGCAGTTCCCACCAGCATCGGTTACGGAGCCAGTTTCAACGGTCTTTCCGCTTTACTATCCATGCTGAACTCCTGCGCAAGCGGCGTCAGCGTGGTCAATATCGACAACGGATTCGGTGCCGGTTATCTCGCCAGCATGATCAATCATATCGAAGGCAAACAATGAAGACGCTCTATTTTGAATGTAACATGGGGGCTGCCGGCGACATGCTGATGGCGGCATTGCTCGAACTCCATCCTGATCCGCAGGACTTCATCGCAAGGTTAAACGCTTTGGGGATCCCCGGGGTTAATGTCAGCACCTCCAGCGTATTAAAATGCGGAATCACCGGTACCCATGTCGATGTGAAAGTCAACGGGATAGAAGAAGAAAGCATCGATGTCCCATTGCATCAACACCAAGAACACCATGATGAAGAACATCACGATCATGAACACCACGAACATCATGAAGAAGAGCATCATGACCATCATCGTCATGATCACGAGCATCACGATCACCATCATCATAAACAGGAACACGAACATCACCATCATTTTGGAATGAGCGAGATCGAACATTTGGTGTTCCATCTGCCCATTCCTGAAAAAGTTCGCACTGACGCCATAGAAGTATACAAACTCATTGCCCAAGCCGAAAGCCATGCGCATAATACGAGTGTCGAACAGGTCCACTTCCACGAAGTCGGAATGATGGACGCCGTGATGGATATCGTCGGCGTCTGTATGCTGATTGACGAGCTTGCACCCGAAAACATCCTTGCTTCGCCGATCCACGTCGGCAGCGGTCAAGTACGCTGTTCACACGGAATTCTTCCAATCCCCGCGCCTGCCACCGCCTATCTCTTACAGGGCATAC
>JBBQGS010000092.1:0-6766 GCA_038323255.1 Erysipelotrichales bacterium | reverse complement strand
CCCAGGAAGTTTATGCTATCATATACAGGAAAAGGAGGGTTTGCCATGAACGAAACGATGCTAAAAGAGATTTTCAACGCAGATATCGACGATTGCAAACCGCTTCCCAAAGGTCTCACCAACAAGAATACGTTGATTCATGTCGAAGGACAGTGGTATGTACTGCGTGAACCTTATCCCGATGCTGCGAAAATCGTGGATGTCCGGCATGAAGCTAAAGCCTTAGAGATGATTCAATCTTTACATTTGGATGTGCCCTGCGTCTACTATGACAATGCGACAGGGATAAAGATTTCGAAATTCATCGATGAACTAAAAACTTATGATGAATGCGATGACGACGACAAGATTCAGCGAACAGCACAATTGATGCGGCGTTTGCATGGACTAAATCAAACTTCCGGATTTAAATTCGATCCGATTGCACGGTACATGCAATATGCAAAACATGTAAAACAATCGCTCTTCGACCTGAGTTTCGCCTCGTCCATTCTCGACGAACTTGCTTCATTACCTCTAAATTTCACCTTATGCCATAACGACTGGGTCCCTGGCAATATCGGATTCACGGATAAAAGGGATTATTTAATCGATTTCGAATATGCCGGTGATAATGATCCCCTGTTCGACGTGATGTCGTTTCTGACCGAAAATAAAATCGAAGACGAAGAAATAAGAAATTTATTCTATCACGAATATTTCGGCAAGACACCCGATGAAGAAACCCTTTACGCCTTATCAGTCTATGAGAGATTCCACAATTTATTATGGTGCACATGGGCAATGATGATGTTCGAATCCAGAGGTGACGAGATTTACCAAATGATTGCGAAAGACAAATACGAAGCATTGCGAAATAACTTTAAAACAAGGTCAAAAGAGTGACCTTGTTTTTTAGAAAAAACCGCGATTCACATCACGGTTTACGATTAACCTAACTTTTTGAAATAGACCATGACTTTTTCCAATGCAAGCATCAGATTTTCGTCGTCATCCACATGCAATTCGGAAATCAGTGAATCGATCATCGATTCGTGAAAACGATCGTGGATCTTCAAGACTTCCTTGGCGACCGGCGTCAGTTCCAAGCGGATGACGCGTTTGTCGACTTGATCGCGATTGCGCCACACAAAGCCTTTTTTTACCAGACGGTTGACCGTCACAGTGAGTGTGCCTTGGGTGACCATCTGCAATTTCGCGATATCGGTCATGGTTTTGGTTGAACTTTTTTCGATGTTCTCCAGCGTATGCACTTCCGTCATGGACAGACGGATGCCTTTGTCTTTCAGATTCTTTTCTTCAAGATACAAGATGTGGTTAAACAAATAGACCAGCAACTCGTTGAGCGTGTGTTTTGCGTCTTTCATCGAATATTTCCCCTACTTTACTTTTCCAGCGCTTTTTTCGCCTTTTCGACGACAGTGGTGAAACCTTTGGGATCGTGGATGGCGATTTCCGACAACATTTTGCGGTTGACGGTGATTTCGGCCAGTTTCAATCCATACATCAATCTCGAATAACTCATATCGTTCATGCGGGCGGCCGCGTTGATACGGGCAATCCACAGTTTGCGCATTTCTCTCTTCAGATTCTTACGGTCGCGGTAGGCATACTTTAATGAATGCAGTACCTGTTCGTGAGCCGTACGGTAAATCGTATGCTTCGAACCAAAATAGCCCTTAGCCAGCTTCAGTATCGCCTTATGACGACGACGCGATGTGACACCGCCTTTTACTCTTGCCATTGTGTGTTCCTCCTAGCCTTGAAGCATCAGTTTGATGCGTTTGAAATCGCTCTTCGATACGAGCGTCGATTTTCTCAGATTCCGTTTTTGTTTGTGGGATTTGTTGGCGGCGAAGTGGGAAACATAGGCATGGCTTCTTTTCAGTTTGCCGCTACCCGTGAACTTAACACGTTTCGCCAACGCTTTTTTCGTTTTCATTTTAGGCATTGTTCGTTCTCCTGTTATTTACCTTTTTTAGGAGCGATGACCATACTCATGGTGTTACCTTCGAGTAGGGGCTGACGTTCCACGGACGCGATGTCCTGTATTTGTTCGACAAAACTGCGCATGACTTTCTGTCCGACTTCCAGACGCGTAATCAAACGGCCTCTGAATCGCATGTCAACTTTCACTTTCATGCCTTCCGCTAACCAGCTGCGTGCTTGACGCAGTTTGGTATCGAAATCATGGGTGTCGATGACCGGCGATAAACGAAGCGGTTTCATTTCCGTCACGTGTTGATTCTTCTTGGCTTCGCGTGTCTTCTTTTGCTGCTCGAAACGGAATTTCCCGAAATCGAGAATCTTACAGACCGGCGGAACGGCGGCAGGCGCTACGCAATACAGATCCAATCCGTATTCATAGGCTTTTTCAAGCGCTTCACGGCGCATGAGGATGCCGAGCTGTTCACCGGCCGGACCGATTACCAAGACTTCTTTGAAACGAATGGTTTCATTCACCAGTTCGTCCTGTTGTGGTTTCTTGTTGCTTATAAAATTTCACCTCCAGAGTGATAAAAAACGGGTACGCAGTTGCGCACCCGTGCTTTGTACAAAAAATCGGTACATGTAGCGTCTACCCATGACTTCGGTCATCGGGTGAGAAGAGTGACTTCTGCTTTCCACTGTTTTTAATAGCATGTGAATGATACCATAGCGACCCTGCCCTGTCAAGCATGCATCCTTGACAGCATCTCTATCTTGCCTAAATCCTACGGCTTATTCGCTAATTGAGTCGCAATCGCTGGCAATTGCTTAACAACTTTGCACACCATTGCGCGAACTTTCGTATTATATCACATAAGACTGATCGTTTATTAAGTTTCGGGTTTCGTTATAAAGGCGAGCGCAAGTTCCCTTCTTTTCGAAAGGACAAAATATGCTATAATGCCTAAGTAACAAAAAGAGGATCGACTATGAAACTAAAAAACAGCTTCTTCTACACACTGCGGGAAAACGTCAAAGACGAAGATTCGCAAAGCGGAAATCTGCTGGTACGCAGCGGAATGATTAAGAAAAGCTCGTCAGGCGTCTACATGTACATGCCGATGGGTTATAAAGTACTGAAAAAAATCGAAGCGATCATTCGCGACGAAATGGACAAAACAGGTGCACAGGAATTACTGATGCCCTCGCTGATCCCGGAAGATGTCTATGTCCAGAGCGGTCGCCGTGAAGGCTTCGGACATTCCATGTTCTCCCTGAAAGATCGTTTTCAGAAGCCGTTCGTGTTGGGTCCGACGCATGAAGAACTCTTCGTGATGGCGGCCGCATCGAAAGTGCGCTCCTATAAGGACTTCCCTTTCAATCTGTATCAATTCCAGACGAAATTCAGGGACGAACCGCGTCCCCGTTTCGGTTTGATCCGTGTGCGTGAATTCATCATGAAGGATGCTTATTCCTTCGACATCGATCTTGAAGGATTGGATGTCGCCTATCAAAAGATGTTCGATGCCTATAAGCACTCCTTTGACCGTATGCAGATCGATTATAAAATCGTTACCGCTGATACCGGTGTGATGGGCGGTTTGCTTTCCGAAGAATTCCAAGCGGTCACCGATATCGGCGAAGACGTGCTGGTACTCTGCGACAGCTGCGATTATGCTTCCAACATCGAAGTGGCACAGTGCATAACGAATGAAAACACGAAGGTTGAAGAACTGAAGACGATTGAGCGAGTCGATACACCCAATGCGAAAACCATCGAAGAAGTCGCAAAGTTCATGCATGAAAGTGCAGACAAATTCGTCAAGACCTTACTTTACAAAACCGACAAAGAAGTCATAGCGGTCTGCGTACGGGGCGATGCGGAAGTCAACGAAACCAAAGTGCGTAAATTGCTTAACGCCAACGAAATCGAATTGGCCAGTGCGGAAGCGGTCATCGCCGCGACCGACGCCAAGGTCGGTTTCGCCGGTCCGATCGGACTTAAGATCAGAGTCGTCATCGATAAACAGGTTGCGACAATGAAAAACTTCATCGTGGGTGCTAATACGACCGACTTTCACCTAAAGAATGTCAATATGGCCGATTTCAAACCTGCTTTCGTAGCGGATGTCCGCCAGATCAAAGTCGGCGATGTTTGTCCGAAATGCAATACTGGAACTGTTTCCTTTAAAAAAGGCATCGAGATTGGGAACACCTTCAAACTCGGCGACAAATATGCCAAAGCATTGGGACTTGAATACCTGGATGCCAACAATCAGTTGCATCCGGTCGTGATGGGCTCCTACGGGATCGGCCCGGGCCGCTGCCTGGCCGCTCTGGTCGAACAGAACCATGATGATAAAGGAATCTTATGGCCGCGTGATATCGCGCCGTTCCAGGTTGCGATCGTGGTCATCAACTCGAAAGTGGAAATTCAGAGCGATGCGGCGGCGGTGCTTTACTCCCAATTGAAAGAACATGGATACGATGTATTGCTAGATGATCGGGACGAGCGTGCCGGGGTCAAATTCAACGATATGGATCTAATCGGGATTCCGTTGCGAATTACCGTCGGTAAAACGATTGAAAACAATCAGGTTGAAATCAAAGGTCGGCGGGACACTGAAGTCATGATCGTAGATATGAACGATGTCTATCATACTGTTCGGGAATTCTTCAAAAGATAAAAAAGGGCGCTCAAGATTGAGCGCCTTTGACTTATTTGAACCGTTCTTTGGCAGTGTAATGGGTATGCAGGAGTTCGTGCGAACGATGTCCGCAGGGTTCTCCCAGATAATTCTCATACAGCGCCTGAATCTGCGTATTCTTATGCGATTGGCGATGCGGCATGCTTTCATCCTCATCATAGAGGGTCTTGGCACGCAGTTTCATGAATTCACTGCCCAACGCATTGCGAACGCGGGCCGGTATGATCGACTGACCGCCGCCGTTGATGCATCCGCCCGGACAACCCATGATTTCGATGAAGGCGTACGGCGATGTGCCGGCCCGGATTTCATCCAACAAAGGTTTTGCGAGAGTCATGCTATGAGCGACTGCGACTTTGACTTCCATACCAGACAAATTCAATGTGGCTTCCTTGACGCCTTCGACGCCGCGGACAGCCAGGAAATTGACATCGTCGAGTTCTTCACCCGTGATTTTGACCGCAACGGTCCGTAAAGCAGCTTCCATAACGCCACCGGTAACTCCGAAAATAACGCCGGCGCCAGTGTATTCGCCAAACATATCATGATCGAAATCCTCGTCAGGCAACGCATTGAAGTCGATTCCGTAGATTTTAATGAGTCGCCCAAGTTCGCGTGTGGTCAGAACGATATCCACGTCCTGCAAACCGTTGACTTTGTTTTCAGGGCGGATTTTTTCCGCTTTCTTGGCTACGCACGGCATGATCGAGATGACTACGACATCTTTAGGATCGATGTTCTTGGTTTTCGCATAATAGGATTTCAAGATCGCTCCGAACATCATATGCGGTGACTTGCAGGTGGATAAATTGGGAATCAGATCGGGATATTCGAATTCGAGGTAACGGACCCAACCCGGTGAACAGGATGTGATCATCGGCAGGGTTCCTTTTTCCGATACGCGGTGCAGGAATTCCGTGCCTTCTTCCATGATCGTCAAATCGGCGGCATAGTTGGTGTCGTAGACACGTTCGAATCCGATGCGTCTAAGCGATGCGACCATTTTGCCGGTGACGCGGGTGCCGATCGGATTGCCGAACTCTTCACCCAAGGAAGCGCGGACGGCGGGTGCGGTCTGCACGATGACATGTTTGGTCGGATCATTCAATGCTTGAATGGCTTCGTGGATCTCTTCTTTTTCACATAGTGCGCCGACCGGACAGGCATTGATGCATTGTCCGCATTGCATACAGTTGACATCGGCGAAGCTCTTGTCGAAGACAGGTCCGACTTTGGTTTTGAAACCGCGTTCCTCGAAATCGAGGATGCCTAATCCCTGAACGTTCTTGCAGGTTGCGACGCAACGTCCGCAAAGAACACATTTGGAGGTATCACGAACAATACCGGGTGCGACGTCATCGTAAGTATTAACTGATTTTTCACCGTCGAACGCTTGTTCGCGGCAGTTGACTTCCTGCGCCAACGATTGCAGTTCGCAGTTCTGGTTACGGATACATGACAGACAGTCTTTTGAGTGGTTAGAAAGGATTAGTTCGACCGTATTGCGGCGTGCATCGATGGCACGCTGTGAATGGGTGAACACTTCCATGTTTTCCGCGACCGGATAGACGCACGCGGCACCTAAGGAACGCACATTTTTGATTTCGACCGTACAGACGCGGCAAGCGCCGCTGTCAGTAACGCCTTTTAGATAACATAAGGTGGGAATACGGATACCGGCGTCCTTCGCCGCATCCAGGATCGACGAACCGGCTTCGGCTTCGACGCTCATCCCATTGATTTTAAGATGGACTTTGCTCATGGCTGGCTCCTCCTAGATACGTGCAACTGCGCCGAAGCGGCAGGCAGTCATACACGCACCACATTTGATACATTTGCTGGCATCGATAACGTAAGGTTCTTTACCCAAAACACCGGTAATACAGTTGGCCGGACAATTGCGGGCACACAGTCCGCATTTGCGGCAAGCTTCCGTTTCGATAACATAAGTAAGCAGTTTCTTACACACTTTCGACGGACATTTCTTGTCGAAAACATGGGCATCATATTCGGATTTGAATAAACGCATGGTTGATAAGACAGGATTGGAAGCGGTTTGTCCCAGTCCGCAGGCCGAGGTGTCTTTGACTTTGATCGCCAGGTTTTCCAGTTCGACCAACATTTCGGCC
>JBBQGS010000091.1:0-6919 GCA_038323255.1 Erysipelotrichales bacterium | reverse complement strand
CTGATCATCGCACCGACACGCGAACTGGCTCAACAGATTTTCGATTTCTCCAAGACGATGATCGAAGTATCCCCTGATCTGCGCATCAAATTAATCACATCAGGGACCGATAAGAAACGTGCTTCCGAGAAACTGACCAAGCAGCCGCATCTGGTTATCGGTACCGTCGGAAAAATCAAAGACCTGTTCGTGGATGATTCCATTCTGCGCATCGATCAGGCCACCACTCTGGTGGTCGACGAAGCGGATATGATTCTTGAAATCGGTTATTTAAAAGATCTCGACGTAATCGCCGCCAAGATGAAAGACAAACTGCAGATGCTTGTCTTCAGTGCGACGATCCCTGACAATCTGCGTCCGTTCATGAAGAAATACATGCACAACCCGCATATCGCCCAGGTTACCGAAGATCCCAAATTCAACCCGCGCATCGAACATGTGCTGGTGCCGATTAAACACCGCGATTATCTGGAAGCAGCATTACTTTTAGCCAAAAACATCAATCCCCTGATCTGTCTGATCGTATGCAACACGCGTACCGATGCCATCAAACTGGCCGAGAAGTTTCAGGAAGCCAAGATTCGTTTTGTGGATCTGCGTGGCGATATGACCGCCCGAGCCCGTAAACAAGCCATGAATCTGATAGGGAAAGACGATGCGCGTTTCGTGATTGTCACCGACGTCGCCGCCCGAGGAATCGACATTCCGGAAATCTCGCATGTCATTTCCGTCGGATTCCCCTCCGATATCGATTTTTATATTCACCGTGCCGGACGTACCGGACGGACGGGCAGGGAAGGCACCTGTTATGTTCTATATAGCGACAAAGACCAAAACGCGATCGCAACGCTTACCAAACGCCATATCGTCTTTAAACACATGTCTAGCACGGAAGCCGGTCTGCGCGAAATGAAAGCCTACGGAGAAGTGCATGTCAAACGCACCAAACCGCAGGATATCGAAATATCGAAACTCGTCAACAAGCGTGTGGAACAGGTTAAACCGGGTTATAAAAAGAAACGTGCGGCGGAGGTTGAACAGATCAAACGCAAACGCCGGCGCGAAATGATCCAAAAGAGTATTAAAGAATTAGGTAAAGCGAAAGCAAAAATGAAACAGATCGCAAAAACAGAAACGGAAAGTCAGTGACTTTCCGTTTTTATGAATGCTTCGACTTCTTTTTTCAATTCGGCTACGATATCTTCCTGCTTGATAGATCGGACATAGACGCCTTTGCAAAAAAGCAGGGCTTCATTGACTCCACCCGCCACGCCGATATCGGCGCGCTTGGCTTCCTGCGGACCATTGACGGCGCAGCCCATGACGGCGACCGTAATATCGGTCTGCAGTGTGTTCAGATATGCTTCGACTTCTTTTACGATCGGCAACATATCATACTGTAGCCGTCCACAGGTTGGACAGGCGATCAGATTGGGAGTTTTGTCATAAAGTCCGAAACATTTCAACAGCTGTTTCGCAATCTTCATCTCTTCCGTAGGATCGTCGGACACCGAAATACGGATCGTATCGCCGATACCCTCCATCAATAAAGCACCTAACGCGGCCGATGATTTAATTGCGCTGCTCAGCATCGTACCGGCTTCCGTTACACCCAAATGCAAAGGGTAGGGGAGGGTGGCCGCCGCCAAACGATAAGTTTCGATGGTCAGCGGTACGTCGGATGATTTGAATGAAAGCACGATATCGTGGAACCCATAGGTGTGCAGGATGCCGATATGCCGTTTGGCACTTTCCAACATTGCTTCAGCGGTCGGCTTTCCATATTTTTCCAGTATTTCTTTTTCCAGTGAACCCGCATTAATGCCGATCCGGATGGGGATATTGTAGGCAAGACAGGCTTCGGCGACTTCTTTGACATGCTCGTCCGATCCGATATTGCCGGGATTTAGGCGGATTTTGTGGATGCCAGACTGGATGGCGATGATGGCCAAACGATAATTAAAATGGATATCGGCAACCAAAGGGATATCCACATGGCGAACGATTTCTTTAATCGCATAGGCATCTTCTTCATCGAAGACCGCCAAACGCACGATTTCGCATCCGGCACTCTGCAAGGCGCGGATCTGCGCAACGGTCGCTTCGACATCTTTGGTTTTCGTGTTGGTCATGGACTGGATCCAAACCTTGTTTTGTCCGCCAATCTGAAGATTCTTGATCATCACGGGACGGGTCTGCGTGCGAGTATACATAGGATCACCTCGCAAAAAGTATACCATAGATACACATTGACGATGAAATGCATTATAATTACCCAGAGGAGTAAGCCATGCCCAAATTCTTCCATTTCAAAAAACCTGATAAAACGACCGTCAACTGGGCGGGAAGCAGCGATCTGATGCGTCAGCCGCTCGATCTTTCGCGTACGGTCAACCGGCGCATCCAGATCTTCATGGTAATCATCTGCCTGCTTTTCGGTTCGGTCTGGGTTCGACTCTACCAGGTGCAGGTTCTTTCACAAAAAAAATATGCGGCAAAATTAGCCGAATATACCAAAAAATTTCAAACGTTCACAACGCCGCGCGGGGAAATTCTCGACCGTAACGGAAATGTTCTGGTGGCCAATCGCGAACGACTGGCGATCACTTTCCTGCGTCCTTACGGTGTATCCAACGATAAAATATGGGAAATGTGCTACCGTTTCGTCGATCTTTTCCAGGTCGATGCAAGCGTACTCAAGCCACGCGACCTGAAAGATCTTTTCATCACTCTTTATCCTGAACTTGCGAAAGCGAAAATCACCCAAGACGACTGGAAACAGTATAACGCCGGGAAACTCAGCAACAATGATATTTATCTGTTGAAAATCGAACGTATCACGGAGGCGGATTTGAACACGCTGGATGAGCGAACGCGCCGTGCCTATATCGTAAAATACGCCATCGATACCCCACCGAGCGGAACTGTCAAGATTCTCAAGAACGATATCACGCTCAATGAAGCCGCATATCTGACCGAACACAGCGATCAGTTCCCGGGCATCGATGTCGCAATCAACTGGGGGCGCGATTATCCTTACGGTCCGCTTTTAGCTTCGCTGCTGGGTACCATCACCACCCCGAAGCAAGGGCTTCCGTCCGAGAAACTGCTGTATTATCTCGCTTTGGATTATGCCCGCAACGATGTACTTGGGCGCAGCGGCATTGAACTTGAATACGAAGACTTATTGAAAGGCAACCGTGCCGTCTATGATATCGCCTTCGATAAAGTGAGCGGATTGGGAAAACTGATTGAAATCGAAGCGGGTTCCAAAGGTCAAGATCTGAATACAACCATCGATGTCGAACTGCAGTTGCAGGTCGAAGCAATTGTCGCCGCGACCCTGGAACGCGAAAAGTCGAACCCTTACCGCAAATACATGAACAAAGTCTATATCACCGTCATGAATCCGGGCAGTGGCGACATTTTGGCAATCGCCGGCATGACGCGCGGCGCAACCAGCACCTTTAACGATGCCGTTTCCGTCTATACCGACGCGGTCGTCCCGGGATCGATTGTCAAAGGGGCAACGCTCTACATGGGACTCAGCGAAGGGGTCGTCCGTCCCGGTGAAGTCATCTTCGACACACCCCTCAAAATTATGGATACGCCGGCCAAATCTTCTTGGAAAAATTTGGGCAATGTCTCCGATCTGCAAGCACTTTCGATGTCGTCCAACATCTATATGTTCAATATCGCGATGCGGCTTGGCGGGGCGCATTATATCCCCAACGGTCCGCTGAATGTTGACGTGAAAGCGTTCGATACCATGCGCTACTACTACAATCAATTCGGATTAGGATTGTTGACGGGCATTGACGTTTCCAATGAAGCGGTCGGCTATATCGGTTCGTCGAAAATGGGCGGTCACCTGCTTGATTTCGCAATCGGTCAATATGATACGTATACTACCATGCAACTGGCCCAATATGTTTCCACCATCGCAAACGAAGGCGTCCGCGTTCAACCGCGTCTTGTCACGTCCGCGGTACTGGCCAACACCGATATTGTGACTTACCAAAACGATGTAACGGTGCTCAGCGTTCTGGAAAACAAGGCTGCACTTAAACGTGTCCAGCAAGGTTTCCGATTATGTGTCACAGACGGGCTTTGCCGCAGTCATTTAAGTAACTTGCCGTTTAGCGTCGCGGCGAAAACCGGGACCGCGCAGACTCTGTACACCCTCCCTAACGGGACGCTCGAGTCATCCCCCAATTCCAACATGATCGCTTATGCGCCATTTGAGAAGCCTGAAATCGCAATCGCATGCAGCGTTCCCAATGCCTGGAACGATAAAAGCCAATTGAATATCTGTCAGGAAATAGTCGGTAATATTTTAACCGCCTATTTCAAAAAATAATGGCAAAACATTTTTTCCTATGATATACTTTACACGCACGACGAGGAGGTATCGAAGTGAGAGAAAACATTATGTTGAAATGTTCCGTATGTAACGAGGAAAACTACATTAACACTCGTAACAAAAAGAAACATCCCGACCGTATGCAAGTCAACAAATATTGCCCGCGTTGTAATAAAAAGACTGCACACAAGGAAAAGAAATAAAAAAGCCGGATCGGCTTTTTTGTTAGGTGAAACCGATGGAAATATTCCGCATCCCGCTGGGCCTGCATCAGGCCAACTGTTACATCATCAGAAACCAGGATGATCTTTTCATTCTGGATCCCGGCGCACGCCCCGAGCGGATACGAACCTATCTTCCTGAGAACGTCAAAGTAACCGCAATCCTACTTACACATGGGCATTTCGATCATTTCGGGGCGGTCGACGAACTAGTCAAAGTCTATCATTGTCCGGTTTATCTGCATGCGGCCGACGAAGAGCTGCTAACTAACGACATGAATGCCATGCAAGGGAAAATGATTACGGTTAAAAGTCCGTTGGAGTATTTGAGTGAGGGACCGCTGACTCTCGGTTCGACCCGCCTGCATATCTGGGAAGCGCCAGGCCATACCAAAGGTTCGGTGTTGATCGAACTCGAAGGGAATCTGTTTACCGGCGATGTACTTTTTTATGACAGTATCGGCCGTACGGATTTGTCTGGAGGCAATGAACGCGATATGAAGCGCAGTTTAGCCAAGCTCAAAACGATGGACCGCCGACTAATCGTCTATCCCGGCCACGGTGAAACAACAACGCTTGAGCGTGAAATCAAACACAATCCATTCTTAATTCAATAGCCTACGGGCTATTTTTTTTAGGAATATAAACAAGTATTTCGTAAACAGGATTGAGGTGGAACATGGAAGAAGAGTTCGCAAAACTATTTCGGTTCGCAATCAAACATGAAGCCAGCGACATCCATCTCACATTGATCGACGATCGTATGTTCGCAGAAATCAGAACCAGCGAGGGGATGCTGAAATATAGAGGGCATGTAAGTCCCCAGATGATTCGCTTTCTCAAATTCAGGTCGGACATGGATCTGATGGATAGCCATCGACCTCAGACGGGGCGTATGAACTATCCGTTTTTAAAACGGAACTATGCTTTGCGTGTCGCACATGTACGGTCTGGGAATACGGAAAATACGGTCATCCGCATCTTGAATCCCTATATCATTCTTAAATTCGAAACATTGTTCGAAAACGAAGAGCAGTTACAATTGATGAAACTGCTTCTGCATAAGGATCAAGGATTACTGCTAATCGCAGGGTCGACCGGTAGCGGAAAAACGACGACGCTGTATCAGTGCCTACGCTACCTGATGCCGCGTAAGATCGTTTCGATCGAAGACCCAATCGAAGTTTGCATCGATGGCATCGTACAACTCCAAATTAACTCGCAGAAACACTTCGGATTCGACGAGGCGATCAAACAGGTCCTACGCCATGATCCCAATATCATCGTGATCGGCGAGATACGCGACGAACAAGAGGCGAAAGCGGCTGTCCGCGTCGCCCTGAGCGGTCATTTGGTTTTAGCGACCTTACATGCCAACAACCTGGACAAAACACTTGTACGATTGCGTAATTTCAATGTACCGCAGGAGGATTTGAGCAACGCAGCGGAAGGGATTGTTTATCAAAAAATGGAGGTGGATGAACACGGAAAACGGAAAGTCCGTTTCGAAATCAAGTGTCTTCAGCAAACTGAAGATATTCCTGCAAAACAACCATGAAAAACGCACGGAAGATGCAGGATTCCTCTTGGATTTGCTTGAATCAGGCTGTTCACGCGAAGAAATCGAAACCGCGCTGAACATCACGCTGCATGCACCTGAAGCCGTCAAACAGTTCATCCAAAAACGTCGGATAACGCTCTTTAAACAAATCGAAACAAAGTTCGGATTCGGATTTGCCCTGCATCTCTGCCTGCAACTTCGACTTCGCAAAGCGCGTGAAACACAGTCTCTGTTGAGTACCTTCGCTTATCCTTTTGTTTTGATTCTAAGCGGTTATTGCGTCTTGTGCTTGTTTCTGTTTATCATCCTTCCAACTCTCGAATCCAATCAGTCCCTTTTTGAACAGCCCAACCTACTTGGAAGCGCAGTATTGCAGACGATGTTTATAACCTTTTCGGGGATTCTTTTAATTACGCTGTTTTATCTGATCTATCGCATGCTTACTAAACCTTATTCGCTCTACCGTTTGTTAATTCGGATCTACCCGGTTAATCCCTGGAGAATCTCGCTAAGCAAAAAACTGGCTTTCCATATTGCTCGCCTGCTTGGTCTCGGGCTTTCGACCCGTGAAATCTATCTTACAATCGCATCGTTTCCAAACGAACCGATGTTGGCGAAGATCGCTGGTGATATTCTGATTGAGCTTACATCTGGTCTAATTCCCCATGATTCATTACAACTCCTGGATCCATTTTTAATCCGCATCCTAAGTATTGACTCGCATCCTGATTTTATCCAAAAACTCGAAAACTACGATAAGGTCGCCCAAATAAG
>JBBQGS010000090.1:0-7329 GCA_038323255.1 Erysipelotrichales bacterium | reverse complement strand
CCCTTGAAGCCATCGCCAACTAGGACCCCAGGGTCCTTTTTTTGGCGGTCTTTTCTATGAAAAAAAGGACTGACATGGTACAATGTCCAAAAGAGGTGGACTATGAAAAAGATGTTGTTGGTGGATGGAAATTCAATGTTCTTCCGTGCGTTTTACGCAAGTTCGTATACACGTTTAAGCAGCTCCACGCAGTCGGTAAGCACCAATGCGGTATATGGGTTCATCAGTATGTTAAACAAGGCAATCGAGTTAGTACAACCCCAAACGATGGTCGTGGCGTGGGATAGTGGAAAGAAAACGTTCCGGCACGACGCATATCCAGAATATAAAGGCACGCGCAAACCGCTGCCGCCCGAACTGATCGAACAATTTCCGATCGTTCGCGAATACCTTGATGCGGCCAAGTTGTGCAGATATCAACAGGACGGACTGGAAGCAGACGATCTAATCGGCTCACTGGCCAAGAAATATCCCGATTGGGATATCAACATCCTTAGTTCCGACCGTGACCTTCTTCAATTGATCGATCCGACCACGTCGGTTTGGCTGATGAAAAAAGGACTCACCGAAATCGTTGAAATGGACGAAGCCGCCCTTAAGACAGAAATGAACCTGTTGCCATCGCAGATTCCCGACCTCAAAGGATTGATGGGCGACGCATCCGACAATATTCCCGGTTTACCAGGCGTCGGCGAGAAAACCGCGCTTAAACTCATCGAAGCATACAAAACATTGGAAAACGTGCTCGCACATGCGGACGAACTCAAAGGAAAACTGAAGGAAACCGTCGAAACCAAGCATGAACTAGCTGTGTTCAGTAAGTTTTTAGCCACCATTAAAACCGACGAACCGGTTGGACTCAGCATATCCGAGATGGTCTTCAATCCGGATATCCAGGGTAGTCTGGACTTTTTCAGAAAATACGACATGCATACATTCGTTCGGAAAGCGGAAGAAAACGTCGTTAAGTTAAACAACCGTACGGCCGTGGTTATCTCATCGTTTGGGGCGCTCAACCGCAAGCAGGGCTTAACCTTGTTTGCGCAGTACGACCTCGATAAGTCATCGTTTCCTCATCCTTTACTTTCGTTGACATTCAGTGACGGGGAAGGATCAATCTTCACGTCGATTGAAGATCTCAAACAAAACAAAGAAATGTTGGAATATCTGGCCTCTGACGAACTTAAAATCGGCTATGACGTGAAACGTATCCTGCACGGATGCCATGCGGTCGATCTTACGCTCAATGCGATCAAGGAAGACCTCATGATTCTGGCGTTTTTGACCGATTCTAATCAAAGCTCGATCGACAAGACGGCCGCCGTATTCGGATGGCCCGGTCTGCCGGCTCCCAATAGCGACGCATCGTCGATTGAAGCATGCAAAGAAATCGCGGTGCATATGCACCAAACCTATCTGAAACTGAAACCGGTCTTGGAAGAAAAAGGGATGATTGATCTATACCGCAATATCGAGATGCCCATCGTTCCTGTACTTGTGGAAATGGAACATGAAGGAATTCGCGTCGATCTCAAAATATTAAGCAGGATTGCGGATGAAACACTGATCAAGATCAACGAACTAACTATTGCGATCGTACGGGAAGCAGGCGTCGATTTCAACATCAATTCACCCAAACAACTGGCCGAGATCCTATTCGACAAACTGCAATTGCCTTCCAACAAGAAACGTTCGACATCGATTGATGTGCTGGAAGAATTATCCGGTGCACATCCGGTCGTCGCCGATTTGATCGAATTCAGGAAATATCAGAAACTGTACTCAACTTATGCCCAAGGGCTCAAAAAGTTTATCCAGTCCGACGGCAAGATCCATACCGATTATAAGCAGTGCGTGGCGGCTACCGGACGTTTGTCCTCGACCGACCCCAACCTTCAGAACATCAGTATCCGTAATGAGGAAACCCGTGAAATCCGCAAGGCGTTCGTCGCCGATGCGGGACATATCCTGTACTCCTGCGACTATTCCCAAATTGAGCTGCGCATTTTGGCGCATATGGCCAATGAAACCGCGATGATCGAAGCGTTTACGCAGGGCGAAGACATCCATACGCATACCGCGCGGGATGTTTTCCAAACGGAAGAAGTGACATCGGCGCAACGTAGGCAGGCTAAAGCGGTCAACTTCGGAATCATCTACGGGATCAGCGATTTCGGACTTGCTGCACAGATTGGCGTTTCGCGCGATACTGCCCGTAAGTTCATCCAAAATTATCTCAACACGTATCGCGGCATCCAAAACTTCATGGACGAAACGGTCGCGTTCTGCCAAATCAACGGCTATGTTGTCACGATGTTCGGTCGGCGCAGGGAAATACCCGAAATCCATGATAAAAACTACAATATGCGTGAATTTGGAAAACGGGCGGCAATGAACGCGCCCATCCAAGGCAGCGCCGCCGACCTAATTAAGGTCGCCATGATTAAGATTCACGAAACATTGCGTAAACGCGGCTTGGAAACCAAGATGATTCTGCAGGTGCACGATGAACTGGTCTTCCATGTTCCGCAACACGAATTGGACGAAGTACGCAAATTGGTCACGTCGGAAATGACGAGCGCCGCTGTACTCAACGTTCCGTTGGAAGTGAGCGAAGCGTGGGGTGCGGATTGGTACGAGGCGAAGTAAATGCCTGAACTACCCGAAGTACAAACCGTCGTCGACGCATTGCGAGTTCAATTGCAGGGCAAATCCATCGTTTCGGTCGACTTTCTGTGGGGGAAAACCTCCGGTAATCTGCCGTTTAACGAGATGGCTCAGAAACTGACGGGGAAAGAGATCCTCGATGTATCACGTCGCGGGAAATACATCCTAATCCATCTCGATGCATCGACCTTGATCGTCCATCTGCGGATGGAAGGAAGGTTCTACGTCAAACCAATCGCCGAGGGTATCCATAAACACTCTCACGTCCTACTTGTCATGAGCGACGGAAATCGTGTGGAATACAACGATACACGTAAATTCGGACGATTTTACTATTATGAAGCCGATCAACCTTTCCACGTTCTGGAAAATTTGGGCGTCGAACCGTTTGACCCGGAACTTACCTACGATTCTCTGTTTCGCGTAACGCGTGGGAAAAGGACGATGCTGAAAGTTTGGCTACTGGACCAAACCCACATTGCCGGTATCGGAAACATCTATGCGGATGAAATCTGTTTTGCAGCAAATATGTCGCCCAAACAGCCGGTCGGGCGCATCACCCGCAAACAATGGGAAAACATACTCCAACAAACGCGTACTATCTTAACTCAAGCCATCCTGGCGGGGGGAACCACCATCCGTACCTATACTTCGTCGTTGGGCATTTCAGGTCGATTCCAAATCACCCTCAACGCTTACGGAAGAAACGGATTACCCTGTTTCACCTGCGGCACTCCCATGAAACGCATCGTCGTTGGACAGCGCGGCACTGTTTATTGCCCTGTCTGTCAGAAAGTGAGGTAATATGCGCATCGCCATCACCGGAAGCATCGGCTCGGGGAAATCCGAAGTGGGGAAGATCTTGATTCAAATGGGATACAGTGTCATCAATACGGATACACTGGTCGCCCAATTATTAGAGCGCGGCACGGATGTGTATGGATTGTTAGTCGAGACCTATGGTGAAAAAATCCTCGATGCCGATCGAAATGTGAATAAGCTCACACTGGCGGATATGATCTTCAATGACCCCATCGAAAAGAAGCGCATCGAAGGTTGGATGCATCCGCTGATTTGGAAGAGGGTCGAAGATCAATGTGCCGCAAATAAAGGCGAAAAACCGATATTTGTGGAAGTTCCGCTCTTGTTTGAAACCGATAGCCAGTATCGTTTCGACCGCAACATCTTGATTCTGACCGATCAGGAAATTGCCATCGAACGGTTGATGATCCATCGCAAGATGAACCGCGCAGAAGCCCGTCGCCGTTGGGAAAGCCAAATGGATCCGTTACTGAAAATGGAACTTGCGGATGATATACTCTTCAATGACGGCAATCTGAACGACTTATATGTAAGTATCGAAGAGTATCTGAAAAAACTGGAAACACTCCGTTAGAAGGGAAGGTAGTCATGGAATTGAAAGCAAAAGATACCTATCGTGTCGAATCGGCGCATGTATTGTCGGTCCGCGATCTCGAAAGCCTTTGGAATCCGTATCTGGCGCTTGCTTGCGCGCAGACAATCGGATTGTATTGTCTTCTTCAAACCGAAAGTTCCCACGGAGCGACCGTCGATTCGCATAGCCATCTCTGTCTTTTAATGGATGCGCGCATCGAAAATCTCGCCACATTCCTGCGAAATTTAGAGCGTTTTGGATTGATCGAAACCTATGTTCGAAGTGTTGACGACCATCAAGACTTCATCTATACTCTCAAAGCACCATTGCCTCTACATACGGTACTAGGACATGAAGTTTTTGGTCGTGCACTTTATCAAAAAATCGGCAACGATGCGTTTGAACAACTAAAAAAGCGGTATGCGCAGTCTGCTTTCGATAAAGACGGATTTACTGTGGTCACCACCAAGTTCGACCCGTCCACATTTGAAAAATGGGATGAACGCCGCGAAACCGAATACCAAACCCAACGCACATTCGAAGTGAAACTGACCAATTTGTCCTTCGATACGCGTAAATTCCTGCGATTGTGTTCGAGCGTCGTATTCCCGAT
Organism: Erysipelotrichales bacterium; assembly: GCA_038323255.1. Classification (GTDB taxonomy): domain Bacteria; phylum Bacillota_I; class Bacilli_A; order Erysipelotrichales; family Erysipelotrichaceae; genus GWE2-51-13. The sequence goes on along the minus strand of JBBQGS010000090.1, from coordinate 2,653 downwards.
GGAAATGCGAACCAAGGAAACACTGGAAAAAATCGAAGAATTGGGCAGCATTTTCGGTATCTCGGAAGATGATATGATCAAATTGGTCGGACACTGCGTCAATTATAAAACCAACAAAGTAGATCTGGTAGCCTTGCGTCTGAAAATCACGCATGCCGACCAACATACGGAAAAACTTCCCGCGAATCCCTATCTTTGGCCACCTATCCTGTTTCTCAAAAACAAACAGGACGGCATCGAACCAGTCGATGCGGATAAACGACTAATCACCAAACTAATCAGCGAACTGCGCCTGAATCCCGAGGTTGTCAACGTGTTGATCGAAAATGTGTTGCTTACCAACAACCAACGCTTATCCAAGGCCTATGTGGAAAAAATCGCCGGGACATGGGCGCGGCTTGGCATTAAGACAGTCGAAGATGCAAAGAAAGAAATCGAATCCGGCAAGGCCTATGGCAAGACTGCGGGTACTAAGAAGAGAAACGACGTTATGCCCGCATTCACGCAGGAAGTGCTGGGAATCAGCGACGAAGAGCGTCAAGAACTTTTCGCGTCGCTGCAGTCATTAGGAGGCGAATCCCATGGAAAAGATTGATATACCGCGCTTTGGAGACGAAAAACTGTTTCTGTTACACCGCGAATTGGAAGACAAGGTGTTGAGAGACAAACGCGTACATGAATTCATGAAGAAATACGATTATCCCGAAGCCAACGTACGCCGTTTTGCGCAACGTTTCGCTGACTGGCTGAGTGAAATCGATCTGTGCGTCGGATGTCCCGGTCTACCTGCGTGCAAGCAGAAAAGCACCGGTTTGGTGATGGAACTCACCGCCGAACCGCTCTTGATGAACGTAGTCACGCCATGCCGCTATAAGCAATCCGAAGACAATAACCGCAAACATGAAGCAAACTATCTTATCAACGACGCGGCACCGGAAATGATCCTCACCGATCTGAAGAAACTGGCGAATCCCGACGAAGATCCAATTTATCTTAAAGCCGTAAAAGCAGTGTTGGATAAAATGAAGAGCGAGGAAAAGACCGGCTTCTTTCTGTTTGGCAATCCGGGCGTCGGAAAGACCTATCTGGCCGCCGCCATGACCAACCATTTCGCCAAACAAGGGAGGAAGGTCGCTTTTCTGCATGTTCCGACCTTTACCCAAAAAATCAAGAATTCCTTCGACGATCCCGATTACATCGATACCGTATTGGCGACATTGCGCAACATCCCCATTTTGGTAATGGACGATATCGGCGCCGAATCAGTGACGTCGTGGATTCGCGATGAAATCCTGTTTCCCATTTTGAACTATCGCATGGAAGGAAAGAAAACCACCTGGTTCACTTCCAACGAAAGCATGGAAAGTTTAAAAAACCACTATATGTACAACCAACGCGGCGAGAAGGAAGAGATGAAGGCGATCCGTATCATGGAACGCATCGAAACCCTTGCGACTCCCCTCTATCTGGGTGGTAAAAATCGCCGTAGAGGGTAATAATTACTGATAAATCCTCCTGTTAATGGTATGATAACCGTGGACAACAGGAGGATTCTTTTATGGTGAAAAGGATCGGTGTTCTGACTTCGGGTGGCGACGCCCCGGGAATGAACGCCGCCATACGTGCGGTAACCCGATCGGCGCTTGCGCGCGGGATCGAAGTTGTCGGTATCTATGACGGCTATAAAGGTATGGTCGAAGGAAAAATGGAACTGCTGAACGGGAAATCGGTCAGCGATATCATGATACGTGGAGGCACTTTTATCGGTACCGCCCGTTTGCCTGAATTCAAAGAAGAAGCAGTCCGGCTTAATGCTATCGAGAACCTGAAAAAGTTCGAAGTCGATGCGGTCGTTGTAATCGGCGGCGACGGAACCTATCGCGGTGCAATGGCTCTTACTAAAATGGGAATCAACTGCATCGGATTACCGGGCACCATCGACAATGATATTTCGTCGACTGATTATTCGATCGGTTTTGATACGGCGCTCAACACCGTCATCCAGGCCATTGATAAACTCCGCGACACCAGTTCGTCGCATCATCGCTGTTCGGTGGTCGAAGTGATGGGTAACCATTGCGGGGACCTCGCTTTGTATTCCGGACTGAGTTGTGGCGCTGAAATCATCGTTACCCCTGAAACAGGGTATAATGAGATCGATATTTTGGAAAAGCTGCGCTATTTCGAAGAAGTGAAGCATAAAAACCATGCGATTGTCGTCATCAGTGAAAAAATCACGGATTGCGACGCACTTGCGCAGAAGATCAGCCTTGTCACGAAATTCTCAGGACGTGCTACCGTATTGGGTCATGTCCAGCGGGGTGGATCCCCGACCGCGTTTGATCGCGTTTTGGCCACCCGGATGGGTGACAAAGCCGTTGAACTGTTGGCCGAAGGAATCGGCGGCCAGTGTGTTGGAATGATCGGGAATGAAATCGTATCCATGGATATTAATGACGCGTTGGCGAAGCCCAAAGCATCGCGCAAGTCCTTGACGGATTTGTTTGAACGCTTAGTGTAAAGGAGCAATATGCAAAAAAACTTTAGAAAAACGAAGATTATCTGTACCTTAGGTCCGGTTAGCGAAAGCACCGAAATGATTGAGAAACTCGCAAATGCGGGGATGAACATCGTGCGGCTTAACTTCTCGCAC
>JBBQGS010000089.1:0-7453 GCA_038323255.1 Erysipelotrichales bacterium | reverse complement strand
TTATGATTTGATTCTGGCTGGACGGCAAGCCATCGACGGGGATACCGCGCAAGTGGGTCCGCAAACTGCCGAAAAGCTACATATTCCGCAAGTCACCTATGTCGAGGAAATCAGATCCTTCGACGGCAAGTCGCTGATTGTCAAAAAAGCCTATGAAACCTACAGTGAAGTGCTTCAGGTTGAACTACCCTGCTTATTAACAACTCTCAACACGATGAACAGTCCGCGCGGCATGAATGTGTATGATGCCTGGCGCGCCTACGATAAGAAAATGACGAAAGTTACTTTCGCCGATCTCCATCTGAAATTAAACGAGGTCGGACTGAAAGGTTCACCAACGCAAGTCAAGAAGACTTTTACCCGGACTATTCAAGCCGGTGCATTGAAAAAAGATTTGCGTCCTGAAGATGCAGCCAAACTGATACTTTCAACCATGAAAGAATATCTGGACTAGGAGAACCCATGAAAACCAAAGATATCTATGTCTATGCTGAACAACGCGATCATCAGATCGATGAGGTCGTGTTTGAACTTCTCAGCGAAAGTCGTAAATTAACTCGATCCATCAAAGACCTTGATTTTAAAGTCGTGGCGGTATTATTAGGCCACAAAATAACAGATTTAGTTCCAACACTATTTACGCACGGTGCCGACCGCGTCATTGTATGCGACGCACCCGAATTGGATCGCTACTCGACGCTCCCTTATGCGGAGGCTCTGTCTGACGTCATTACCGCATATCATCCGGATTCGCTGTTGATCGGTGCGACGGTATTAGGGCGTGATTTGGCGCCGCGTATCGCAGCCCGCATCGACACCGGTTTGACTGCCGATGCCACAAAAATCGAAATCGACCCGACCGGCGAAAACCCGACCCAACTTTGGATCACGCGTCCTGCCTTCGGAGGTAATCTCTTCGGTACCATCGTATGTCCGAACCATCGTCCGCAAATGGCGACGATTCGTCCGAAAGTATTGGATGCGGACTTCTTCGACGCAAACAATGTCGGTGAAACGATTCATCATACGACCGTCTTTAAGACACCGGATAAAGTACAATTCATACAACGTATCCTCAAGGAAGAACATGGCGTCAACATCGCAAAAGCCCATATTATTTTCTCCGGTGGACGCGGTGTCACAGGACACTTTGATTTACTTGAAAAGTGCGCGAAACAAGTCGGAGGCGTCGTTGCTGCATCGCGCGGTGCGGTCGACCAAGGTGAAATGCCCAAGGAAGTCCAAGTCGGACAAACCGGTAAAACAGTTCGTCCTACGCTCTATATCGCGTGTGGTATCTCGGGAGCCGTCCAGCATACGGCCGGCATGGATAAATCCGAATATATCATCGCCATCAATAAGGATCCGCAAGCCGCGATCTTCTCGATCGCCAATTTGGGGATTGTCGGAGATGCGGTGGAAATCCTACCTTATCTCTCAGAAGAGATATATAAACTTCAGAATCCTCATAATTAAGACAAAACGGTGGAAATTCAATTCCGCCGTTTTTTGTGGTTACCAACAAATAGAAAAATGTTTGTTTATTCAGAGGATAAATGAGTGAATGGTAAATTGATTCTTCTCTATAAAAAACCACGGATTTCGTGGTTTTAGTAAAGTTCTACGATCTGTTTAACAAGTTTACTGTCGAGCGATAATCCGGTAGCGTCGGCTAAGGCCTGTGCGACACCTTTTTCTTCGATCGCTGTTTGCAGTTTGATTGCTTCGTCATCTTTACTGAAGTCATAATGCAGGACATTGGCAACCGATATCCGAAGGGCCAGTGTAGAAAGTCCCCGTTCTTCAAGTTCGCTCATCGGCTTCACAAAACGATCCTGCGAAGACAGTTTGCGCAGCGGCGAACGACCGACTCGTGTGACTTCATCGACGATATAAGGGTTAGCGAAACGTTTGATGGTTTTCTGGATATAGTTTTCCTGTTCGATCGGATCGAATCCGTATTTTGCGATAATCAGCGATCCGGTTTCGCGGATTACATCCTGAACCAGATTTAGAATGCCAGCATCTTTCATCGCTTCGGGAATCGTTGGTATTCCCTTGCGGTACGCCGCATAGGCACAGGTCGCATGGCCTGTATTTACCGTAAACAGTTTGCGTTCGATAAAGGCTTCCAACTGATCGGTGAAATGTACACCTTCGATACTCAATTCGCCTTTGATACTGCGTGTATCGACGACCCATTCAAAGAACGGTTCAACTTTGACATAAAGCGGATCTTCGTTAACCTGGTTGGGAACGATACGATCGACCGCCGCATTCGGAAAGCCTACAAAGGCATCCAAGTGCGCGTTTGCTTCGGGAGAAAGTAAAATGCGCAGTGCGGATTCCAGTTGTTTCGAACCGCCGATCGTGTTTTCACAGGCGATGATATTCAGAAAACGAGTTGTCTTTTCATTGGTCCGCCGCTCGATGGTCGGAGCCAATTGGCGTGCGATGAGCGGCAAGATCGAAGGTCCGACCGCCGTCGTGATCAAGTCCGCGTTAAACAGCGCATCATTGGCAGCATCGGTTTCCATTTTACTGTTAATCCCCGTAACATTGGTAACGACTATGTTTGAGGTAGTTTCCCCGACTAATTCAACCGTATATTCTTTGCGCTCCTTAAGCGCCTGTATGACGACGTCATTGACGTCCAGAAACGTAACATGATAGGCGGATTTTGTAAGTAGCAGTCCGATAAATCCGCGCCCGATGTTTCCGGCGCCAAAATGTACCGCTTGTTTCACGTTATTCCTCATCTGCCGTTAAGAGATCATAAATCTCGTCGACGCTTTGATTCTTCACAATCCGTTCCACATCGTTCATTTCGCTGAATACGGTCGCACAGTTGGCGAGGATATTGATATGGTCTTCACCAATCCCTGCCAAACCCAGCACGAGATGAACTTTTTCGCCATGCCAGTCGAGCGGTTCGGGATAGACCTTGATAACAATCCCTGAATTTTTGATATATTTTTTAAACTCGAATTCACCATGTGGAATCGCTAACGTATTCCCCATGAAGACCGATAATGAATGATCACGGTCCAACATTCCCTGCAGATATTCAGGCATGACATAACCGCTCTCTACCAAAAGTTTCCCGACAGAAAGAATGGCCTCGTCGCTAGTTTCTACCGCACAGTTGACAAGAATGTTTTCTTTGCGAAGTATGTTGCGCTTATTTTGTTCGATGTTTTGCATGATTTCTACCACCTTGTTGTAGTTATCCCGATTCATAAAGTCGCTAAACGAAATGATCAGGGTCTTCGGATATCTCTTCTGTAACTGATGTGCGAAATTCACATGGCAGACGATGATGTCAGCCACGAGATCTCCGTTGTCGACCGAAGCGTTTTTCACATCCGCAACGATATTATATTCATTCAATTTACGTCGAAGAAGGCTTGCGCCCAAAGCACTTGATCCCATTCCGGCATCGCAGACAAAGATCAAACGATATTTCTTCATTTTTCCACAACCTCTTGAAGCCACTGGTCAAGCCCGGGTTTCAGGATATTTTCGACAGCCTCGCGCAATTGCGGCGTTTCAGCACGATGAATCGCATATAGAAATGGCGCATCTTCCAATAGTCCGGCACTGATCCGACTCATCATTTCCTGAATGATCGGTTCGACATGCACAGGCACCAAGAGGACGACGATGCATTTCATGCCTGACAATGCAGGATCTAGAAACGAAGAGGTATTACTGCGAAAGACCATACAAGTCGGCGCACTGACACCCGATGTTTTCGCGTGCAGTAGGATAACTTGTTCTTGTTCCAATTGAATTGATCCCATCTTTTCGCGTTCGCGTAAGTCGTCAACAATCAGTTTGCCTGATTTCTTGTCCTTACCGATACGATATCCGATTGTGCTGATGATCTTGTCAAGTGGAATAGTCGGGTCGAGCACGACGGAATCGATGTTTTCCAGCAGATGTTTGATGCTGGCGGATATATTCCCCATCTGATTCAGTACGGACGTCAGTTTCGCATGTTTCTGTTCTTGCGAGTATAGGAGGTTTGAATGGGATAAACGGTTGATTTCGAAGCGCAACGCCTCGATGTCCTTTTCGCTTAACAGTGGATTGACCATCAGAACGGGCAGATTCTTGTGTTCGATCGGCATCGTGCTCACCAATAGATCGTAGTTTTCGGGGGTCATCTGAAGCACATCCATTTGCGAGCGCGGTTCAACCCGAACTCCGTCTTGGAAAATGCGTTTGATTTTCGATGCGAGCAGACTTGAGATCCCGATACCGGAAGCGCAAACCACTGCTAAACGAACTGTTCTATGTACTTCTCTTTGATTACTACGTTCCAAGGCTGCTCCGAAATGGATCGCGATAAATCCGATTTCATCCTGATTGATCTTCAAACCATATTCAGCACTTACTTGTTGAACCGCTTCATTGGTCATTTTGAAGATTTGGGCATATTGCGCCTGGATCTGCTTAAGTAGCGGATTACGTATTTCCATGTTGAATTTAATCCGGATAAGTGCCGGACGAAGATGGGTCGTCAATCCCGCAATCAGCAAGTCGTCCTGTTTGATATGTTGATCGGCAATGAGTTCAAACGCTTCGACCAGTCTGTATACCAAACGGGTGACTTCATAGGCGCTGATCAGTTCTTCTTCTCCGGTTTCCTGTACCGAAGCATCCACATGCAGGAGTCTGGCACCTTTGAGATGCAGTGTAATATAGGCGATTTCTTCCTGCGGAAATACTCTATTGAATTCTTCTTCAAAATAAGCCGCAAGTTTCTTCGCCTGTAGATAATAGGCATCATCCTGAATCTGACGCAATAGGGTGGAATTCATTTTGATTTCGTCATTATTCTTCATCCGTTCCAAAGCAATCGTGATATGCAGGATCAACCCGATATAGGAACTCTGGGCTAAACGATGGATCCAGATGGAATCGTTCTTCTTCAACACTTTGATGACATTCCATAATATTTCTTTATTCACCAATTGCAAGATACTGTCGGGTCCCTGATTGCGGAAGTAATCTTCCACCTGCCATGGTTGGTCTTCTTCCTCCAATAATCGGCGCAAGGATTCTTCATCCATATGTTTATGGAAATAATCAGTTATTGCTTTTCTGAAATTTTCTTCATCGCCGACTAACGACATTTGGCTACCGGGATGGCGGGCAAACTTGAGCCCATAGTCGGCCAGAATCGGTTCGACCGCTTTCACGTCGTTACTGATGGTCGCTTCAGACACGTCAAATTTACGACTGTATACAACCAGTTTCTGCAGTTGTTTGTATTTGAGAAGTTCCGTCAGTAAGTAGGCCTGCCTCTCATCTTTTAAAATTAAACAGTTCTGTGCACCGGCTTGAAGTAACAGACTCTTGAAATGCTGTTTTTCATCCGATCCCCCTTCCACCTTCACACCGAATCCGGTTTTGGATTGCAGGGCAACATGATAGGGTCGGATGATCTCATTGATGTCTTTCATCTCGCGAAATAAGGTGCGCTTACTTGTCTTGCAGGTTTCCGCAAGCTTGGCGACCGTCACGAAATCGGGATTGTCCGCCAGGATACTTAAGCATTGAATCAAACGCGGGCTGAGAATGGATAGTCGTTGGGTCATATCGCACCTCCTTCACCCTTATTATAGCCAAAGAATGAAGAAGGTAACTAGTGACATAATTAAATGTGCGTTTTTTATGATAGTGCCATAATTTAAGAAAGGGACATCGCTGCCCCTTTTGGTTTATTTGACTAAGCGCTGAATCAAGGTATCGTATTCCGGAGCTCCGACGAAATTCGTAATGGTGACGACTTCAACGTTCGGATGATCCTGACGAGTACGGGCGCCCAATGATTCATGGGTAACGATCAGATCGGCATCGGCCGGAATATCTTCAATCGCGGAATGCACGACTTCGATATCCAAACCGGCTGCTTTGATTTTCTTGCGTAGCGTGGAAGCACCCATGGCGGATGAACCCATCCCGGCGTCGCATGCAAATACGATTTTCTTAACAGTGACTTGACGTAAACCGCCTTTTAGATCTTTAACTTGACCTTTGGCAGCATCTAAATCGCCGCTTAAGCCTTTAGCACGCATGATGACCGCAGAGATTAAGAACGATACGACGGCCGCGGTGAGAACACCCGCATAGACTTGGAATAAGCCGCCTTTAGGCGCCATTGCGGTAATCGAGAAGATAGATCCAGGTGAAGTCACAGCGACCAAACCGGCTCCTGTGACAACGAAGGTAAATACGCCGACCATACCGCCAGCGATGACGGAGAGCAGCAGTAGCGGATTCATAAGCACGTACGGGAAGTAGATTTCATGGATACCACCGAAGAAGTGAATGATGATTGCTCCCGGAGCGGATTCTTTGACCAAACCTTTACCGAAGAACCAGCAAGCTAAGAGAACGCCGAGTCCAGGACCCGGGTTGGCTTCCAGTAAGAAGAAGATGGATTTGCCGGCTGTTGCGGCTTCTGCGACACCCAGAGGTCCAAGGACGCCGTGGTTGATCGCGTTGTTAAGGAATAAGATTTTCGCAGGCTCAATAATCAAGGAAGCTAACGGTAGTAAACCGGCATCGATGATTCCTTTAACCGCATTACCCATTCCATCTGAGAAGGCTCCGAATAACGGACCGATCCCAACCAAGCACAATACCGATAAGACAGCACCTAAGATACCGGCTGTGTAATTGTTGACTAACATTTCAAAGCCAGCAGGAATATGGCCATCAAGCGTTTCATCAATTTTCTTCAAAATATATGCGGATAGCGGACCCATAACCATGGCGCCCAAGAATTGCGGTTTCGCGACACCGACGATCAAGCCGATAACCGCGACGGCGCCGATAACGCCTCCACGCACTCCGTGGACAAGTCTACCGCCGGTATAACCGATCAACAACGGTAATAGATAGAAAATCATTGGATCGACCAGTTTGACGAACGTTGCGTTCGGCAGCCAACCGGTTCCGATAAACAGTGCCGTAATCAGACCCCATGCGATGAAGGCCGAGATGTTCGGCATGACCATTCCACTTAGGAAACGGCCATAACGTTGAATCTTTTCTCTCATTGTAAACCTCCCTTTTGGTTTTCATATAGGATAGTAGAGTACTTCCTGAATTTAGTATAGAATTTCTGTTAAGTCCTTACAATTGAATGAAAAACACTCTTGTCATGGTTTGATTAGTGACAAAACTAACTTATGCCTCTCAACCTGCAGAACAGTTTTGGCACGAATGCTTAGGTTCATTTTTGCGGCGACCTGTGATAGAATACCTGCGTTAAGCGAGGAAATGCCATGTTACGACAGATGATTCAGATAGATGCGAATTTATGTAACGGTTGCGGTTTATGTGTGAAGAACTGCGCCGAAGGTGCCATCGCCCTAATCGACATGAAAGCAAAGGTTATCCGTGAGGATTATTGCGATGGATTGGGGGCTTGTCTGCC
>JBBQGS010000088.1:0-7456 GCA_038323255.1 Erysipelotrichales bacterium | reverse complement strand
CATTGATTTTAAGATGGACTTTGCTCATGGCTGGTTCCTCCTATATGCGCGCAATGGCGCCGAAGCGGCAGGCTGTCATACACGCACCGCATTTGATACATTTACTGGCATCGATAACGTAAGGTTCTTTACCCAAAACACCGGTGATACAGTTGGCCGGACAATTGCGGGCACAGAGTCCGCATTTACGGCAAGCTTCTGTTATTACCATGTAGGTAAGCAGTTTCTTACAGACTTTCGCAGGACATTTCTTGTCGAAAACATGGGCGTCATATTCGGATTTGAATAAACGCATCGTAGAAAGAACAGGGTTGGGGGCTGTTTGGCCAAGACCGCACGCTGACGTATCTCTGACTTTGATCGCCAGGTTTTCCAGTTCGACCAATGTTTCAGCCGTTCCTCTACCTTCGGTAATATCGATCAACATTTCCAGCATCCGTTTGGTACCGATGCGGCAAGGTGTGCATTTCCCGCAGGATTCATCGACGATGAAGTCCATATAGAAACGGGCGACGTCGACCATACAGTTGTCTTCATCCAACACGATCATCCCGCCTGAACCCATCATGGATCCTAGCGCAATCAGATTATCGAAGTCGATCGGAGTATCCAGATCTTCTTCAACCAAACAGCCGCCCGACGGACCGCCGGTTTGAACCGCTTTGAAATTCTTATTATCCGGGCAGCCGCCGCCGATTTCATAGACGACTTCGCGTAAGGTCGTTCCCATCGGGACTTCAACCAGACCGGTATTGCTGATTTTTCCGCCTAATGCGAATACTTTGGTACCTTTGGACTTTTCGGTTCCGATACTTGCGAACCAAGCGCTGCCGTTGCGCAGAATCGGTGCTACGTTAGCGAAGGTCTCAACGTTGTTGATGATAGTCGGTTTGCCCCATACGCCGGAAACAGCCGGAAACGGAGGTTTCGGACGAGGCATGCCGCGTTTGCCTTCAATCGACTGAATCAGTGCGGTTTCTTCCCCACATACGAAGGCACCGGCCCCCAGACGGATTTCGATGTCGAAATCAAAGCCGGAGGAGAAGATATTTTTGCCTAATAAACCGAGTTCGGTCGCCTGTTTGATCGCAATCTGCAGACGTTCGACGGCGATGGGATATTCAGCGCGGATATACACATAGCCGTGGTTGGCGCCGATCGCGTAACCTGCGACAGCCATCGATTCGAGCACGACATGCGGATCGCCTTCCAGAATGGAACGATCCATGAATGCCCCCGGATCGCCTTCGTCGGCGTTACAGATGACGTATTTCTGACCCTTGGGTTGGTTGGCAGCGAACTGCCATTTGGCACCGGTGGGGAACCCCCCGCCGCCTCTGCCTCTGAGTCCGGATTTCTTCACTTCATCGATGACTTCCTGCGGTGTCATTTCGGTAAGTGCTTTACCTAAAGCCGCATAGCCGTCCATCGCAATGTATTCACTGATATCTTCGGGATTGATGACACCGCAGTTCTTAAGGGCGATGCGTTTCTGTTTTGCATAGAAACTGATCTCGTCGATATTAAAAATCTTCTCTTTGGTTTCTTCATCGATCTCGGAGAGTTCCAACCGTGCGACGGGACGTCCTTTATAAACGTGTTCCGCAACGATTTCGGCCGCGTCGGCCGGTGTGACATGGCAATAAAAGACACGGTCGGGATGAATCGCGACGATCGGTCCTTTTTGGCATAGACCGAAACATCCGGTCTTGATGATCTTGACTTCTTTAGTGAGTTTGAGCTTGTCGACTTCGACCTGCAGTTGAATTGCGACTTGCGCCGATAACGAAGAGGTACAACCTGTCCCTGCACAAACCAGAATATGCATTCTTTCCATCGTGTTACCTCTCTACTTCAAGGAATAGGCTTCCAGCAGGATGCCGTTCTTGACGTGACTTTCCAGAATTTCGACAGCTTTTTTGGCGTCGACATGGATATACGTTGTCTTCTTACCTGTGATATCCAAAACTTCGACGATCGGTTCGTACGTGCACATACCGATGCATCCGGTTTGCGTCACGGTGCAGTCATAGTGCTCTTTCGCAATGGCTTCGACCAATGCGTTCAGGACCGGACGGGCGCCCGCCGCGATGCCGCAGGTGGCCATTCCGACGATGACGCGATACTTTGCGTCACCTTCTCGCATACTGACCCGTTTCTTGGATTCATCCCGTAGTTTCTGCAGATCTTGCAATGTTTTCATATTTCGCTCTTTCCTCCTTGTTTCAGCGCATGGATATGTTCTTGGACATAGTCTTGGATAAACAGCAGGATTTCCGGCTCGTCGATCCGTACTTCATCGCCCAATGTTTCTCTGATTTCGTCACTATCGAAGATAAACGATTCGTTTTCATAGGTATAATCAAGGATAAGGTGTAACTGAGGCGATGCTTGAAGGATCATGGCGACTGTCGATTCCATATCGCCAAGCGGAGGCCGGTCGATATGGCTGTAGGGCATCGAGGCTCCGATCAGGGTGCCAACCCCTACTTTGGAAGCCAGGTCGAATTGACCTTGGCACTGTTTGGCTGTACCTTCTAATAACGGGATGCCCATGCCGATACGGCGGGTCGTCCGCGAGGTATAGAACGGACTGCGTGCTTTTTTCAGCGTTGCTTCATCCATTCCGCAACCATCGTCTTCCAAACTAATTTTGAATCGATTCAGGGTCGGATTTTCGACGATGAGGATCGATAGCTTGCTCGCTTTCGCAGCGATCGAGTTGTGCGCCAGATCCAACAGATGCATAGCGAAGTCCTGCATCATACTTCGTTCCTCCAAAACTTTTTCATTTCTTCATCACTCATTTCGAAGTGCGCATCGCGGATTGCAATCAGCGTATGCGCATCGGAATTAACGAAGAACGGTTTATCGCTTAACCAGGGAAAACGTTGAATCAGGATATCTTGCTGGTTCGGTTCGGTAATCTCGATTCCGTCGTATCTAAGTTTTTTGGGAATAAAGGCAAGCTGATTGATGATTCCGTTCTTGCGGTCCATCACGTGAGCCAACACGACTTTTCCTTTCGCAAGATGAATCTGGGCGACACATTCATCAAGATCCGCATCGAGCGATTTGATCAAACTGTCATGTTGTATCTCGACGATTTCATCTTGGGCATCCACGATAAGTTGGTTTCCGAATAAATCGATACGGTTAAGTTCTTTGTCCCGTTTTGATTTCAACCAAATGTCGAAGTTTGCCACATCGATGAAGTTTCTGAAGTAACCCAAGACATGGACTTCTTCACGTGTCTGCAACTCGACCCCGTACCAATATTCGATTCCATATTGCTTAGCCGCTTGGGCGAGTGCCTGTTGGTTATCGATACAATTGTGATCGCTCACGGAAATTAACTGCAGTCCATTCAGCATGGCCATACGGACGATATTCGTCGGCCGCATATCGTCGTCAGCGCACGGTGAGAGTGCCGAGTGTATATGCAGATCGTAGAACATTTTTAGATTCCGTATCCGGCCAGAAGTTTCACGCAATCCGCGCTGCTCATGTCCGTGGTGAGGACCGGGATCCCTTCCTCGCGTGCCATAGCCAAGGTTTCCGCTTCGATCGCACTGCCGTGGGCGATGACGATGCCCGCGAGTTCTCTAAGCGAAGCGACTGCGACGATATTGGCATGCGCCTGCACGGTGACCCAAAGGTCGCCTGGCTGCGCATGTCCCATCACCCAACTCAATAGGTCACCGGTAAAGACGCCCGTCGGTTGATTGGATGAATTGACATCCGCAACTACTTGCCAGCCGCTTTTCGCGGCGATTTCCAGGATGTTCATAGTATTTCCTCCTTTTTCAGGATTCTGCAGTCTTCCAGCGTCGCACGTCCCACAACGATTTCTTCCGCCATCCTTCGGCATGAAGCATAACCGCAGGCGCCGCAGTCGTAACCGGGCAGCAAATCGAGTTGTGCGCTAATCTTGGCATATTCATGAAGGCGTTCCTGAATCGATTTACGTTCGTTGACTTCATCCAGAATCTCTTCGCTGGTTTCAATCGGAACTGTCGCATTGATGCCGCGCGCCGTTTTGAGATGGTCGCTGATGTGCTGGGTCGCTTCGAAGGGGTTGCCCCAAAGCAGGTTGCCCCCTACACATCCGTTAATACAATTGGATAAATGCAGGTAATAGCGCCCTTTCAGTTGTCCAAATTCCGCCAGATCCAATGCCAATTGGACTTTTTCCAAGCCGTCGGCTTTCAGGATCCGCGATTCGATACCTTTGGAACCGAAATGCGCATTACTCACAAGGCGTAATCCGTCTGCTGCCGGATCGACGGCTAACTTGGATTTGCCCAGTTCTTTGCTGATGAGCGGAAACAGATCGACGATCGACAAAGCATGGTCGATATGGCTGTCGCTGTTGCCATAGGGGTAGCGTGCCGTCGGAAGTTTCGCCATACATTCACAAAGAAGGAAAATGCCGACTTTCTTATCGGTTTTTTCCATTTCTTTGCGGATTCTCTGTGCCGCCAGTTCAGCCGAACGATACGGTGGGACCATATTTTCCAGCAACATCGGATATTTCACTTCGATCAGGCGGTTGATGACCGGACAGAAAGATGAAATCAGATAGGGTTGGGACTGGTGTTTGATCTTTTCGAAGATTTCACTTGCGATTGCACCATCATAGGGAGAAAGATCAACGACTTCGTCGAATCCCAATCCGCGAATTGTACCGAACAAGTCTTCAATTTGGTCGATGGTCGGTGCGACTGCCAATAAAGCGGAAGACACCAACGCAATTTTCACGTCATAGTATTCAAGTTCGGCCAATGTGCTGCCTTTCGCCAATAACCCTTGGTTAACGCAGGCGTCGACGCATTTCCCGCAATTGATGCAACGGGACTTGTTGATTTTGACACGTTCATCGGTCATGGTGATTGCTTCCACCGGACAGACACGCAGACATTTCAGGCATTTTTGGCACTTGGCCAGCGTATAGGTCACAACGCTCATTCGTTCACCTTGAAAGCGATATGCAGAATCGTACCGCTTTGCGACGAGTTCAGTTCAAATGTATCCGCCATGCGCAGGATGTTGGGAAGTCCCATCCCGGCGCCAAAACCGAACTCACGGGCTTTTTCATTGGCGGTCGACCATCCGGCGGTCATCGCTTTCGCAATGTCCGGAATACCGGGGCCGATATCTTCAAACGTCAGATCTAATGCGTTCTCATCCATTTGCATGCGGATTTCACCGCCATAGGAATGAATGATCATATTGATTTCAGCTTCGTAGCAGGCTACTGCGATACGCCGCAATAAAGCTGGGTTCAAGCCGATTTGCTTCAAAAACGATTTCACTTGGGAAGAAACTTTACCGGCATTGGAATAATCTTCGCGTCCGACCGGATAATGCTGTTCAATCATGGGTCACCGCAGAACGTAAACCATACTGATAAAGGATACCGCAGGTTTCATACATCGTTTTCGATGTACAAAAAACGTTGATTTCCATTTCCTTCGCTAATTGAAGATCTTCTAGTGTAAGTTTCTTGTTGCGCACATAGATGATGGTGTCGATATCCAGCATTTCAGCCGTCCGTAAAGACTGCGCGTTCTGCAGTCCCGTCACCAACAAAGTTTGCTTACAGTCGGAGTTAACCATCGCCAAGGCGTCGCTCATCAAATCGGCGGCGAACACGAAGGAATACTCTTGATCCAAAACACGTGGATGGGTGAGTATCAGCGATTCGGCTTCCAGTTTTTGGGCCAGCGGCTTGAGTTCCATATTAATTCAAAGTTTCTTTCGCTACAGTCGCTTTACATTGTTTCAGCATTTCGTCGACTTTGGGATTGTTGACGGCGTTCCCGATAACTGTGCCATCGATGACACAGACCGGCGCCAAACCACAGGCACCCAAACAACGCGTTGCATCCAGTGAAAACAAACCATCGTCGCTGGTACCGTTGACCGGTGATTTGGTCAGTTTTTGAATACGTTCAAGCAAATCCTGCGCACCTTTAACGTAGCAGGCTGTTCCCATACAAACGTTGACGACATGTTCGCCTTTGGGAGCTAGCGTAAACTGCGAATAGAAAGTGACGACACCGTAGACTTCAGCAACGGATGATCCGCTGGCGGCGCTGATTTTCATCATCGCTTCCATCGGGATATACCCCAAATCATGTTGCACATCGTGCAGCATCAGTTTGACCGGTCCTGGGCGGTCCGCATGTTTTTTGACAATTTCGTCGATGATTTCCAAGTATTTCTCTGCCAACTTTTCCATACCCTATTCTCCTTTTTTATCGGTGACGGCTTGGTTTGCGGCCGTTATACCCTTTTTGAACAGCAAATCGATTAATAGCGATAACAGAATCATCCAAGCGGTCCAGGCGAATATTTCCGCCATATCTAGTTGGACGCGTCCCAGGTAGAGTTGGTGTCCGATACCGGTTTGCACCTGCCCTAAGATTTCAGCCATGACGCCGACTTTCAACCCCAAAGACAGAGCGCCGCGCGATCCTTCATACAGGGCGGGACCCAACATCGGCAAGGTGACTTTGAAGAGTCGGTTTAAGAATGTTTCCGGATAAAGTTTCGCAACATCTGCTAACTCAGGGTTTATATCGAGCATGCCTCCATAGACAGTTTGATACAACACGGGATAAAGGATAAAGAAGACAATGACGGCGACGCTGCCTTCCGCCCCCAACCAAATCAGTGCCATGAACATATAGGTGATGTTGGGGATAGTGTGCGTCAGAACGACAAACGGATGGAAGAACTCATGGAAAGTTTTGTTTGTGGCAGCGGCGATGCCGCTCGCCAAGGCGGCGCTAAATGCAATGATGAAGCCAAACAATACCCTCAGCATCGTCACACCGACACTAGCATACAAAGTCGGGTCGGCGACTTGCGCAATCATACGTGAAATAACCTGGAAAACCTGAGGCAGCAGAATATCGTTTCCGATTGCCATCGCTGCGATTTGCCAGATGATCAGAATGACAATCCAACTGGAAATTCGTCGCATGGAGTTTCCTTTCGTACTAAAAAAAAGGTACGTTTTCACGCACCTATTATAGCATTTCAGCTTGCTAAATTGTTCACTAACTTGCAAAAATCACTTTCACTTGTCAATATATTCACTAATATCGGTGGCTCCGAAAAGTTTCATGAATGCTTTGATTTCACCCAGTGCACTCTTAGCTTTTACGATTTTGATATTCATGCGGTTCCAAGCTGCGGCGATGATTGCTCCGCTTGCGACGCCAAGGTTGACAGCGCCGATTTCATCCACCGACGCGACGATTCCCTTTGGATCTTTCGCAATGTTTGCGACATAGTCGCCGATCTGTTTAAACCGTTCATCGACAGCTGACCTGATGGTTTTATCCGCGGTTTTTTTAATGAACAGCCCCGCTTGCGGATAGTTCTGCAATCCGGTCGTTTCTTTCCATGCCGCCTGCAGATCGGATACGACACGCAATGTCAGTCC
>JBBQGS010000087.1:0-7617 GCA_038323255.1 Erysipelotrichales bacterium | reverse complement strand
CCAGTCGCTCATAACAAGTCCCTCAAAGCCCCATTCATGTCGCAGGATATCGGTAAGCAGCCACTTGTTTTGCGAGCTACTGGTTCCATTGATGCGGTTGTATGAACACATGATCGTCCAAGGTTGACTCTTGCGAACGGCGATTTCAAACGGAAGCAGATAGTACTCCCGCAATGCACGCTCATCAACATTGCTTGAGCCACTCATACGATGCAGTTCTTGATTGTTGGCGGCGAAATGTTTCAACGAAGTCCCGACTCCTTGTGATTGAACGCCGTTGATAAAAGCAGCCGCAAGTTCTCCGGCTAATACCGGGTCTTCGCTGAAGTACTCGAAATTACGCCCGCATAACGGATTGCGTTTCATATTGACGCCCGGTCCCAACAGCACGGAGACTCTCTCAGCGACACATTCTTCACCTAAAGCAACTCCCATTTCATAAAGTAAATCGGTATCCCAACTACAGGCACTTAAACTGGCGGTCGGAAACGATGTCGCCTTCACACTGTCGCCTATCCCAAAATGACCGCTCTTTGCCTGTTTACGCAGACCATGCGGTCCGTCGGTTACCATGATGGAAGGAATCCCATATTGAGGATAGTCTTGGAGATGCCAAAGATCTTTGCCTGAACATAACCATATTTTTTCCTTCGTTGTCATTTTACTTACTATTTCATTGATATTCATTCATACGTCTCCATTTCTCTTGCGCCATTCTGTTTAAATTAGTTGAATGCAATCATCTTAACAAAAATATGATACACCATGCCTGCTTGTTTTGTCTGTCAACTTCGAAATCTTCGTTTGCAACATCCGATGTTAAGGATAAACAAAGTGATTTGAAGTCTGTGATGAAGCGTGCTACACTTTCAAAAAGGGTCAAGCTCATGCAACTTCAATGGTACTATTTCGGATCGATCATCGTTGTGTCGCTAATTCTGTTTTATTTCAAAACGAAGTCTCAGTCTGCACGTTTTCGCTTCCTACTTTTTCTCACTGTCATCAATGCGCTTGCATATATCGTTAATTGGTATTATTTCTATATCCGCGGCGACAATATTCTGACCCTGCTTCCCCTTCAGTTATGTAATATCGCAGTATTTCTGATTCCGATCGCATTGATCACCAAGAAAGCGGTCTTGATGGATTTCATTTTCTTTATCTGCGGACTTGGCGGTTTGGCGGCGATTCTAGTGGTCGGCAGCGACTATCAGGATACGTATTCGATGATGACTTTCTCTTTCTATATCTTCCATTTCTCCGTCTTTCTAATCCCGCTGCTTAATTCCATCTGGAAATTTCACTCCTTGAAACCTACGTTGAAAAGCGCACTTAAGCTGACTTTGCTGGTCCTTGCAATATCGGTTTCAGTCCATTTGCTGAACCTGTTTTTCAATACTGTCTATCATATTCCGGCCAATTACTTCTTTACCATGCGCTTGTTGGCGGCGCAGACGAACCCTGCTTTCGCTTTGTTTGCGAAATGGATTCCCTACGATTATTTCTATCTGTTGGTCGCACTGCCTATCCTTTACCTGTATATGTTTGTGGTTTATGGAATCATCAGTATCTCTTCAAAGCTGATGCCGTCAAACAAGAAAAGCGACGCGAACGCCGCTCTGTAACAATCTTTTATAGAAGAATCAATTCTTAATGAATGAATGGGCGGTTGTAATATCCGTCCTTACTTTGTTTTCATCATTGAACGAACCGTTAGAGAAAGTAATGACATAGTCTTTGGAATAGATGTCTTTGCCGAGTGTTAGCTCGATCGTAAAGGCAAGCGTCATCTTGACTGTGTCCGGGGTTACACCAGCTTTTGCTACCCAATAAAGCGGATCGGCACTTTCGTCCGGAATATAAATGAATTCAGCTATTTTCTTGATATCGACTGAAAGTAAGATACTGTTTCCGATAAAATCCGTTCCCTGGTTCCATGTGATGATTGCGCCGGAGTTCTCAATCGGAATAAAATTTCCCGTAGACGGAGTCTTCTGTAGATTTATGGCGACATTTCCTTTAGCGGGCATCGTTAGTGCCCTTACGTTTTTCAACACCATTTTACTGATCGGCGTTTTCATGTCGCTCAATCCAAAGAAAACGCTGAGATAGTAATGCACCAACATTTCATCTTTACCCGAAGTGAAATTCGGGTCGCTTCCGAATCGTGTAAGGACCATATAGCCTAAATCCCGCACGACTATTTCATCGGCTTTAGTCGCTTGCAGTGTGTAGACCAACGTACCGGTTTTCGCGGTTTTATCGTAGATCATGTGATAACTGTTGCCAGCACTGTCTTCCGTGTAATAGGAATATGCGTCTTTTCCGCTGTCAGTCATGCTCGCTACGTTGAACTGGTTCTGCGTCAGGCTTGCGATAAACGAGGTGATTGCTGCTTCGCTGAAGTCTTTGAATTTGACCGTAGATATCCGTTTTGTCTGGGTCATTTCGGTGATCACAAAGTCTGGTTTCGCCACATTCCCCATTTCTTTGGTATTCCAGTCTTTTTTGCTGGAAGAACAAGCGGTTAAAAGGGATAGTGCGCAGACTAGGATCAGGAAACATTTGGCAGTGTACTTCATGATCTTGCTCCTTCTCGATCAGTGTGATCGCATCAATCTGTTCTAAGCGTTTATTATGAATATTATATATCTTAACAACATGCTTTTCCATTGAAATCCGATTTGCATGATTTTAGTGGTCCGAAAGGGCGTCCTTGACAGAATATGTTATAATTCATACGCTACAAAAAGCCTTTATACTGAAAGTAGGATGACATCGATGACCATTAAAACTTTTGCCCAATTCGGCTTGCAGGAAGAAATCCTGCAGGCGATTGATCTTCTCCACTATAAACAACCGACGCAAGTCCAGTCGATGCTAATCGATGCGATGTTACACGGTAAAGATGTTGCGGTCCAGTCGCAGACCGGCAGTGGGAAAACGGCGGCTTTCGCCATCCCCATCTGTGAGATGCTTGACTGGAACGAAAACCGTCCCCAAGCGCTGATTTTGGCTCCTACCCGGGAACTAGCCATTCAAATCAAGGAAGACGTGTTCAATATCGGACGGTTTAAACGCGTAAAAGTTGCCGTTGTTTACGGGAAATCCCCGATTACGGCACAAATCAAAGAACTCAAACAAAAAACACATGTTGTCGTAGGAACGCCCGGACGTGTTATGGATCATCTTGAAAAAGGTACGCTTGATCTTTCCGCACTGCGTTTTTTAATCATCGACGAAGCAGACGAAATGTTGAATTTAGGTTTTATGCCGCAGATGAATCAGATTCTACAATCAGTGCCCAAGAAACGTCAAACCATTTTGCTTTCCGCGACCATTCCGGCGCAACTTCAAGATATGCTGACCCAATACAGTCCGAAAGCGCATCGGATTGTGATTGAAGACCAAGATAGAGTCTCTGACCGCATCGAACAGTTCAAACTGGATGTCACCGCTGCGTCGAAACTAAAAATGCTGAAAGATATCCTGACGGTCGAAAATCCCGATAGCTGCATCATCTTCGCAAATCAAAAAGCGACGGTCGATCTGATCCGCAAAGAACTTGCCGATCTTGGCTATCCCGTTTTCAAGCTCCACGGTGGACTTGAACAGGATGACCGCATCGAAGTCATCAATCAGTTCAAGAACGGTCAATTCCGTTATCTGGTCGCAACGGATGTCGCAGCGCGTGGCTTGGACATCGAAGCCGTATCGCTGATCGTTAACTTTGATATTCCTTTGGAAACCGAACTCTATGTCCATCGTATCGGGCGTACTGGACGCTTTGACCAATTAGGCAAAGCGATCACCTTCGTGACTGGCAACCAACATCGTCACCTGCTTGCGGTTGAAGCCTTCATCGGTCGCAGTTTGAGCCCCTATATGGCACCAAGTCCTGAAGTCCTGAATGCGGCGAAGCCGAAGTTCTCGCGGACAGTCAATTCACTTCCGAAAAGCAAGGGACATAAAAATTCCGACTTGAATGACGGGATACAACGTCTACAAATTAAAGCAGGCAAATTGGTGAAGATCCGTACGGTCGATATCGTCGGCGCTATTTGCGGTTTGGAGAACATCGAGTCGCAAGACATCGGCGTCATTCACGTCGGTGACCTGCTGACAACCGTGGATATCCTCAATGCTAAAGGTCAACAGGTGTTCGATCTGCTTCAAACCAAGTCGATCAAAGGCAAAATCCGCAAGGTCACCAAAGTCGACGCCAAATAGTTCAGTAACCTGAACCCTTCCCTCGTGAAGGGTTTTTTATCTATGAAGGACACTCAGGCAAGTAACTTTGTATGATATCATTTACATGTAGTTTCCTATTTTTTGGGAGGTAATCTATGCATTACAAAGAGGTCAAAGGGATCCTTTCCGCTCAAAACGGAATGAACATTTATCGTGGTTGTTCGCACGGTTGTATTTACTGCGACTCGCGAAGCAAATGCTACCAGATGGACCATCCATTCGAAGATATTGAAATCAAACAAAATGCGGCTGAACTTTTGGAAAATGCTTTGCGGCGCAAACAGAAAAAATGCATGATTGCGACCGGATCAATGAGCGATCCCTATCTCCATATCGAAGAGAAGTTAAAAAGAACCCGAAAGTGCCTTGAATTAATCGCAAAATACGGGTTCGGAGTAGCAATCCAAACAAAATCCATCCGTATCCTTCGTGATTTGGATCTATTATGCAAAATCAACGAAAACGCCAAATGCGTCGTTCAGATTACCTTGACTACCTTTGATGAAGCACTTTGCAGAATCATCGAGCCGCATGTCTCTACGACGAAAGAACGCTTTGAAGTACTAAAAGTAATGCGCGATCACAACATTCCAACGGTCGTCTGGTTTGGACCTATTCTGCCTTTCATCAACGATACCGAAGAAAACATACGGGGAATTTTAGAGTACTGTCATGATGCCGGTGTTTACGGAATCATCTTTTTCGGAGTTGGGGTCACTTTGCGCGAGGGCGATCGTGAATACTATGATCAAAAACTGGATGAACACTTCCCAGGACTGAAAGAGAAATATCAGCGCAAATATGGTGATGCTTACGCAGTGATGAGCGACAAAAGCGAGGCGCTTTCCAAGATTGTCCATGACGAATGTGCAAAATGGAACATCGTCTGCGATAACGATCAGTTACTTGAGTACATGCATACATTAGACATCAAACCAAACATCGTTCAGATGGATCTGTTTGATCTGAGTCATCCGACTTAACAATGCTTAGAACCCACGGTTTCGAAATTATTAGGCTTACCCTCTCATCAGTTGAACAAACAAACGTGCGATATCAGGATCGAATTGAGTTCCCGCATTTCCTTCGATTTCCTCTAAAGCCTCTTCTTTCTTCATTGCGGAACGATATACTCGCTCGTTTGTCATTGCATCGTAGGCATCAACCACGGAAACTATCCGCGATAAAAGAGGAATAATCGTTCCAGCTTGATTTTGGGGATATCCGTTGCCATCCCATCGTTCATGGTGATGGAGGATGCATTCCGCAATTGGCATCAGATCAACAGTTGCCAGTGCAATTCGATATCCCGCTTCCGAATGTTTTTTTATCTCAACCCAATCCTCATCAGTGAGTGTTTCTGTCTTCGTTAGGATTCGATTATCGACGATCACTTTCCCAATATCATGCAGCGCAGATAAAAGTTCAAGCTCGCTTAACTGATCCTCAGTCAATGAGAGCGCTTCTCCCAATCGTTTCGTTAATCCTATCAAACGATTCGCATGTTCTTCGGTTTCCTGGTTTTTTTCAGTCATTACACTCTTGATGGAAGCCACAATCGAACTGTGCGCGCTTTTGCTCTTTAACAGTTTATGTTTCAACATGAGTTTGTCCGCTTCACTAACGATGGAATCAATAAGTACGTTACTATCTGTTTTAGTGGAATGACCAAGGGAAATACTGGGGCAGAATGACGTCGTCTCTGTTGTAATCCGGCTCTCTATGCACAATTTGGTGATCCGAATACATATCAGCTCCGCCGTTTTACTGTCGGTCTGGGGAAGTAATATTGTGAACTCGTCTCCGCCCACTCTTGCGATGACATCTTCTCTTCTGCAGCAGCTTTTTAGAATATTTCCAATCTCGATTAGAACTTTGTCACCCATTGAATGTCCGAAAACATCATTGATTAACTTTAGTCCATTGATATCTCCCATGATAATCGAAATCGGTAACTGCCTTTCGGTATCAAGCCGCTTCTTTTCTTCTTCGAAAAACATCCGGTTATAAAGATCCGTCAGATAGTCGTAATAACTGAGGTGTTTGATTTTCTCATTTTGAAGAGTAAGTTGCTGATTAACGGATTCAAGTTCCGCGGTTCTTTCTAAAACACGCGTTTCTAATTGATCATTGAGATATCGAATTTCTTCTTCCTGATGAATCCGATTTGAAACATTCCGTGAGAAAGCTGTTGCCCCGATAATATCATGATGCTCATTGATAATCGGATTATAAAATGTTTCGTAAATCAGGTTGAAATCATTCCCTTGTTTTATGATTTCAGAACCCGATTCACCTTTCAAAGCCAAATCATAGTAATACTTCTTGTTTTCTCTTTCCAAGTCATTTGAAATTATTTTAAGGGCATTCATCCCCACTTCGATGTGGATACCATGCTCAGATTTCATTGCGTTTCTATATGCTTCATTGAAATAGAAATAGTTGTAATCCCGATCAATGGAAAGTATCATCATATCTTTGGGACTCTCTAAACTTGATTTTAGTAGTAACTGTGTTTTTTGAATTTCAACGATCCTTTTCTCTGTCTCACTGTTTTGAAACTTCAGTTCTTTATTGGCCACAACTAATTCAGCCGCTCGCTTGGCTTTCTCGGTGTTTTGGAATATCAATTCAATATTGGCCACAACTAGTTCAGCTGCTCGCTTCGCTTTCTCGGTGTTTTGGAATATCAATTCGATATTGGCAAGAATAAGTTCCGCTGCACGATCTGCCTTCAGATTGTTTTGATAAACCAACTCAGTTTTGGCGATCACCAATTCCGCTGCACGGTTTGCTTTTTCTGTATTCTGGAAATTCAGTTCTAGGTTGGCAAGGTTTAACTCCGCCGCTCGATCCGCCTTTAGATTTATTTGATACACGAGCTCCGTATTGGCAATTACCAATTCTGCCGCACGGTTTGCTTTTTCTTCATTCTGAAAAGCCAACCTTTGATTGGCCGATGCCAGTTCGGCGGTCCTTTGTTTCAGAAGCACTTTTACATTGGCGGTGTTATTAGGAAGCATGGTCTCACTCCTTGCGATATTCAAAAGACATCTACACAAAAGCAATTCAATCCTTTCAAATTGTTGGAAAGAATGAGCAAGTAACTTACTCATTTACTGAGTTGATTCTAGAAATATCTTATAAAAGTCGACAATTTATCCCCACAATTTGTCAAAAGCAATTTTTAGGATATATATGCGATTAAACTATGCGCTATATAATTGAAACTGATGAGACTTAAAGCTCCGGAACCAATAATTGACCTCTAAAAAGTTGATCATCGACCGACGCAAACATCTTAACTAAGGTTCTGTGCGTGATCCCGTGACTCCCTACAACAGTGCGGGTAATGGCATCCATTTT
>JBBQGS010000086.1:0-7849 GCA_038323255.1 Erysipelotrichales bacterium | reverse complement strand
TGTTGAAGGCATCCAAACGGATGGTCATGCGTTCAAACATCCCCATTAACACTTCCTTTTCGGATGAATTTAAGGGTTCGAACATCGCGTCATTGATACGATGGAATTCTGCGTGGATGATGTCGGCGGTTTCTTTACCTTTTACACTGAGATAGAGAAAACGCTCCCTTTGGTCAAGCGGATTGCGGACCCGAAGGATATATCCCTTTTCTTCTAAACGTCGAATACTGACGCTGACTGCTTCTTTGGTTTGGTCGCTGAGTTGTACCAAGCGTGATAAAGTGATCCCGGCGTTTTCGTCGATGATAAATAAAAGACGCGGTTGACCTGGATATAATCCGTAGATTTCTAAGTAGTTGGTAACGATGCCCCTGTGCAGGCGCGTCAGTGTCCGAAAGGATCGGCTGAGTTGATGTTCTTCCATGATACCCTCCATTACTTAATCGATTAACTAATTATAGAAAAAAAAGTAAAGTAATGCAAGGTTATGTTGAAGTTTTCATCAGAAGCAAGGCTCCGATCAGTATGATAACGCAAGAAAGCCAGAGACCGGTGAACCCGAAACTAGCCAAAACCCAAGCTCCGGCTAAGGGAGAGAGAAAGGCTGCGATTCTGCGAATCATTGGGAAAAGAGCACTCGCCCTGCCCCGTGAGGAAGGTTCGACCAATTCGAAGATCATCGGATTGACACCGGTGCTAACCAATATTTCCCCTAGCGACCAAATGAAGGTACCCATTAGGAAAAGCATGGCACCGTTGGCCACGCCGTACAATCCAAATCCAAGCGCATAGAAAAGCATACCAATCATCAAAACCGACTTGGTTTTCAATTTACGCAATAGATGATTCAGCAGAAATGTAAAGAGAACCACCACGATCGCATTGAGCGACATCAGGGTGCCATAGAATAGTTCACTGTTTTGAGGAAGGACATCCTTAAGTGCCAGCGGCAATCCGAAACTATATTGGAAAAATACGATGAATACAAGTACGATGGAAAGACTGAATCCTAGCAGTGCTTTGTTGGCAAACAGATCGCTGAGCATCCATTTTTTCCTATGTTCGCGATCCGCCTTATAGACTTCATGAATATAGTGTTCGTTGAGAAAGACTGCGATTCCCAATGTGATCCCGTCAATCAGAAAAAGAAGAGGCAGACTGTTCTTGTAGAGGAAGGCAGCCAATAATGGACCAATGGAAAACCCGAGATTCAGTCCGAAATACTTCATCGCAGAAGCATCGCGCTGATACTCGGCCGGTACGATATCCATCAATAGCGCGTTTAGCGCGGGATCGATGGTCGCTTGGGCAACAGAATTGATCCCCAGAAGGACAAGAACCACCAGCGGACGATCAACGAAGAAAGCCATCAAGATATAGGTAATGGTCGCAAGATATCCGCCAAAGCGAATGACGGCTTTGCGGCTGAACCGGTCACTTGCCAATCCTCCCAAAGCGACACCCCCGATCTGCAGGATGGTCTTTAGGGATAGGACGGCGGCGGTTAAGGGTAGCGAGAATCCGAGTCTGACGGACAGAATCAACGTTAAAAAGGGAGCGGTGACGTTCCCGAGATTATTGATGACGGTTGCCAGGGTTGCGATAAACACTTCCCTGGGTAAATTCAAATAGCGACGAAACATCGTGTCCCCCTACAAAATATTTTTGTTTAGTTTCTCATAGATTTGCGGAAGATCGCTCATCGTGACGATACCCAACGGTTTTTGATTGCGCGTGCCATCCTGGGTCAATAATACCGCGTTCAGTTTGATACCCAAGGATAGATTTCGTTCAAATTCACTTACGATGCCGACCAGCGAAGTCTCAAGACCCATAAAACTCACTTCCCTGGCCTTATCGTCGGATGCCACAACCTCAAGTACGGATACTTTGGGAATGCACTGTTGGACTTCCGAAATATGTGTAGCCAAATAATACGTGATCGCGTCCGTCGTCAGTAAGCCCATGAACTTTTGTTGGCGGTCGTAGGTCGGGATTTTGGAGAACTTATCCTTCATCATCCTTACCATCACATCTCCCAATAATTCTTCCTGATAGCACACTTTCACATCGCGCACGAAGAAATCTTTCACTTTGGGCGGTTGCGTCAATAAAACCGCGAGTTGTTCGATTTCCAGTACGAGTTTGAGATGCGGTTCCGCAATCACTTCCCCGTCGATCCGTTCATGCACGATCGCGTTGCGCAGATCGCCGAATTCCTCCAACAAGCGTGTGTAGCGTGCATAGGTACGATCCATTTTTGCCATCAGGTGGATCATTTCGCTATAGCTTACATATCGGTTAGCCCGGATGCGGCGCGTCATTTCCCCTTCGATGCGCGAGAATGCGTCCAGAAACCGTTCGGAATTGTGATGGTTTTCAGTCATGATGTTCTTCCCCTTTCCAGGTTACGTTGCGTAGCTCGTCCAGTGCCGCAAGATGTTTCAATATCCTGCGTGCAATGTCCATCAGTTGCCCATCGGCACAATAATCAGCCGGGGCGATGAAATCGACCCTGCCGTGTTTCGCCAGCATTTCAGCAGCCAACCTGTTCGTTTCGGTATACACGGCGATAGAATGTCCCCCACCGGTCTTCACCAGTTTCATACTCGGTACATCCGTTAGTCCATCTCCGAAATACACCATATTGGTTAAAGGCACCGGTCGGTCTTCGTCGGCCATATAGCTATTTAGATCCACATCGTTGTTGATGTCGAGGATGCCTTTGTTAACTCTGAAGATAAATTGCATTTTGTTGGTATAATTGATTGCTAGTTTCGGCCAGATCGCTTCGCCGTTTTCATCATACAAAAATTCACAGGCATAGATCCGCTTGAATTCCTTAGCGATCGCACTCGCATCGATGATTTCCTTCAGTCCCGAGGAAACAACATAATGTTGGACGTTGATTCCCATGCCCAAACCGATTTCGTTGACGATTTTGAACCAGGACTCGACACCGGGAAAATACGTCACTTGCGACCCGTAAGAAGAAAGCATTTCTTGCGTAAGTTTCAATCCCTTTTGTTTTGCCTGCTTCACCATGATATAAAGGTAAGACAAAATCCGGTCCATGTTTTCGTCTTCGGCCGTTTTGGTCACAAGCTGCCAAAACTCACTGGCTTCCTTGATACCCAACGCTTCGATAAAGCCATATTCCTGCATATCCCTGGGTGTCAGCGTCTTATCGAAATCATAGAGAAATGCGACGTTCATAAAATCACCTTTTTCTTTCTTTCATTGTAAAGCAGGTATAGTCCAAAGGCAATGAATTGCGTATACTGTAGGTAGAGGTAAAATCATGACGCTGAAACTTGAAGTCGCGATCGGAATATTAACTGATGAAGCGGGGCGGTTGCTGGTCGGTCGGCGCATGCGTTCGCCGCAACTTGGCAAATGGGAAATGCCGGGCGGTAAAGTCGAAGTGAATGAAACCGTAATCGAGGCATTGAAACGTGAATTTCGCGAAGAAGGCAATGTTGAACTGAACGATATCGCACGCTGGACAAAAATTGAAGACGAATCATCCATTCTGTATCTTTACAGGGTGTTCACTACGGATGTTTTTACCCCGACCATCTACGAAGAATATCGTTATGTTGAAGCGGACGAACTGATCGCTTTGGATTGGATCGAAGCAAACCGCGGTTTCGTACCCGAGTTAAAGAATCTGCTGAAGTCAAGATTACCGATTGTACCATTTACTTATGTTACGAAAAATCTGGTAGAACTCCTTGATTGTCTGAATGCGATTTCCCAAGAGTGGAATGCACGCGAGGCTTTCACCCAAATTACTTGTATTCTTCGTGACGATGCTTTGTTGTTCCCTGTTGATACCCGGTTGAGTGAAAAAGTCTAGTTGATGCATCATGAAGGAATCGCGTTCTATGCCCAAAAAAACAGACCGATCACATTGCCTTCCTACATCGAACTTGAAGAAAGAGGTTAATCTATGGACTATCTCCCCTATCTTCTTCTGTTTGTGATCCTGTGCGTGTTACTTTTTCTGTTTTTACGCCGTCCGCAAGAGGCGCGCGGTGAAGTGGAAGAAGTCCGTGTCGTACATCATCAGCCCCAGAATCCGCATGCCTGGACACTGTGTGCCATTAAAACCAAAGGGCAGAACGCCGATGGTTCCTCCCGCCCTTTTCTGATCGAAACCCTGAAACCGCTGGAACTCGTGACGCTTCAGTATAATCTTGACGAACACTGTTATGAAGTCCAAAACCGCGCCTATCAAACGTTGGGATACCTTCCACACAACAGCACCGACCGTGTACGCCTGTATCAGGCTGCCGGACGCATTTCGCGCGTATTGGTCAAACAAAAAAGCGGTTCTGCCGATTATCCCAAATTGGTTCTAGAAATTGAGGTCAAACCCTGATGAACATGAATAAACCCAAAGTATTGGTCGTATTCCACTTGGACGAGACAGAAAAGACAATGATGGTAATAAAGAATATGCTTAACCTGCTTTCCGATGATAGTATCATCGTTCGACGCCTTGCTTTGGTGGTTAATGGTGGTGCGATCAACATTCTAGCCAAACAAAACGAACATGAGACAAACATCCTCACATTACTAAAAAACCATGCGGAAGTCTATGCCTGCCTTAACGCGATGAAATCGAGTGGCATTACGGTCGACCAGCTGATAACAGGAGTCCGACCTGTTCCTTCGGGCGTCGGGCAACTCGCCTTACTACAAACGGAGCATTTCGCTTACATACGCCCGTGAAAAAACCTTCCAGTTATTGGAAGGCTTTTTTCTAGCAAACGTTGGTTGGAATCGTCAAATCCGGATAAAGCTCTTTACCCGCAACTTCATCGACACTCAGAATGGCGTCGCGATGTAGTAAGACAAAGGATGCGGGAAAGAAAGTCGAAACGCTGGTCGCCTGAACCAAACGGCGTACGACCGATGACTTCGAAGGTCCGGTCGCGATGACCACCAATTTGCGTGCATTAAGAAAATCAGCCAGTCCCAACGTAATGATTTGCGAAGGGATCTCAGTTTGGTCGCTGAAATCCTTCAACAGACTAAGGCGGGTATTTTCACCTAGTCCATTCACATGGACGCGCGGTGATAAACTTTCAGCCGGTTCATTGTAAGCCAGATGGCCGTTGAGTCCGATACCGGTCACAATCAAGTCAAGTCCGCCGATTTCATCCAGAAAACGTCCTTGCTCGATGCATTCCGTTTCGGGGTCGTTGGCTCCGTTGATCAGATGAATCTGGTCGGGACGGATATGGCAAAGTTTGAAGAACCGTTCATTCAGACTGTTGGAGACACTGTCAAGATGATCATTGGCCAAGCCGAAATATTCGTCCACACCCATGAAGTGGGCTTTCGAGAAATCGACTTTTTTGTTTTGGTAGGCAGCTACCAGTTTTTCGAACATACCGATTGGCGTGGGTCCGGAAGGCAAAGCAATATAAGAAGCAGGTTTTTGTTGAATTTGATCGAGTATGATCTGAGCGGCTTTGGCGCTGGTTTCAGAATAATCTTTGGATACGATGAGTTTCATACGAACACCTTCCTTGTAACATCATTATAGTGATGTATCGGATAAAAGAAAAGATATCAACTTCATGACTCGGTTAAGTTACGGTTAAGATCATGTAAGATGAGTAAAATCTTATCGTTGGTCGGCTTTAAAGGTCACTCCTGCTTCAATTCTTCCCTCTTCCATGATATCGGCAAGAAGCAAAGAATGGCGGGTCAGGTCAAACAATGTTTGAGCGTCGCGTGTCCTAAGTAATACCGCGAATGCGACCGCTTCGTAGAACATGGTTTGTTCAACTTCACTAACACCCAATTCTTCTTTACCCTGCGGAGTCACCAAGGTAACATTGGCAATCCGGCTAGGTGCTCCGTCGATCTGCAAATAACCTTGATCGCCTTCAAAGATTGTACTGTTGGGACCGTAGCAATCCTTGGAGAAAGTGCAGACAACTTTAGAGCGGGGATAATCCAACAGTAGGATTCCCGAAAGATCGATGCCGTTGGCATGCTTGTTGGCATGCAAGGAAGACGATAACGGTTTACCTAATACAGATAATACAAGCGATAACGGATAAATGCCGATATCGTATAGTGCACCGCCGGAATGGGCAGGATCGAACACATTGGTGACATTGCCCTGTAATAAAGCAGGATAGCGGCTCGAGAACTGGCTCATGTCGGCACGCACCAATTTCAACTCTCCGATGCGTTTAAGATTGTCTTTGATAATCTGAAGATTGGGGACATGCCGTAAGGTAAGGGCTTCGACCGCGATCTGCTGGGTTGCCTCCATTACGGTGACCAAATCTTCCATTTCACGCAAAGTCGAAACCAACGGTTTTTCGCCGATGACATCTTTTCCTGCCAGCATTACCTGTTTCGCTTGCGGATAATGCATATCGTTGGGAGATGCGATATAGACGACATCGATGGCTTTATCGCTCAACATCGCTTCCAAATCGGTATATACTTTCGGGATTTGGTTCGCATCCGCAAAACTTTGTCCCTTTTCGAGGGTGCGCGAATAGACACATAGTACATCGTAATCTTCACTCATACGGGCGGCTTGGATAAATGCTGCGCTGATCCATCCTGTTCCGATGATGGCTAAACCTAGTTTTTTCATGTTGACTCCTACAGTTTGTTTTCCTGAATGACCGCGGATACGCGCGGAATGACCTGTTTCTTACGTGATACGATATCCTCGAAGATCTGCAAATTGATATTGTCGATGCCCGGATATGCTTCTTCCGCAAGCCATTTTTCTTTGCCTGCATAAAGCATGGCGGAACCGTTTTGCTGCAGTGAAGTAAATAAGACAAGCAGCAGGTCGAGCTTTTTGCGTTCGGCATACTCGTTCATCGCTTTCACCAGATCTTCTTTCAGCGGTTCCAACTGCGCAATATCGTAGAGACTCATCTGTCCGACCATCAACTTGGTATTATTGATATTGAACTCTTTAATGTCATGTTCGATGATTTCGACCATCGTCTTGTCCGCCATCGCTGCCCCATAGGTGAATATTTCTTTCGCAAGTTCAGCGATATTGAGATTGGCGATTTGCGCTAAATGCTGGGCGGTATAGAAATCGGTCGGTGTGGTCGTCGGTGATTTGAAATTAAGCGTATCGGATACGATGGCGCTGCATAACAGTCCCGCGATCGCTCTTTCCGGAATCAGTCTTGCTTCTTCATAGAGACTCGCCACGATCGTTGCTGTACTTCCGACCAGTTGGTTGCGAAATGAAATCGGCTTGTTGGTCTGGATATCCCCGATGCGGTGATGATCGATGATCTCAATCAGATCCGCTTCTAAGATTCCTTCGACTGCCTGCGACACTTCATTATGGTCAACCAACACAATCCGTTTGCGTTTAGCGTTCAACAAGTGGAAACGGGAAATCAAGCCCAATACACGGTTCTTATCATCTACGACCGGATAGGTGCGAAAACGGGTCTTGATGATTTTGTTGGAAACATCATCGACATATTCCGATTTATTGAAGGTGATCAGGTTTTTCGTCATGATCAGTTTCACTGGCGTCGAGTAATAAATGTAACGTGAAGTATTCAGCGTCCCATGGCCTGATTTGATGATCACGCAGCCTTTTGCTTTGGCATGCGCGATAACTTCGGGCGAGATCTCGTCGCACCAAACCGTGACTAAACAAGCGGCGTTTTTTTCGATGGCCTGAATCATCGCTTCGGTATCATTCCCGACGATGACCGTCCGGTCGCGGAGCGCCACGCGGGGGGCGAACACAAACTGGAACGCTATGAGCGTAGCGACCGGACGGGCCACGTCGGGAAAGTAAACGCAGCGATGGGTAAGGCCCTCGAAAAAA
>JBBQGS010000085.1:0-7892 GCA_038323255.1 Erysipelotrichales bacterium | reverse complement strand
TCCGCTCCCGCCGCTGCTGCGGGCGCGATGCTTTTCCACCCGATAGAAACGGTCGAAGATATACGGAAGGTCTTCTTGAGGAATTCCCGCTCCGCTATCCTGCACTTTGATTTCGACCGCGTGGGGAGTCGCTGAACAACTTACTTTCACGAATCCTTGATCGGTCGAATGAATGGCGTTGGCGAAAAGATTGGTGAAGACAGTTTGCATTTTCTGCGGGTCCATCGTGATGGCGCCGCATTCTTTGGTGTCGTTGATGAATTGAACATCTTTGGTTTGAAATTCCTGCTTGAGCGTCGAGAAACTGTTTTCGATGACATCAAAGAGACTCACGCGTTGCGGTTGCAGCACGACTTTGTTGGACGAGAGGCGCGAAAGGGACAATAAGTCCTGGATGATCGTTTCCATACGCGAACTTTCTTCTTGGATTTGCGCCAGGAATTCCGCCCGTGTTTCATCGTCGCTGAAATCGGTACGATTAAGAATTTCCGCCATTCCTTTAATCGCCGACAGCGGCGTGCGCAGTTCGTGCGACGCATCGGCGATGAAACGTTTCTGCATACGGTCCCCTTCCATATAAAAAGTGACGTCTTGGAAGATCAGCAGGCAGCCGGAATACCGCCGGTTTTCTTGAAACGGGATGGCTAGTGTCAGATAATCGCGGTCGATCACATGGATGTTTTTGATAACCGAGCTTTCTTTCAGATAGGAATCCTTCATGAAGTTGCGGACTTCCACTTGGATCGCTTCACTTAGATAGTCGACGACTTCAGGTGGTTGTTTCACGTAGAAACGGCGGAAAGGTTCGTTGTTCATGGCAATCTCGCCTTTCAGGTTCATCAGCGCCAACGGCGTGGGGATGTTTTGGAAGACGATTTCGAGTTGTTTCGTTTTCAGGATGCGGTCTTTATCACTCGCGAGGATTTCGCGGTGGTACGAGGTTTCGATGCGGTTCAGCCTGCTTTGGTTTTCCTGTTCAAACAGATAGACAAACCCCGCAATGAACACCGCCCCACCCAGATATGCCATCCAAAACGGGATGACGTTCGTCATGCCTGCGATGAAAAAACCAGCCAGTGCCAACAGGACGATTAAAACACGGCGGAGTTTCACTGCAGCTCCTCCAGGATATAGCCGATGCCGCGCGATGAACGGATCGAAGCGCTGGTATGCGCCAGTTTACTGCGGAGTTTGAAAATATGGACGTCGACGATGCGCGTATCGCCGTCATAATCGAAGTTCCAGATTTCATTTAAAATGGTGTCGCGTGAAAGTACGATGTTGGTGTTTTTAAGGAAGAATTCAAGCAGTTCGAATTCTTTCTTGGTCAGATCGATCAGCTTATTATCGATCAGTACATCGCGGCGCGTCAAATCCATCACGATCGGTCCGAACCGCAGCGTCTTGGTCTGTTTCTGATTCAGTCTGCGCATATGGGCGGCAATTCTCGCCAACAGTTCGCGCGATGAAAACGGTTTGGTCACATAATCGTCGACGCCGGCTTCAAACGCTTCGAGCAGATTTTCTTCGTCGTCTTTGGCCGTCAGCATGATCAATATCGCCTGATTGTGTTCCTGGCGTAGTTTTTGAACCAGTTCGATACCGCTCATGCGGGGCATCATCCAGTCGATCACGATGACATCAAATGCGTCCTTACTTGCGGCTTCATAGGCCTGCTGTCCGTCTTCACACAAGGCATATTCATACCCGGCTGTTTTCAAGTCATAACCGACCAAACGACGGATATTGCTTTCGTCGTCCACAAACATAATTTTTCCCATGTTACTCACACTCCTTGTAACGGTCGATGATTTTCTGCACCAACGGATGACGTACGACATCCAAACTCGACAGTTCGACGAAACACAGTTCTTTGATTTCTTTCAGGATCGTATTGGCGGCGATCAGTCCGGAGGTACCGAATTTGAGGTCGACTTGCGTGATATCCCCGTTGATGACCATTTTGGAATGGAAACCCATGCGCGTCAGGAACATTTTCATCTGTACGTTGGTGGTGTTCTGCGCTTCATCCAAAATGATGAAGGCGTCTTCCAACGTACGGCCGCGCATATAGGCCAGGGGCGCGATTTCGATGATCCCCTTCTCGATATACTTGTCGACCAGTTCAACCCCCAACATGTCATGCAGTGAGTCGTAGAGCGGGCGCAGATAGGGGTCGACCTTCTCTTTCAGGTCACCGGGCAGAAATCCGAGGTTTTCGCCAGCTTCCACTGCCGGACGGGTCAGAATGATCTTGCGGATGTCGCCCGACTTCAATAACTGGACCGCATAAACAACTGCGAGATAGGTCTTCCCTGTTCCGGCTGGACCGATGGCAAATACGATGTCG
The DNA here is from genome assembly GCA_038323255.1 of Erysipelotrichales bacterium. Taxonomy (GTDB): domain Bacteria; phylum Bacillota_I; class Bacilli_A; order Erysipelotrichales; family Erysipelotrichaceae; genus GWE2-51-13. Next base: position 5,542 of record JBBQGS010000085.1, on the reverse strand, counting down.
TGTTTGCGCATCGCTTCGACATATTGTTTCTGCCCCAGCGTTTTGGGGAAGATGAGTTTACCGGCTAGGTTACGGCCTAATGAAACGGCGGTAAGTTCCCCAACTTTGAGCGACTTCTTATTTTTAATTAGTTTCGAGAGATAAATCACATCGCGCTCATCCACAATCTGACCATCGCGTAAGATGGAAAGCAGCGATTCAAGCGTTGATAGGATCTGAGTGCACAGCGTTTTGTCTTCACTTCCGATAATGATCGTATCCGCCCGCAACACTAATTCCGTGTCGAAAACCTGGCTTAAGATCGCGATATTCTTATCCTGTTGGCCGAAGAGTTCTTTCGATTCATCCATCGACATCTCAGGTAAGGGAAAAATACATTGTTGGTCCAAGGTGAGCCCCCTTTACTAAATATATTTTAACCGATAAAGGATAAAAAAACATAAAAAAATAGAAGCGGGTGCTTCTATTTCGAACGCTTTGCTTTTCTTGCGGCTTCCGACTTCAATTTACGACGGACACCGGGTTTTACGTAAAACTCTCTTTTGCGAGCTTCAGCGAGGGTTCCGTTGCGAGAAACTGAACGTTTGAAACGACGCAGAGCTTCGTCTAAAACTTCATTTTCTTTAATAACAATTTTTGGCATTCTAAGCCTCCCTCCTGATACAAGCATGGTAATTATACCAAATGCCGATAAAAATGCAAGAACTTACAACACTTTCTTCACGAATTAACTTAGTATCCGTGGGTTATTTTCTCACCGGCGACTAATTGTACGCCGCTGGATGTACCGATGCGGTCGGCACCGGCATCGATCATCGCCTGCATATCGGCGAGACTGCGTACCCCTCCGGCGGCTTTTACCAACGCTTTACCTTGGACTGTTTCTTTCATCAAAGCAACGTCTTGGACGGTCGCGCCGGCGCTGGAAAAGCCCGTCGAGGTCTTGACGAAATGCGCTCCCGCAGCCACGGATGCCTGACATGCCAGCACTTTTTCCTCATCACTCAAAAGGCAGGTCTCGATAATGACTTTGACAGTGTTGCCATTGGCCGCATTTACGACGGCTTTTATATCGTCGCGCACGAAAGCGAGATTCCGGTCGATCAAGGCACCGATGTTGATAACCATGTCGAATTCCTGGGCGCCGTCTTTAAGTGCGGCCGAAGTTTCAAATGCTTTGGATGCGGTGCTGGTGGCTCCTAACGGGAAGCCGATGACGGTACAGACTTTGACGTCGGTGCCCTGTAATAATCCGGCGCAGGTTTTAACCCAGGTCGGATTGATGCAGACGCTGGCGAATTCATATTCCTTCGCCTCTTCGCAGAGTTTGGTGATTTGAGCCAACGTACTGTTTTGTTTTAATAAGGTGTGATCGATGTATTTGTTGAGAGTCATAAGATCTCCTCCTTGTTGAGAATAACGTCACGCAGAATCTCACGACAGGCCGCATCGTCGCCGATCCAATCTTCCCGTCCGAATTCGCGGTACATGTAAGTTTCATTGCCTTTGGCAAGTATCAGCACGGTGTCGCCTTCATTGGCGATTTCCAAGGCTTGGCGTATAGCATCATAGCGATCTTCGACGATACTGTAATTACAGCGGGTGATGCCTTTGGCAATCTGTTCCGCAATCCCATGCGGGGTTTCATTGCGCGGGTCTTCCTCACTCAGAATGATCATGTCGCAAAAACGATCGGCAATTTCACCTAAGATGGGGCGCTTCTTGGTATCTCTTTTCCCGGCCGCACCGAATACCGCTAAAATACGTTTCCCTTTGGGCGTAATATCGTCGGCGAATTTGAAAATCTTCTCGAATCCGTCCGGGGTATGGGCATAATCGACGATAACGTTAAATGGCTGCCCTGATTCGATGCGTTCCATCCGTCCATCGACCGGATCGATGCTTTTAACATACTCCAAAATACGTTCGATCGTCATGCCGTTTTCATGGCAGGCCGCGATGACCGCCAACAGATTATAGACATTGAAGAGCGCGACCATGTTGGTTTCGACCGCATATACTTCGTCGTAACAGTGTAAATCAAAGGTTGTCTTATCGAAAAGAATCTGGATGTTCTTCGCCATGTAGACAGCTTGATTTTGGATGCCATAGGAAACAACTTTGGCAAGACAGGTCTGCGCCAAACGCTTCCCATACGGATCATCGATGTTGATGATCGCGGTCTTATCGCTGCCGATCAGATTGAAGAGTCTTGATTTAGCCAAAAAATAGTTTTCCATCGTGCCGTGATAATCCAGATGATCGTGGGTTAAGTTGGTGAAGATGGCGGTATTGAAATCGACTGAATTTACACGTGCCTGTTCCAAGCCCTGGCTTGACACTTCTAAGGTCACGGCCTTCATCCCGGCGTCGACCATTTGGGCAAGGATATGATGAACTTGCGTGATTTCGGGTGTGGTCAGTAAGGGCAGCGTTTTCACGTCACCGAATTCAATTGAAATTGTGCCGATGTAGCCGGTAGGCTGAAAATGATCGAAAATGTTTTTAATGGTGAGTGCGATGGTCGATTTCCCGTTGGTTCCGGTAACGCCGATGACATTCAGTTTGGAACTTGGTTTCCCATAGAAAAGATCGGCGCAGTCATTGAGAACTTCGATCACGTTGTCGACTTTGATGTATTCGATCCCATCGCGATAGACTTCGATCTCATCGCTGTACACGATACAGATGGCACCGTTAAAGATGGCCTGGTCGATGAACTGATGTCCGTCGTTCTTTAACCCTTTCACGCAGAAAAACATGGACTGCGGTAAGGCGACACGCGAATCCATCATGAGGTTTTCAATCGGCAGCGCTTTGGCGCCTACGATTAGACTGGCTAGACTTACCATGATTTTTCTTCTCCGATCAAGTTGCCGTTCGATTGTTCGACGGCAATCACTTCGATGCTTTCTTTGGGCTGATGAGCTACCGTTTTTTTGATGATCACCGGAATATATTCACTGCTGTGTCCGAAATAACCCGTTTCATTCGTTTCTTCGATGATGACCGTTAGCGTCTTTTGGATAAAACTCTGCAGGTAGTTTTTATTGAGTTGGTTCGAGAGCAGTTGCGCAGCCTGTACCCGCTGTTTTTTGCACTGTGGACTATTTTGTCCTTGCATGGAAGCCGCCGCAGTGCTTTCGCGTTTGGAATACGGGAAGACATGCAGGAAAGAGAAAGCAGCTTGCTTCATCGTATTTAGCGTCATAAGGAAATCGTCGTCGTTTTCTTGGGGAAATCCCGCGATAAGATCACTCGAAATCGAAATGTCAGGGATTTCCCTGCGTATATATGCGATCCGCTGAAGAAACGCTTCAACTGTATAAGGCCGCTTCATACTCCTTAAGGTCGTGTCGCATCCAGATTGGATCGGGATATGCAAATGACGTGCGATGCGCGGTTCGTGTTTCATCATTTCAATGAGCGTATCCGTGATTTCGGTCACTTCGATACTGGAGATGCGGATTCGCTGCAGTTTTGGCGCTTTATCCAATATTGCGCGGATGAGTTGCGTCAAGTCATACCCGTATTCTTTCCCGTAACGGCCGGTATGGATGCCGGCAAGCACGATTTCGGGATGACTCTGGCTAAGCATGAGTGCTTGCTGCAAGACGAATTCAGGTGCCTGCGAGCGCTCCCTGCCGCGTGCCGTCGGAATGATACAATAAGCGCAATATTGGTCGCATCCGTCCTGGACTTTCAAAAAAGCGCGGGTTTGGTGAACATACTTCTTCACTTTCAAATCTTCAAAAGCGAAAACATCGCTTGATAGATCGGATGGCGTTGAGGGATAGCGCTCGATTGCATCGCGGATGCGCTGTGGAAGTTGGTGCTTACCGTTGGCACCGACCAGGATATCGATGTCCATCTTTGTCTTTAGTTCTTCCGCATTTGTCTGCACATAACAACCGACCACACAGATCAAGGCATCGGGATTACTGCGTTTGGCTTGACTGATACGCTGGCGGCTCTTAGATGCGGCGGTATTGGTGACACAGCAGGTATTGATGATATAGACATCGGCTTTCTGTTTGAAATCAACTTCCGTATAGCCCAGTTCGGCCAGACTTTCCAGATAACTTTCAGATTCGAACGAATTCACTTTACACCCAAGGGTCGCTATCGCAAACGTAGTCATCTCTTAATCCCTTGGCTTGTATAGTTCTTTTTCACATAGGCACCGATGCGAAGTTTCGTTTTATCGTCCACCAGCCTTGACTCTAATAGTGCGCTGATGAAAGGATATTCTTCATTCTTCAGCAAAGTTTCACCCAACTCTCTAAGATTTTCAAGATTCGCCTTGGTTTCAGGTGTTTTATATAGAGGAAATGCAGTGAGTTCAAATCGGTCATTTAAGCGATACAAACAATGCATCGGTTCGTAGTAGAACACGAGCGTCGCATCGTCCTGGGCGACATTGAGCCATTCCACGAAACCTGACGTCCACAACGCGATGCCGCGGGATTCAAGCTTTATGGTTTTATCAGCAAACTGACGATAGAGTCTGAAATATTGGGGAAGTTCGAAGATCGCAATCTGATGGTCATAGAGCGAATTCAGCAGATCGTCGAAAAACGGGATCCAGATTCTGCCCTCGCTGCTTGCCAGATAAGGAAGACTCTCCTTAATTTGGTTGATATCCAAATTCGCCAATCTATTGCGTTCCTGATAATTCAGCGAATCCCACAGTTCAATGAGTTGATTCCGCGTTTTATCGAAACTTTGTTCGAACGCTTCTTTGTTTTGGATGCTGCGGTAAAGGATACGGCTGCGAAAATATGAAAAATCGTCCTTTACATCGAAAGGCAGATGATATTCTTCGAATTTGGTTTTCATCGCTTTCACATACGCCGTATCTTCACTGTTCGATTTGAAGGTAAGGTTGTTTGCTTTGCGGAGAATCTGGATCAGTTTTTTCATTTTATATAGGTTTTCTTGCTTTCAATCAGGGTCAATGCGACGATTGCGGCGGTTTCGGCACGTAGAATACGCTTACCCAGGCCAACCGGAACAAATCCAAGCGGAATGAAGCGCTGCATTTCGCGTCGCGAGAAGCCACCCTCGCAACCGATTAAGACCGATGTTTTTAACGGAAAGGATAAAATACTGTTCAACTGGTGGTCCGATGCGGATTCACCCTCATAAGCGACATAGTTCATATCACCAAGATAGTCGGATAATGCGGTGAAATCAATCGGATTGGTCACTTCGGGAATGAAGTTGCGGCGGCTTTGTTCGGCTGCTTCACGTACAATCTTGCGCCAACGATCGAGTTTCTTCTGGTCGGACTTGGCATCGAATTTCACAACGCAACGTTCACTGACAAATGGAACGATACGGGTTACACCACATTCGGTCGCTTTCTGCAGGAAGTAGTCCCATCGTTCGCCTTTGATCAGCGATTGAATCAGCGTCACCTTGGTTTGCATTTCATTCTCTTCGGATATAACTTCCAACATTAAAGCGTAAGCCCGACTATCCTGTAGCTCGAGTTGGGCTAAAAACAACGTTCCGTCAGGACTAGCCATGCGGAAACGGT
>JBBQGS010000084.1:0-8034 GCA_038323255.1 Erysipelotrichales bacterium | reverse complement strand
TCATGTGTTTTCTGCAGATCTTCAAGTTCGGTGGAAGTCATCGGCCGGCATTCGCCAAGTGCCAAGGTCGGATCAAGTTTCAGCATCCCCATCCGGACACGTTTCAAATGCGTCACTTCATTATTACAGGCGACCATCATGCGTTTTACCTGATGGTACTTCCCTTCGGTGATGATCAAGCGGATGGTACGCGGTCCCAATACTTTCAAAAATGCCGGTTTGCATTGGTAGTCGGGATCGCCAATCAGCATACCGCTGTTTAAATGTGTTTCGAAACGGGGATCCCAGTCTTTTTTCAGATCGACTTCATATTCCTTTTCCACGTGTTTCTTGGGGGAAAGCAAGGTATGGGCCAGTGCACCATCATTGGTTAGCACAAGCAGACCTTCAGTGTCGATATCCAGCCTTCCAACAGGGAATACTCCGTGTCCGGCTCCTTGCGGTAATAGCGAGATAACGGTAGGATAGCGTGAATCGAGGGTGGCGCTGACGACGTCTTGGGGTTTGTTTAGAATCCAATAGACGATTGAACTGTAGGCAAGCTGTTCCTCGCCTACGATGATTTCGTCTTCGTCAGGTTCGACATGCAGGTCGTCATCGCGAACGATTTCCCCATTCACAAGAACTTGTCCGGCGCGGATGAATTTTTTGACTTCTTTGCGTGATCCGTAGCCCAGATGGGCCAGTATTTTATCGAGTCTCATTTGCGGAATACCTTTGCTTTCAATTTAGCCAGATTCGTATTAAACAAAATTTGCGGTAGTGAGAAGAGACCAGTCATGCCAATATAAGCCGCGATACCTAGTATTCCATAGATGCTAAGCAGAAAGAGAGATACCAATCGACTGGGTTGGACGACATTTAGCTTCATAAGCCTTAGCAACATGAACACGATCTGCATCGATGCGATGCCCAGACCGATCACCATCAGACGCTTCATGAGCGTACGGAAACTGAAACCGGTGTTTTCGTGGATACGGTAGAGATTGGCGGCCATGATGAAGAGTGAAGATGTCACACTGGAAAGGATCACACCGGGAAAACCGAACCAGATTACGAACGGATAAATTGTGACCAAGGCAATCGCGAATCCGATCAACAGGTTCAGGATATTGATTTTGCGCAGGCGCAGTGTCATCATCAATGAGCTTAGAATAGGATTGAAGGTGCTCAGAAGTGCGACTGCCGAGGCGATTGACAGGACATAGCCGCCCAACTGATAATTCAGCGGCCCATACATGACATAGTAGATTTCGGTTGAGATCGCAAACAGGAAGAAACACAGGGGAACGCCCAGATAAAGGACAGTATCCATCGCATCTTCTACATATTTGCGCATGAGTTTACGATCGCCCTGCTCAAGGGCGGTCGTGAGGTACGGTATGATTGCGATTGAGAATCCTATCGAAACGACAATCGGGATGCTCATCAGTTTAGCGCTGGTAAAGGAAAGGATCGAATAGAGCAAATTGGTTTGAATCATCGTTTCCCCATGAGCCAGCATCGCTTGGTTGAAAAATAAAAGATTCGCGATGTTCATATTATTGCCGAGGATGATCATGACCACATAAGGAATGGCGATCGTGAACATTTCGCGCAGGATGGTTTTAGTCGGAACCGGCGGAAACTCCTGTTGTTTGGCTTTGTCTTTGATCTCGGGATAGTCACGTTGATCGATAAACAGGAAATAGATGATGGCGACCACTGAACTGACAGATGTTGCGAGAATGGCGAAATAGACGGCCCACATGGAATCCGCATGAAAGATGTAGATAGCCAGGAAACCGAGTCCCAACAAGAACACGATGCGGCTGAATTGTTCGAGAACTTGCGAGAAGGCATAAGATCGCAGGTTCTTGAAACCTTGATGAAAGCCGCGAAAACTGCTCAACAGCGGAGCGCAGAACATGTCGAGGGAAATGATCATCAGGACGATTTTCGTACGTTCATACTCGATGGATCCGGCGGCGGCTTTCAGGGTGAATCCGGCGATCGGTCCAGCAAAGAAAATAACTGACATCATCGCCAGAAAACCCATCACCATCAAAATCCCAGTGGATAGTCTACGAATCAAAACAACGGTTTTATAGTCATCGCGAACAACATATTTGGCGATCATCGTGGCAATTGCGAACGGAATGCCGGCGACCGTGATGCTTAATATGACATCGTAGATCGAATAAGCTCTGGCATAGTAGGTCAGATTCTCCCCCGCCATGGCGGAGAAAGGTACGACGTAGATGATCCCCAAGATTTTCGATAAAAAGATGCCGGCGGTGCTGGTAAGTCCTCCGGCAACGATGGATTGTTTACGGAAATTGCTTTTGTCCATGTTATTCCTGGACCTGATCGACGAATTGGATTTTCAGGTCGAAGTATTCGCGATTTTGCGACACTTTGGCGTAATCACGCCATACAACCATCACTTTCAAATCGATGGCCGGTGTTTTAACGGTACCGCTGAGTCCAAATCCTTTCGTGAATCCGTCTTTGAGATTCACTTGAAACGGAACGAGGTTATATTCTTCGTTTTCAAACAAGCCTACACTGGGCATGACCTGACTTGAAATCTCCAATGATTTGTCATTCTCGATCACCAGGATTTCCACATCGAACATCGCGATGCGCGGATTGTCGATGATGACATCGTAACGGTATTCGGTAGCGGACAGTTTGTTCATGACGGCTGTGATGTCATAATTGCCCGAATCGCTCAAAAATTTATCGTTGTTTAAAATCGCGGTATAGTACGCGTTGTATTTCTGCACGTTGGCAGCATATTGTTTTTGGGCGGCGGATTGGCAGGCGCTCGCAGAGAAGACGATGAATAAAGCCAATAGTATTTTTCGCATGTTTTACCTCCGTCGTATTATACCACAGGGAAATGCCCGTTCACAATCACTCAAAGGCGTGGTAAAATACATCGGAGGTGATAGTATGAACTCCGGACGGCGCTTCGGCGTGTTCTTGATTGGATTGGGTTTGTTTTTGATAGCTGATCGCATGTTTCCGATTATTTCACGAATCTCATCGGCGATCTTCCCCTGGCCGTTTCTGTTAATCGGGTTGGGAATTCTTCTGCTCTACAAGAAAAGCAAACGGAACTGACCGCTTGCTATTTTTTTGCTTCTTTTTTAGCCTTAATGAAAGTCGCAATCGCGTTGGGCACCAATATGATCGTCCCGTTCATCCCATGGATTTCCATGTTCTTTTTATTTCTAGGTTTAAATGTCCGTATGCCTTTGAAACGCATGATTTCCGTACCGTACATGAACTCGCGTTCGTTGATGAACAGAGCGTAGGACGTATACATGCCGACGATTTCGGATGCCAATAGCATTCCGAAGACAACAGCCAACATCACTTTCGTGAAAATGGTTTCCTGCATGAAGAAGATCATGACCATGGCGATCGATAGTAGTCCGACGTAGACCCAGACGCGGTCCGTGCGGACTTTTTCGCGTTTCAGCGGATTCCCGCTTTCGCTTGCTTTTTTCAGGATCTTACGTTGATTATTCCATTCAAAACCCCGCATCCCCAAGACCAGCACGCCGATGGCGGTGGCTAATAATGCATACCAGTTATATTGCATTTCAATTTACCTCACTGTGTTCGATGACGAAATAGTTTTTCTTTCCTTTGCGTATAACGGTCAATTGCTGACCAATCGCATCTTCCCTTTTAATCCAGTCTTCGATCGATGTCATCTTCACGCCGTTGACCGAAATCGAACCGTTCTGCACGAGTTCGCGGGCTTCGCGTTTGGAGGAGGCAATCTTCGTTTGAGCCAGCAGGTCGACCAACAGGAAATCTTCATGAATGACGTGTTGAGGTGCGTCGGCCAAAGCCAAACGGAGTTCCTCGACCCCCAGTTTACGCCATTCCCCGCTGAACAGGACTTCGGTAATGCGTTGCGCTGCGATGAGTCCCTCTTCTTTGTGAACGAGTTGGGTCAACTCTTCCGCCAGTGCTTTTTGGGCAAGCCGCAGATGTGGTTCTTGCTCGACACTGATTGATAACGATTGAATTTCTTCGACAGACTTGAAACTCAGACGTTTCATGAAATCAATGACATCCGCATCGGCGACGTTGAGCCAGAATTGATAGAAATGATAAGGATCGGTGCGGTTCGCATCGAGCCAGATGTTCTTCCCTTCCGATTTGCCGAATTTAGATCCGTCGGTGTTGGTAATCAGCGGCGAAGTGACGCCGAAGACTTTGGCTTTATCACCGTGGATCTTGCGGATCAGTTCGGTTCCGCTGGTGAGGTTGCCCCATTGGTCACTCCCGCCGATCTGCATGTCGCAATGATAGGTATCGTAGAGATGGAGCCAGTCGGCCGCCTGCAAAATCGTATAGGTGAATTCGGTAAAAGAGATCCCCGTATCCAAACGTGAAGCGATCGTGTCTTTCGCAATCATATAGTTGATATTGAAATGTTTCCCGTAGATGCGCAGGAAATCGAGGATGTTGATTTTACTTAACCAATCGTAATTGTTGAGCGCGATGAAGGCGTTCTTCCCCTCTTTACTGAGGAAGAGCGACAATTGCTTTTCAATCGCAATCGCATTGAAATTGACTTCGTCGAGTGAAAGCAGTCTGCGTTCGCTAGTCGGTCTGGGATCGCCGATCATGCCGGTCGCCGCTCCGCAGAGGGCGATGGGGGTATGCCCCTGCATTTGATAACGCTTCAGTAGGAGTATTTGTTGCAGACTGCCGATATGCAGCGAATCGGCGGTAGGGTCGAATCCGCAGTATAAAGTCATCGGCTGCTTAATGCGTTCTTTTAACCCTTCCAAATCGGTTACATCTTTCACTAACCCACGCCATTGTAGTTCTTGAAGAAAATCCATGATATGTCCTCCTTTTTTCAAATAAAAAGCGCCCTCGTCCAAGGGCGCAGTTTCTGCACGGTACCACCTTAGTTGCCTTACGGCCTCGACTCCTTAACGCGGAATTTCGTCCCTGTTTTTTCAGGGATGCTCCAAGGTGTATTCACGAACATTCGATCGACGGTTCGCACCGGCCACCGTCTCGCTGTAGATCTCTGTTTCGTTACTTGTCCTCTTCAACGCAATTCAAGTAGATACAATTATTCCCTTGCGTCAATTATTTTGTAGATTGACGCGGCGTAAACAGATAACTGAGTTCGATTTCCTTGTCGTCGATTTCTTCGTTATGCAACATCTTGGTCATAACGCGCATTGCTACGGCACCCAGATCATACGAAGGAATCGCGAAACTGGACAACTGCGGACGAACCATCGCATTGTATTTGGTATCGATCACGCATACGACCTCAAGATCGTTCGGAACTTTGATGCCGTTTTCGCTGGCTGCGTTGGCGACCGCCAAAGCCTGCGAATCGCGGTGTGCGATAATCAAATCGTGCGATTTCGTACGGAAATATTCTTTCAAATAAAGATAGGAAGAGCGATATTCACGCGGAATTTCAATGAATTGGTCAAACACCAGTCCTTTACGTTCAAACGCATGCTTCGCGCCTTTAATCAGTTGATCGACAGCGAATTTGTTTTTACGGTCTTGGATAATCGCAATGTTCTTCTTGCCTTTTTCGATATACTGAGTCACCAACTCATAGACGGCTTTTTCAAGATCGACATAGACGGAGCAGATATTGTCCGTGGACATCTTATTCCCAATCAATACGATGGGGAAATTGTATTTGGTTAAGGAAGCCAATTCATCGATCATCAACTTGTCATTGTAGATGATGACGCCGTCGACCCGGCTTTTAATGATGGTTTCGACGATTTCGCCGATATCCACGATACCTTCGGTCGTTGTATGCAGCATGATGCTATATTTGTAGATTTTGGCAACATCAAGCAGACCGTTGATGATTTGGCCGGTATAGGTGAAACTTGCCTCAGGGATCACCAATGCGATAGTCGTTGTCTTTTGCAGCGCCAAGCCTTGGGCGATGGCGTTGGGTTTGTACCCCAGTTTTTCGATCGCGACTTCGACGCGCTGACGCGTATCTTCGCGTACGATCTCTAATCCGTTGATGACTCGGCTTACGGTTGCCAAGGAAACTTTCGCCTCGTTGGCGACGTCGTATATGGTGACTCTTTTCATGATCGGTTATTCTTCCTTTACTTCGTGCTCTTCGAGTGGTTCTTCTTTCACTTCTTCGGAGGTTTCCGGACGCAGCCATTTCTTCAAGCCATCAGTCGCTTTTTCAGCAATGTCGATGGTTTTGTCTTTGGCTTGTCCGACTTTTTTCTGAACATCCGGATTGGCTTTGATTTCTTCAGTTTTTTCGTGAACGAATTCAGCGCTGCGTTTAGCTGCGTCGATTGTCCCTTCTTTGATATTATGTAAAGCTTTGCTTAATTCTTCATTGTCTTTTACTTTTTCGACGACATTACTCGCCGCACCTTGTACGTTTTCCTTAAAGGTATTCAATTTTTCCTTTAATTCTTCGTCATGGCGGATTTCGTCGATCTTCTTGGATGCCGCATCGACCGCTTCACCGGTCTTTTCTTTCAATACATCGAATTTTTCCTGCAACTTGGCATCTTTCACGAAACTCTTGGCGGATTTCAAGAATACGTCAAATCCTGATGGTTTGACGGTTTTGGCTTTATCTTCGCCGTTTTCACCTTCCGGATTTTCTACCTCGACAATTTTTTCATCATCCTTGTTTGACATGGGCTTTCCTTTCATTCAAGAGGTTCATCGAACCCTTGTTTTTTAACTTTGCGGTTTTCGAAATAACCTGTAACCCAATCTTTGATAAGGTCGAAATTGGTAACGACCGTACCGACCAGCGATTTGACCGCGTTTTCAGTAGCGTCCTGGACCAAGTCGACACTCCCCGATATCCTGTTGATCGTGTGAAGAGGCCCTTTCAGATCATTCAACCGGTCTTCCACGGTTTGGATGGTAGAGTCGACTTTCGTGACCGTACCGGATAGCTGCTTCATCATTTTTAGGAAATTATTCAAAATCAATACAATAAAAATCAGTACGACGACTCCGAGAATCGGAAGCAATAGTTCTGATAAGGCACTAAGTTGCGTTAATAGTTGATCCATGGTTTTCACCTCGGTTTTATTATAACCGAGGATGTAAATATTTTCAAGATTATTGATAGCGCTTTACAAGGTCGCTGAAGGCATAAATATCTTTCGAACTCATGAATAGATAGACAGCTGGTTGCATCGCCGCGAGTTTACGCGCGTCGATTTCCCCTTCATCGACGACAATCGAACCGGGGGTGCGTTTTTGGAGATAGGTAATGTCGATGTCGATACCCACTTCTTTGTCGTCGATGCTCGTGAACGGACAAAGGGCGACGAAATCAGCTTTCAGTAAAGCATTTGCGAAGTCGTCCGCAAAACGTAGGACTCTTGATACACGGTGCGGTTTGAAAATCGCAATTAGTTTTTTATCGGGATATCGCAACCTTGCGGCGGCGATTGTAATGGCTACTTCGGTCGGATGGTGGGCATAATCGTCGATGAAGACGCTATTCCCAATCTCTTCCACGACGAAACGGCGAGCTGCGCCTTTAAACTCAGATAATCCATCCTCGATTTGCTCAAGACTCATGCCTTCTTGCAGTCCGATGGTGATGCAGGAGAGTGCGTTCCACAATAAATGGCGACCGACAAAAGGTAAATGGATGTGGCCGATGCGTTTACCGAAATATTCGATGTCGAATTCCATATTACGCGTCGTTTCGACGATATGCGTTGCCCGAACATCATTGCCGGCTTCGACTCCGTAAAACAATTTATCCTGTTTGAGTTTAAGTGCACGCACTAAGGGATCATCCCCAAAACAGATGACTTTCTTTTTGACGTTCGCACTGAATTGTTCATACGCAAGATAATAATCGGCTTCATCCTTGAAATAGTCAACATGGTCGAGATCGACGTTGGTGATAATCGCGTAATCTGGATAATAAGCCAGGAAATGACGGCGGTATTCGCAGGATTCCACAACCATGTATTTACTGTCTGCTTCGAGATGACCATGACCGTCGCCGATGAGATAGGCGGTTTT
>JBBQGS010000083.1:0-8105 GCA_038323255.1 Erysipelotrichales bacterium | reverse complement strand
TCCAAATGGGTAGCCGATACCTGATAATTCGCCAAGATATCTTCGGTGGTCACGCCTGCCAATCCCATCAGCAACATGGCAATGACACCAGTATGGTCTTTGCCGGCTGTACAATGGAAAAGTAGTGCGCCTTCCTTATGGGCTGCGATGAGGTTCAACACGGCTCCAACGCGCTCGGTGGCGTCCAGGATGCGGACATAGAGGTCACCTAAGGTCAAACGGGATAAATCCGATTTCAAAAAGTGTTCGTTTGGGTCGGTGCGCGGAATTAAATCGAAAGGCGCATAGAAAAAACGAGGATCCTTTGCGATGGGATTCGGTGACACTTCGCACTCTTCGGGCGTCCGCAGATCTAATACGGTACGAACACCGAAAGCGAAAAGATAGTCCCGCTCCAATTCGCTGATCTGCCCCATGTCTCCGCAACGCAAAAAAGTTCCCCAGCGGGTGCTCCCTTCAGGAGTCGGATAACCGCCTAATTCGCGGCAGTTCTTTACGTTTTCAAGCGGCAGTCTGACAAGCGGGGTGAATTCTCGATGCATGGAATAACCTCCGTCATTATTTTTTGGCAGACTGTAAGAAGATACGCAAAACCGTCTGAAGTTTCACGGCTTCTGTCGTACGGAAATCGGATAGGTAGATTTCACGGTGCCGCAGATCTTCGCGTAAAAGTCCGTGTTGGGTGACATAGGTTTGCATTTTTTCAAAACTCGCCGGCTCATCGTCGAATGAACCGATATGCATCATCTGCACACAGTTTCCGTCGGCTTGTTCAATCATTTCAACCTGATCGTATAACGAATCATAGTCGGCGAATTTCTTCAGCGTGATGACCGTATCAATTAACTTTTGGGTGACGAAAGCAGGTTGGCGGATCATCAGGGTGTAAATAAGTTGGTCCTTCGTGAACACGCCGCTTTGTTTGGCCTGCGCTGAATAATCCCAAATCCCTTCCAACGGATAGACGGTATAGTCGAAATAGCCCTCGATCGCAATACCTTTGCGCGGAGCCATTTTGATACCGTAAGAAAGACTAAAAAGGATTTCTACGCGATGTTGGAAATCTGCCTGATTGGGATCACCGACTCCCTTAATCACGAGATATTTATAGTTTGGAATCGAAACGGTTGTAGGGCTTTCTTTGGGTAGATAGATTGTTTTCTCCGCTTTACGCCATTCATGTTTCATAGGGATTCCTCCTGGTTCCATTTTAGCATACCTCGCTTTAAATTCGCATCAATACGATGGAATCGGCCTTTTACTCATCTTTTCGCATAACCCTTTCAATCGATTTGCTTTGTTTGCCTAGTAAAAATATACCGCCGGAATGTCATTCAATCCATCCTTTACAGACGTCGACCCATTGGTCACTCTTGGAATATTCGCTTAGTTCGTCCAGTGTAAGTTCGATCGCGGAATTCGCCGAACCGCAGGCCGGAAAAACGGTCGCGAAACGCTTGAGCGATTCATCGAGGTAGACAAGGACATCTTTAGGTAATGCGAACGGGCATATGCCGCCAACCGCATGCCCTGTAAACTGAAGCGCTTCGTCGGGGGTCAACATACGCGCTTTCATTTGAAACGTTTGTTTGAATTTCTGATTGTCGATCTTCGCATCTCCCGCAACCACAACCAAAAGGCAAGCGTCATTGTGGCGCAGTGAGATCGTTTTCGCGATACGTTGCGGTGCGACGCCCAACGCTTGGGCTGCCAGTTCGACCGTCGCGGAAGAAACATCGAATTCAATGACTCTTTGCGCCATGTTGAATTGTGCGAAATAGGATTTTACCGCATCGAGAGCCATCAGGAATCACTCCCTTCATCAATGAAAGCATCCAGGGCGTTTAGAAGCATAAGATAATATTCGATTCCCTTCAGAAGCACTTCTTCTCTAAAGTTGAAGTAGCAACTGTGCAGCGGATGGACAAACCCCAGTTCTTCATTGCGGGTTCCTAACATCACCATTAACCCTTTGTATCGTTTTTGATAAAAAGCGAAATCTTCGGCGAACATCATCGGTTTCAGCGGACGTGTCCCTTCATTTCCTAATAAAGCCTTCGCCAGTTTGGTTAGATCGAAATCGTTGACGACCGGCGGATAATAATCACGAATATCGTTAGTGACTGAAACGCCATATGTGATGGAAATCCCTTGATCGATCTGAACCATACGGTTTTTGATCGTGTTATAGATTTCCGGATCGAAACTCCGGAATGTTCCGCACATTTTGATGGTTTGAGGGATGATATTGCGGGCTTCCCCGCCGTTGATCGTGCCGATGGTAACGACCGTGGGAGAAAGCGGATCGATGTTGCGTGATACGATGGTATGGTAGGCTTGAATCAATGCGGCAGATGCGAGAATGGCATCCTGACCGAGATGGGGCTGTGCTCCATGCGCGCTTTTCCCCTGGATTTTTAGATTGAACTCACCGTTGGCGGCCATCATCGGACCTTCCATCAACCCGAATTTTCCCTCTTCCAGTCCTGGATGAAGATGGATCGCGAAAATAGCCGTTATTTGATACTGGTCAAGCAGGCCGGAATCAAGGATGACTTTCGCTCCACCCGGACCTTCTTCGGCCGGTTGGAAAATCATCACGATGGTTTTCTTGAGATCCATCATCGAAAGGTGTTTGGCGAGTCCCAACAACATGCTCATATGACCGTCATGTCCGCAGGCGTGCATGCGTCCGGGCGTCGACGAAGCAAAATCAACATGGGTTTGTTCACTTACGCTCAAAGCATCCATATCGGCGCGAAAAGCGATCGCTTCTGAAGAGATTCCTTCTTTAACGGCAATCCACCCTGTTTGTGCAACAGAAAAAGGCGTATACCCCATTTCTGTCAGTTGATGCTGAATATATGCGGATGTTTCTGTAAGATCGAATGCAATTTCGGGGATGCGGTGAAGATCGCGGCGGATCTTGGTGATCCATTGAGCGTTATCGGACATACGGTTCTCCCTTGCTTATCAGATTCAATTTAATTCTCGTTGGCTAAAACAGTCGGAAACGAGCGGAACTGGACTTGATTGCGACCGGCATTCTTCGCATCATACAGTGCTTTGTCGGCCATTTCGAACATAAGCTGCGAATCCATTTCGGCTCGATACGATGTGATCCCGATGGATGTGGTCACTTTCACTTTCTGCGTTTCAAGATGATAATCGAATTGTGCAACGTTTACTCGGATACGCTCGGCGATTTCCATCGCTTGCGCCGGTGTACAGTCCTGCAGAATAATCGCGAATTCTTCGCCGCCGACACGGTAAATCCCGTCATAGATGCGGCAGGTACGTACCAGGATTTTGGCAAATTCACGCAGCACATCGTCACCGGCCGCATGTCCGTAGAGATCGTTGACGTTCTTGAACCGGTCAATATCCAGCATCATCAGCGACATCGGTTCCCCTTTGCGCAGGCAGCGTTGCAGGTTTACATTCAGTTCGTCCTGAAATTTGCGTTTATTGAAGAGATTGGTTAAAAAATCCGTCGAAGCCTCGTTTTTGAACTGATTGTGGATACGGATTTCCGTTATCCCGAATTCGATGTACCGCCAGCATAAATACGAAGTGACAACCATGCTAAGGAGATGTGTCCATAAAGTGAAGGAACGGATCGCAGGGTTATCACTGATCAAGTAGGATGTAATAAACATAATCATCGCATGCGCAATCATCGCCATGACAAAACGGCTTAATTGGGGTCGGCGAACTCGTTGGATGAGACTGTAGGCGATGCCGACACAAACGGTCGCTAGTGCCATCCAGATCGAAACGGAATTGATATGGAAAAATACCAAACGATAGAATGCAATCATGAGCGTTGCGATGATCGTAGGAATCCACCCTCCGTAAATAGAAACCAGAAAAACAGGCACATAGCGAAAGTCTAGGACGATTTGATTCACCGGATCGACAATGACGGCACTCATCAGCAGGATCATGGCGACCAAACCGGTAACGACACCCAGTGCTATTTTAAGCGACAAACGTTTCCGCTGTTCCAATCCGCTTTTACGAAGATAGTGCAGAACGAAAACGATGGCTGTAATTAGAATACAAAAGTTTTGAAAGATAGAAAGAATCATGGAAACCTCTCAATCCGGATTGCGACATCCATGTGCGATGAAAATCAAAAAAACAAAGTTAACGGTGAATCAGTGGCGTTTTGCCGTACGGCGGTAGAGATACAGGACAAATCCCTCAAGTACGACCAAGAGAAACATGGAAAGAACGAGGGTCAGAATGATGCCTTTATATTGGCCTGCGAATCCGGATGCCATGAGATGCTTGGATAGAATCCCGAAATAGGCCCAGAATAAAACAGTTCCGTATGCAAAGTCTTGGTTGCGCATGGCGGTTATGCCACCGATCGCAAGACCGATGAATAAAATCAAAATCGTCCATAATTCTTCCGATATCCCTCCGCCTTGCCATCCTAGCGACACCAGCATCGCGGTCGCGTTGGCGATCGTGGCGACAGTGATCCATCCGAAATAAATCCCGAATGGGAAGCGGACAAAGCGCGCTTCGTTCCACGAAAGCCGGACGCCTTTGAATTGTTGCGTGATGTAGATGAGGGAAATCAGGATGACGAGCATCAGGATCATCGAAAGCGGAAGTAAACGATAGTGCCAACAGAATATCCAGGCGGTGTTGGCCAGTGACGAAAGAATGAAGGCAAAACTAACTTTCTTGTAGATGAGACGCATCGATCCATGGTCGAAACCACGAAATCCGTAGACGACAAACGCACCCAGCGCGACATAAATGACGCCCCAGATTGCAAACGTAAAACCGGCTGGCGCAAAAAGATTTGGGTAGCTGTCCGAAACCGCGCCGGTCGTCAACTTGTTGAAAGGCAGAATATTAGCGAGAGCGTTGACGCCTACCATAAGGACATATGCCAAAAGGTTCATCGTCGGCCAAATTTTCGATTTGTTTCTATTCGACATTGTTAACCTCCGTTCTTTCGTTGTTGAAGTGTCTTTTCCATTCGTATATCCGCATACCATTCGCCTTTGGAGTAGGTAAATTTCGGATACCGGGCGATTTCGCGATAGCCAAGTTTTCGATAGCGTGTAATCGCCCTGATATTGTTTTCAAATACGCCGAGCTCAATGCGCGAAAATCCCATTTTTCGACACTCATCTTCCAAAAAATCCATGGCCATCGTCGCGATGCCTTTTCCCCAATACTCTTTCTCTCCGATGCAGATTGAAACCCAGGCACTGTTGGGAACATTATTGTGCAACATGAAGAAGTTGCGTGTGATGGATACTTCCCCAATGGCTTTTAAACCGTCGAGAATCAGATAATTGAACTTATCCGGATGGTAGGCGCAGGAGATAAGTACTTCGTTTTTCGAGTAGGTCGGTTGATCTGTCGCATGCATATTCGGATGGATAAACGGAGCGATTTCATCGTCGTTGTACCATTTGATCATGCTTTCGATTAGCGCGTCGTAAACCCAAAGTTTCTCGAAATGAATGTTCATGCTTACCGCCTTTTGGTTGTTAAACTATATCTTCTTAACTTTCTTCTTCCCTTTTTTCTCCGCTTCCCAAGCGATATTCTCCTCGACACGGAAACGGACGATGCGGCGTACCAGATCGAGCGGTAAAGGTTCACTGAACGGGAATTGGATAGTGCCCTTAGATGTGTTGTAGTCTTTCAGTTCAGGCAGGAATTGTGCGACGCCATTGGCTCCGGGGAAGAAACCGATGTGATGTGTGAATGCCGCAAAATGGCATACGTTCCCGAATTGGGCGAAAGTCGGCATCCCGTAACTGATTTTTTCCTGCGCCAGCGGAGCCTCTTCGTGGATAACCGCACGCAATGTATTCAGACGATCTTGCACTTCACCTGGGAATTGCGCGATATAGTCATCGATCGTCGGATAAGTAAGTTTGTATTGTTCCATATTTTACCTCATAAAGGCGGATTTCACGGAATAAAACGGATAAATGTCCGTTTTCACCTTCATTTAATTTATTATAACAATATTCCTGGAATTTTCTGACAAATGAACGAAACAATTAAACTTTCTTTGCTTTTCCTTGGCATGTCAGTATTCATGAGATGATTCCGACTGAAGCGTGACTACGATTATTTCAGGTCGATTGAACACCCGAAACGGAAATGCACTGTTGCCAAGTCCCCTGCTGACGATTTCAGTAGTGTTCGATTCCACATAGATCCCGCTTGTATATTTCGGAAAGAACCCTTGGTCGGGAGCGATCAATCCGATATTCGTAAAGGGGATCCGAATCTGCCCTCCGTGTGCGTGTCCAGTGAAAACCAAATCGATATTCTTTGCCGCATAGAACTTGATAAGTTCAGGTCTGTGCGACAATAGGATTTTAAAGGAATTGGTGTTTTGAATATTCAAACTTGATAGGCTTTGGCTTGCAGGGCTAAAAAAGGGATCGATGATTCCCATCAATTCTATCGTGGATTGATTGAGTTCAATCAGTGTCTTCTCATTTTCCAATAAGATCACACCGAGATCAGACAATGAACGAGCCAAGCCAGCATAATCCTCTATCCGCGCCTCGTGGTTGCCTGGAATATAGTAAACAGGTGCTATTTTGATCGCCTCTCTTGCAAATTCCAGTGCAACTGCGATGTCCATATGCATATTATCGATCATATCTCCCGTAATGACGATCATATCCGGTTCGGCTTTTTTCACTTTTCCAATCAAGTCGCTTTGTTCAGTGCCGAAACGCATGTTGTGGAGATCGGAAATCTGTACGATGACATACCCGTTAAAAGCAGATGGGATCTTTTTGTTTGTGTAGGAGATATTTGTGGTGACGATATCATTGTTTTGCCAATAAAGAAAAAGCACTAAAAGGATTATTCCTGCAGCAAGATATATATAATTCTTTTTTGATCTTTTTTTATTTTTCATGTATTTTCCTTTGCGCACTATGCCACATATATGATCCAAAATCGATCATGTCACCGTATCTTTGTAAACGGCGTCTTACATGCGAAACAAATAAATCTGTGGACGCAGACGATGCTTCCGCACTCGCTGCAGGTCCACCTGGTTTCCTCGCTCTCTACATGCGATTCGATTCCATGTTCTTTGATGTGATTAAGGTTTTCAAGCATGCTCATATTGTATTTGGACCGGTATCGCTTATCCAAATCTTTGAGTCTTCGGCAAGGATACTTCTCGCATTCAAAACAAAAACCAGATTCATTGTTTTGAATCACCGGGCAATTCTTGATTATACAACTGTTGCTTCCTTTGGTTTTGTATTCGATGTCGATCTCGTTGCGGCACCCTTCGCAATGGTTTTTCTCGCGTTGGTAACCCAGACAAAGTCTGCAGTTCATTCCGCACGGCGCAATCAGATCAACTCGCATTCCGTTCATTTCACACCTCATTGTTTTCGAACAACTGAATTTCCACTGCTGATTAACTGCTTTCACTTTACTGAACTACCTAGGGAATGTCAATGCAAATTCTGCTCAATCGGCAGCATTCTTTAGGGGTGGATTGCTTTTCGAGTCTATGATTCGATGCTACAATAAACTCAACAGATAGTTAGAAGGTGAAACCATGGATGCGCTGACAAAACCCTCATTTAAAGAAGCCTTTCGCTTTTGGTTGAAGCTGGGCTTCATCAGTTTTGGCGGTCCCGCCGGTCAAATCGCAATCATGCGAGAATATCTTGTTTCGCAGAAAAGGTGGATTTCCGATGCGAAATTCATGCATGCCCTTAACTATTGTATGCTTTTACCCGGACCCGAAGCGCAACAGTTATCCGTTTACATCGGATGGCTTCTGCACGGTACGTGGGGAGGACTCGTGGCCGGTCTGTTATTTGTGCTTCCATCGATGTTCATCTTGTTGGCCTTAAGCATTTTCTATGTTTTGGTGGGGGATATTCCGATGCTGCGGGCTTTGTTTGATGGACTCAAACCTGCTGTCATCGCTATCATCGCGGTTGCGCTGATCAAGATATCGAAAAAAGCATTGACCTCAATGGTTCAGATCGGTATCGCTCTTATCAGTTTCATCGCAATTTTTTTCTTCAATGTTCCTTTTCCTTATATCGTACTTGCTGCGATGCTGTTAGGGTTCA
>JBBQGS010000082.1:0-8132 GCA_038323255.1 Erysipelotrichales bacterium | reverse complement strand
AGGGCTCTTCCTTATCATCAGGATCTGTTGAACGGCCGTTTACCATATTCCATCGGGGGTGGCATCGGGCAATCCAGATTGTGTATGTTCTTTTTGCGTAAAGCACATATCGGTGAAGTCCAGTCATCGGTGTGGCCCGATGCAACGGAAGCACTTTGTGTTGCCAACAATATCAAACTTCTTTAGAATCTTCGACCCTTATTTAGGGGTCTTTTTTCGATTCTGCGATGATTAGTGCGATGGATGCTTCATTTTTGAAATTTCGGATTGCGGTGCTCTTGGCTTGGGGGTATGATAAACCTAATTTAGAGAAGATCGGAGATACCTATGGAAAACCAAAACACCGGCATCCAGATCCAAAAGAAATCGTTTTTTTCTTCGTTTGGCATTTTGTTAGGTTTAATGTTGGCAGCCGGAGTGTTAGGCAACATCCTTCCTTCCGGTCTTTATGATCGAGTTTTGGTGGATGGGAAAGAAAGCATCGTTGACGGAACATTTCGCTTTATCGACGCGGTCAAACTACCTTTTTATCGCTGGCTGAGCGCTCCAATCGAAGTATTGTGGAGCGTGGACGCAGCAACCGTGATCTTGATTCTGCTCTTTGTCTTGCTGATTGGAGCTTCGTTTTCCGTGCTTCAGAAAAGCGGGATTCTCAATGCGATGTTGGAAGGGGTCATCCGCCGATACAGTGGAGACAAATATCGTCTATTGGCGATCATTTGTCTTTGTTTCATGTTATTCGGGTCACTCTTTGGCTTGTTCGAGGAATTGGTTGCCTTAGTTCCGATGGCTTTGGTACTATCGTATGGATTGGGATGGGATGCCTTGGTCGGTTTGGGCATGTCGACCCTTGCTGCCGGATTCGGTTTTGCAGCCGCCATCTTCAACCCCTTTACGGTCGGCATCGCGCAGAAGTTAGCAGGACTGCCAGCTTTCTCCGGAGTACTGTACCGTGTTTTGATTTTCATCGTGATCTATCTCTGCCTGATTGTATTCTTGATTCGTTACGCGAAGAAGATCGAACGCAATCCTCAACTTTCACTCATTCGTTCAAGTAAAAGAGAGACTTTGGAACCTGCTACCGAAGCGATTATTCGGATCGACAATCCCCGTATTCTTAAAGGGGCTAAGATTTTCCTTAGCTTCATGCTTGCGGCACTCGTGTTCATCATCCTTAGTTTCTTTATCCCTGGTGGTTCGGACTATGTCATGCCCGCAATCGCTGTATTATTACTGAGTGGGACCATCGTTGCTGCCAATGTCAGTAAATCATCCCCAAGCATTCCCAAGGATTTCCTCAGAGGTCTCTTGGACATCGCACCAGCCGGACTATTAATTCTGATGGCGATGAGCGTCAAACTCATTATCGCCAACTCACAAGTCCTGGATACTGTCATCTATTATGCGTTCATCCAAATCAGGAATCTCACTCCGGTAACCGCCGGGTTGGCGTTATATGCGATCGTACTGATCCTGGAAGTATTCATCGCATCTGGATCGGCTAAAGCATTCTTGGTACTGCCTATCTTGATTCCCTTGACAAGTTTAGTCGGTCTTACCCGTCAATCCGCCGTTCAGGCTTATCTTTTCGGCGATGGTTTCAGTAACCTTTTATATCCGACCAATGCGGTACTCATGATTTCATTGGGTTTAGCGAACATTGGCTATCCGACTTGGCTGAAGTGGACCTGGAAACTCCAATTCGTTGTATTCGCCATTTCCATCCTTTTTCTAGTCGGAGCGATTCTGATGAAGTATGGTCCTTTCTGAATATTGCAACGGCTCCCTTTGAAAATCGTTCTTTACAGGATTATAAATCACAAACCCTACAGTATTCAGTTATAATACTTGAAAGCGAGGAAACAGTATGGGAAAAACGATCGGATTTGTTGGTTGCGGAAACATGGCGTCTGCGATGATCCAAGGATTCATACAGGCAGGAGTCAGCAGAGATGAAATCATCACATCTGACCATTCATTGGAGAAACTGACCCAAATTCAAAATAAGTTCGGGATTCATGTCGGGTCAAATACGGACGTGGCGAAAAGCGCCAAATTCGTTGTGTTGGCGGTGAAACCCAAAGACATCGAATCGGTGCTTGCGGAAATCAACACGGAATTCAGCAAAGAAACGATCGTTGTTAGTTTTGCGGCTGGGGTAACTGTTGCATCGATCGAAGCGAAACTTCCTGAAACAACCAAGGTAATCCGTATGATGCCCAATACCGCCGTCGCACTGAACTGTGGCGTGATTGCGGTCGTACCCGGAAAAAACATCAACGCCATCGAATTGGACGAGATTGAAAAACTCTTTACGAAAGTAGGTTTGTTTATTCAAATCGATGAGAAGAAAATGCATGGGGAAATCGGACTCAGTGGATCGGCGATCGCGATGTTTTATCTGATGGCGGATGCCATGGGAGATGCCGGCGTCAAACTCGGTTTCACCAAGACCGATGCCATCCGGTTGGCCGGCGCAACGATGGCGGGAGCGAGTGCGATGATTCTTCAATCCGGTAAACATCCGATCCAACTCAAAGACGAAGTCTGCTCACCAGGTGGGACAACCATCGAAATGATTCGCAATCTTGAAGCCAACGGCTTTCGTAACGCAGTGATCGAAGCGGTATTGGCTGCAGCCCAGAAGTCGAAGGACTTGTCCGAAGGGAAGTAAGATGATTTACCGTAACGCAAAACCGGGTGAAGCTGAAAAAATCATGATTATTATACGCGATGCGGTTGAAAATATGGAACGCGTCGGGGTAATACAATGGAACACTTCCTATCCAACATTAGCCATCATCGAGCACGATATTCTGACCCAAACCGGCTATGTATTGACGGATGAGAAAGAAATTGTCGCCTATGTCTGTGTCAACGAGGATCAACCCAAAGAATACGCTGATATTGTGTGGGAAGAAAACAAAGGGAGATGTTGTGTCATCCATCGCTTGGTCGTTTCACCTAAAAAGCAAGGGCAAGGCCTCGCAAAGCAACTGATTATCGCTTATGAAAAGCAGGCGAAAGAAGACGGATTTACCTCAGTCCGTTTAGATACCTACAGTAAAAATCCGATTTCGATGCGATTATATCCGAACATGGGATACATCTTCAGAGGTGAAGTCCATTTCTTCCATCACATGGATGAATTTCCGGTATTCGAGAAACAACTCTAACGAAAAGCAACGCCCTAAAGACGTTGTTTTTGATAGACGATCTTTCCGTCGACCATGGTTAGATCGACGGAGATTTTGGGGATGTTGATTGGATCCATTTCGAAGATTGGCGCATCTAAAACGATCAGATCGGCAGCATATCCTGCATAGAGACGACCTTTGCGGTGCTCTTCAAAGGAGGCATACGCTGAACCAATCGTATAGGCATCGATGGCGGTAGAAAGATCGACTTTTTCACTTGGATTGAACCCATCCTGCGGGAATCCATTCAGATCCTTACGCGTAAGGGAACAGAAGAGATTATTGAAAGGATTAAAATCTTCGACCGGGGCATCGCTTCCATACGATGTATGAACGCCTAATACTTCCATTGTATGAAACGCATAAGAGGTCATTGCTAGCGCTGATCCGACGCGCTTTTCGACAATATGCAGATCATAATGCAGGAAAATCGGTTGAACATAGGCTAAGATATCTTGCTTTTGGAATGTTACTAACAGATCTTTGTCCGTTATTTGGCAATGGATGATTCCGTGACGTAATTCGTTCTTTTCAACACAGACTTTGCGATAGGCCTCCAGCACATTGCGGATTGCCAAATCACCGATCGCATGAATAGCAACCTGTATCCCTGCTTGATCGGCTGTTTGAATCCATTCGTCTAAATCAGCGGGAGAGAGGATCGCTATCCCCGATGTACCGGGTTCATCCGCATAAGGTTGACACAGAGCAGCGGTTCGAGCACCTAAAGAACCATCCGCAAACAGCTTCAAACAACCGTAACGATTGAACGCATCATCCTGGTGAAATCCTTCTTCAATCCGTTTACGAAAAAGTTCCAAATCATCGAAACAGACCTGATGGTAGACTTTCAGGGTTTCTTCTTGTGCAAACAAACGATACGCTTTTTCCAAGTTTTCAGCATTCTGATCGCCGATCGTTAGATCATTGGTTTGGACCGACGTAATCCCAAACGAATTCGCCCGATGCGCAATATCCCTCAAGCTTTGCAACATTTCTTTTTCACTTGCTGTGGGATACAAAGATTCAACTAAACTGAGTGCATTTTCGCGTAATATGCCGGTCGGTTCGCCGTCCTGATCGATATCGATGGCTCCGCCATAAGGGGAGATTGTCGACTTTGTGATATTGGCTTTCTGAAGGGCGCACGTATTTACGACAATGATATGGCCACAAGCACGCGGAAACACAATCGGCCGATTGGTGGAAATCCGATCGAGATCCTGACGATTCGGCAACCGCACTTCATCCAGAAACTGATCCTGATTCCACCCTCGTCCAACCAACGTATCGTTTGATTCAACATGGGAGGATATGTATTCATTCGAACGTGCGATGATGTCATCGATTGAAGAAGATCCGTATAAGTTGACTGTCTTCATAAAATTTGCCATTCCATAAAGGTGAAGATGAGAATCGTTGAAACCCGGAAGAACGGTTTTCCCCTTCAGATCGATAACTTCCGAGTCGATGATGAAAGGAACAAGATCCAGTATCGAACCGACTTTTTTTATAATGTTATTTTCAATCAAAATCGCTTCTGCGAAATGATCTCGGTCAAGATAGATTTTACCGTTGGTGAATAGAGTGCGCATGGTGTATCTCCGTTTCTTAGATAAGGGATATAAATATAAGGTTCACAGGGTCACGAATCAACAATCTATCCTATTCTTCACTGAACAGACATTTTTCATTGACCTGATTTAAAAGCCGGTCGATCGTGCTTGGGTCGAAATGTTTATGAATGATACAGAAGATGATCACGAGATTTCGTTTGCTCGACCAATCCATTTCATACCCGGCATTGTTAAGTAAAACCGTGGCCTCGGGATAATTCAGATCGAGCGCAAAAATCGCTTTATAGATGGTATCGCGTTTCGGCGTCTTAAAGGTGGCGATATTATGCCAAGTTTGGCGGGAGATTCCTGCCATCGTATAAAACTCTATATCAGTCAACTGTTCCCTATCTAGAAAATACGTGATCGTTTCAAGAAAAGTAAGACTCTCGCTCAACAATTTTATGAGTTCGATGACGCGTTTAATGTCTCCGCTCAAATCTCCGGTAATCAGAGAGATTTTCAGTTTGCGATGCAAAGGTTTGTCGGCGATGAATAAATCGAGATTTTCAGTCACTTCAACTTCCAGGTTAGAAAATAACATACATATCCTCCTTGAGTTGTGAAATTCAACTTTCTTGTCTATTTAGGATTGCTTACAAGAATCCGAGTTTGCATTATGCTAAAGATGAGGTCGAATTGGTATCCAAATCTAGGAAGATTTTTAGAGAGATTCCTTGTCAATTGACGCTTGACACATGTTGAACAGATATCGTTTATGATGCTATCGAAGGACGAAATCCCTAGCACAAAGGAGGTATACCTATGAAAGAGAGAATCACCGACCAACAGATTCATAACGATGGATCATGCACCGATTTGATATTCGTTTTAGATCGCTCTGGATCAATGCATGGAAATGAAGAAGATATCGTCGTATCCGTGAATCGGATGTTGGAAGACCAACGGAAATTGAACCAAGAACTGAAGGTCCACATCACCGTGTTCAACAATGAAATTTTAACAATCCGCAGCGAACCTGTCAAATCCGTTTGCGATATCGAATTTCTGGATGTAAAAGCACACGGTTCGACCGCCTTGTTGGATGCAATCGGAATCAGTTTTAAAACGTTCGATCCGGAAAATCAAAAGAGGGGCGTGATGGTCATCGCGACAGACGGCATGGAAAACGCTAGCTCCCACTATCGTTACAGTGAAATCAAACAACTGATCGAAGAAAAAGAAAAGAATGTTTGGAAAATCATGTATCTGGGTGCCGGATTACATGAAAGCAAAGATGCGGAAAGCTTAAATATCCGTAAAGAAGATACGATTATGACATCAAAAGAAAGGATTGAAAGAAATATGCGCAGCATCAGCAGTAAAATTCTGAACTTCAGAGAAAATGGGGAATGGGATGACAAGCTCAACGTAACCAATGATTGGGAGAATGACACGATTCAAAACATGACGACCTATCCCGACATCGCCTACATCACACATGAAGGCCGACACTTTATCGTCGACACCGGATCACTGGTCAGCTTTCATCCGCATGGACGCATCAACCTTCATCATACTGCCTATGTGGCGCAACGCAGCGACCTGATGGGTAAACTGCGCGGACATACGAAACTCGAATGCGAAGGGTTGATTGGCAACGATATTTCCCAAGCGTTCAGAATATGGAAATCGTCGTCGCGCGATGAAGTGGAACTGGCATTTCCAGAACTCTCCATCGTCGATGCAATGGAAGCCATCCCAATGGGCAGCCATATCGGTATTCCGACGATTGAGTTATCGATCAACGGGAGCATAGGCACATTCTTCCTGGATACAGGGACATCGATGACCTATCTGCGCCCAGGATTTGTTACTCAACTCCCGAAAAGCAGAATGCGCGAGTACGCACCGATGGTCGGCGAGTTCGATGTACAGATGATCGACGTCGATCTTGAAATCGTGCCGGTGGGCTACCGTCACCAAACCACAGTCGGGATTTTCCCGCAACAAGTAGCGGATACCTTACTCAGAGGGGTCGACGGAATCTTAGGGTTTAATATACTAAAAGAATATGAATTCGTCATCGATTTAAGACTACACACATTCTTCATTGAAAGAAAGAGGGAGAACTAACATGAAAGGTTCCATATTAGGCGACATCATCGGATCGTCCTACGAATTCCGAAACACCAAAGACTACAATTTCAAGCTATTTACAAGATATTCAAAATTTACGGATGATACCGTTCTGACACTGGGGACGATGGATGTTCTCTTGGAGAAGTTCTCGTTCGGGGTTGCATATAAGCGTTGGTTTAGGAAATATCCGCATGCGGGATTCGCACCGCGTTTCAGAGAATGGGGACAAAGCGACACCGTACTTCCTTACAACAGTTGGGGCAACGGTTCCGCAATGCGCGTTTCCCCGCTCGCGCTCTGGTACGATACGCTTGACCAAACCCTTGCCATGGCGAAACAAAGCGCCATGTGCACCCACAATCATCCCGAAGGTGTGAAAGGTGCGCAGGCGACGGCTGCCGTCATTTTCTTGGCCCGTCAAAAAACACCCAAAGAAGAGATTCGAAATTATATTTCTTCCACCTTCGGCTACGAACTGCGCTTCACACTGGATGCCATCCGACCCTCATATACCTACGATATATCCTGCCAGGGCAGTGTCCCGCAGGCGATCGTCGCTTTCCTTGAAGGCAACGACTTCGAAGACATCATCCGTAAAGCGGTCTCGCTTGGAGGTGACAGCGATACCATCGCCTGCATCGCCGGCGGGATGGCGGAAGCTTACTATGGCATTCCTGCCCAACTTGAACAAAAACTCGTTGAATACTTACCTCAGGAGATGTTGGAGAAGATCGACAAGTTCTATTCCGCCATCGCCAAAAAGCGAGGCTGATATGGAGTATGAACGTGAATGGAAGATGATCAAGTTGCTACGCGAAGCCTATGTTTCAAATAATTTTGAACTCGTCGAGCCCTATTTAGCCAATGACTGTCATTACTCTGCCTACTGGATACTCGAAGATAGTGAAGGTAAAGCCGCCGTCATGCAACAGTTTCGCGAAAAAGCAGAACATATTTTGATCACCGGAGGTGGCAGACATTGCCACCTTGCGGTCACAAAATTGCCGACTTTGCAGAACGGACCGTTCCGTAATTATTATGCCGAAAATCAACCGCTCATCGTCGGATATGACGAAGATGAAACCTATGTCAATGCGATCGCGAAACTGCGTCTCGATACACAAGGATTGATTTGTCGAATATCGGCGATCGATTCACAACAGTATCAGTGGGAAATGGTTGAAGAACCCATTCTTAGTTTAGAAGATTTATATTTGCGAGCATTCGATTTCGCTTC
>JBBQGS010000081.1:0-8224 GCA_038323255.1 Erysipelotrichales bacterium | reverse complement strand
TAGCGATGTCGTAACCGTCGCAGAAAATTGCGGCATCTCCGTTGACTCCGATGGATGTATCGGTTTTCGTGATCTGGGTCCAGTTGAAGGGGGCGTAATTACATTCCAAACCGACAACGAGGTTGGTTTTGACTTTCGGCGCAGCACAGCCGCTAAGGATCAATAAAGCCAACGATGCTAGGATGAATAATCTTCTCATGTGTGTTTCCTCCTGAGATGAAACAAAAGACCATGTGGCATCACACGGTCTTGTCTTGGACTTGATCGATGATAGCGCCACTTCATTGCTGAAGGAGTGTTGCGTATCTTAATCCGCAACCCCACGGATCAGCATTGCCATGCAGTCCGTTCGGCGGTGATTACCTTTCCTGGGATTCGTCGCCTGCCGGCTCGTCCCAGTACTCATTTGCACCGCTACCTCTATGTTTCTTCTGTTTGGTGTTAGTTTACAGATATATATCTGAAATGTCAACCATTTGTTTCAGAAAATATTTAAAATATATTTCTTTTCTGCCTCCATTAATGGTGCACTATTAAAAAAAGGCCGTAATAAAGGCAGTTTATGAGGTTTTCGTGAAATCTCAGTCATCGTACGGATTTTGGTGCAGATTATACCAAAGTACAAGCGGATCGGAGTTATGCAGCGATGTCACCAGGTTTTTCTTCGCGGCCGGGAATTTTTTATAGATCCCCTGGACAAGTTCTTTTATTTCTTGTCGTTGGGTATGTCCGTCCATCGGACAGGTCGATGTAACAAAAGGGATTTTTTGACGCAACGCTTCGTTTTTGATTTCGTCCTCGTGCACATAGACAAACGGGCGGATGAACGACACATTGCTTTGGGATAGATGCATCTTCGGCTGGAAAGTCGAAATTTTTGCGCCGTGGATCATATTCATGAACATTGTTTCGAGGGCATCTTCCGCATGATGCGCAAACGCGATCCGATAACAACCCCGTTTCTTGGCTTCTTTGATGACCAGCGCCTTCTTGAATTTGGAGCAGAGCGAACATTTCAGCGTACCGTCTTCTTTCGCTTCTTTCTGTAATACTTCATAGATTTTCGTCGGTACATGGACCAATTCGATTCCTTTGTGCGCGAAATATGCGTTCAATGCACTAAAATCCATGTCAGGAAATCCCATTTCAAGATGGATACCGATTATATTAAAGTGCTTGAACGATTTTTTGCGATATTCGTCCAATGCAAGCAACAGCAGGGAAGAATCCTTCCCGCCGCTCACTCCGACCGCTACGGTATCACCGTCTTCGATCAATTCGTAATGATAATCGGCTAAACCGATGTTACTCAGGATTTTGTTCATGTCAGACCCTGCCTTTTGTTTCAAATTTTATCATGTTTGGGGTATAATAGCATGGAAAAGCGGTGATATCAGTGGAAGGCGTGTGCCTCATCAACAAGCCGAAGGGATTTACTTCCTTCGATGTCGTGAATAAATTACGTAGGATTCTAGGCGAAAGGCGGATCGGACATACCGGGACACTTGACCCGCAGGCTGAAGGCGTCTTGGTGATTTTGCTTGGAAGGGCGACCAAAGCCATGCCGTTTTTGGTGACCCAACGCAAAGAATACGTCGCCGAACTTAGATTAGGCATCAAAACGAGCACCGGCGATATCTGGGGTGAAACGTTGGAATCGCAGGAATTTGTTCCTCCCACCAAAGAACAGATCATCGAAGTATTGAATTCGATGGCAGGGAAAAGCCTGCAGCTTCCGCCAATGGTCAGCGCGATACGGGTCGACGGGAAACGCTTATATGAATACGCCCGCAACAATCAGACAGTCGAGCGGAAACCGCGCGAGATTGAAATTTATGAAATTGAATTATTGGAGTATAACGCAGACATCCGTTTTCGCGTCGTATGTTCCAGCGGGACCTATGTTCGGACCTTGTGCGAAGATATCGCGCAGAAATGGGGAACCATCGGGACGCTGAGTCAATTGACCCGTACGAAAGTACAGGATTATCTGCTGGCGGACTGTCAGAATCTGGATGAGGTCAGTGCCGACAATGTGCGGATCTATGATTTGCTGAGCGTGTTGTCGCATCTGACGCAGGTCCCCATCGACGATCCCACTTTCGTGTATCATGGGAAGCCGATGCAGTTTGAACACGATGAAGAACAGTTGTTGCTGACATACCAAGGGCAAGCCTTGGCGATATATGGGAAAACGGAAACAGGCGAGTATCGCAGCGTCCGCGGACTCTGGTAGGAGGAAAGAATGAAAATCATCAACTATAACATAACGAAAAAATTCCCGACGGTCGAGCCCTTTGCGGCTTGTATCGGATATTTCGACGGATTTCACGTCGGACATATGGCCTTGGTCGATACAACCTTGGATATTGCCCATAAGAAAGGGATCAAGAGCGCCGTCATCACGTTCGACCCCGATCCGTGGGTCGTCATCAAGCATATCGAGCATCCCATCCATCTAACCACAATGAATGACCGTATCGCGATTGCACAAGAAAAAGGAATTGATTATTGGATTGCCGTCCATTTCGATGCCCATCTGGCCAGCCAGCCGCATGAAGTGTTTACTGAGGTATTAGCGAAAACGCCGTTGGTTTCACTGGTAAGCGGGTTTGATTTTACTTATGGCGATAAAGGCAAAGGAAACACGGAGACACTGAAACAGGAAGCGAAAGGACATTTCGATGTCATCGAAATCATGCCAGTCACCGACCAGGGTACCAAAATCAGTTCGACCCGCATTTCAACGCTGATCGATGAAGGAAAAATTGCCATTGCCAACCAATTATTAGGCCGCATTTATGCAATCTCCGGCACTGTCGTTGGAGGACGTCGTATCGGACGGAAAATCGGTTATCCGACCGCCAATCTGGCCGTGGATTCAGAATATCGTATCCCACGCATCGGAGTCTATGCGGGTAGAGTCGAAGTTGAAGGGGTCTGGTTTGATGCCATGATCTCAGTCGGCAAGAATCCGACCGTTACGGAAGAAAAAAGCATCAGCATCGAAGCGAATCTGTTTGATTTCGACCGCGAAATCTACGGTATGAGTGTCAAATACGAATTCCACCAGTATATTCGCGATGAAACCAAGTTCGCTAGCGTTGAAGACCTTGTTGCAACGATCCGTGAAGACGAGGTCGCCTGCCGCGCTTTTTTCCATGGCTCACACTAACTATCCGTTAGCGTATCTAAGTTTGATGCGCGATGTGATGGGGGAAGATTATGATGCTTGGACGGCGGCGCAAGAAGCACCGCTTTTTCGCGTTGTAAGATTGAATCCGACTAAGCTCGACGAGTCGGCTTTTCTCAAGGAATTCCCGGAAGCTGTTCGTCTTGTCGATTATCCCGGCTTATTGTTTCGTATGCCCGAAAGCGAACATTCGCTTGGTTCCCATCCGTTCCATCATGCCGGCTGCTTCTATATACAGGAAGCATCGGCCAGTCTGCCGGTCGAAGCGATGAATATTCAAAAAGGGGATAAGGTATTGGACTG
Source organism: Erysipelotrichales bacterium (assembly GCA_038323255.1). Classification (GTDB taxonomy): domain Bacteria; phylum Bacillota_I; class Bacilli_A; order Erysipelotrichales; family Erysipelotrichaceae; genus GWE2-51-13. Next base: position 4,728 of record JBBQGS010000081.1, on the reverse strand, counting down.
TTGTGCTGCTCCGGGCGGTAAAAGCACCCAGATATTGAGCATGCTCGATGAGAGCGGATTATTGGTCAGTAACGAAATCGATACGCAACGCAACCAAACCCTGCGTTTCAACCTGCAGCGTTTTGGCGATGACAATTTATTGGTCACACAGAACGATACCGCAATTTTAGGCAATGTATTTCGCGGCTACTTCGATAAAATCCTGGTCGACGCACCCTGCAGCGGGATGGGGATGTACCGTAAGGATCCTTCCGGCATCCGCTACTTTTCGCAAAAAAACATCGATCACTGCGTCATAATGCAGAAGGATATTTTGCGAAATGTCTATCCTTCACTCAAAGAAAACGGTATCCTGGTTTACTCAACTTGCACCTTCACATTGGTAGAGAATGAACAGCAAATCGCTTCATTTTTGGCAGATCATCCGGACATGGTCATCGAAGATCTGCCGTTTACCATCGGCCGAGCGGGCATTTCCACGGGAAATGACGATTTACGCAAATCTCGCCGCATCACATTGTTGGAAGGCGGGGAAGGTCACTTCATCTGCCGGATGCGCAAAACTTCTTCTGAGAGCATCCCGCGCATTTCCACCCTTCAGCAAAACTCAGATGTGGTCGTGCGGAATGCTTTAGCCGGCTGGTTCGATGTGAAGATCCCAACTTATGAAATCAACGGACATATCTACCTGTCCCGCATTGTTTTACCCTATTCGGATTTATTGCGGATCACCCAAGCCGGTGTCTATTTGGGCGATGTGGTAAAAGGCCGTATCGATCTGGATCAAGCTTGCGCTTCTTCAAAGATCGCCCGCGACCACTTTATCCAAAAACAACTTCTTACCTATGATGAAGCGTTGACCTATCTACGCGGTGAGACGCTGCCAATCGCAGGAATCAAGGGATTCGTGCTTCTTTCCTACAAGAATCAGCCCTTCGGATGGGCAAAAGGGGACCTAACGATCTTAAAAAACCATTTCCCTAAAGGAATCCGAAGTTTTCAAAAGTTTTCAGAAAAAAGAAAATAAGTGTTGCATTCTCATCTATCTATTGTATAATCATCGCATAAGCTGTGATAGGGAGTAGTACACGTCACGCTTCATTCAAGAGAGCCGCGCTTTGGTGAAAAGCGGTATGAAGCAACGTCGAACGTGCCCTGGAGCTGATCGTACGAAACATTGTGAGTACGATACGTCGCCGGCGTTAACGGACAGAGTAGCCGGGAGAGATTCTCGGAAGTTAGGTGGTACCGCGGTAAACACGTCCTTTCATTCATTTGGAAGGGCTTTTTTATATCACAAGGAGGAAACCATGAAAATCGATTTCACACTGATTCAACCATATATTCCCTATCTATTGAGAGGAACTCTGGTTACCCTGCAGATTGCGGCCATCGCGGCCATCGGCGGATCGACCTTGGGCATGCTGTTCGGTTTCGCCAGCCGACGCAAAGATTTTATCGGCATGGCCGTCCGCTCGATCGTTGATTTCTTCCGTGGCACACCGTTGGTCTTCCAACTCGTGTTCTTCCACTTGGGATTACCTCAAATCACAGGCTGGGTACCGACGATCATGACGTCGGCCGGCATCGTGTTCACCCTGAATTCCGCCAGTTATCTTTCGGAAATCCTGCGCGCCGGTATCGAATCGATCGATAAAGGCCAGTCCGAGGCGGCAATCGCACTCGGTGTCCGTAAACTGGACATCGCCATCCACATCATCTTCCCGCAAGCCATCCGGAATGTCTTGCCGGCGATCATGAATGAATTTATCACCCTCATCAAGGAAACCTCGGTCGTATCGATGATCGGGGCGACCGACTTGATGAGGCGCCAGTCGATCATCAGCGGAACGACATTCCGCTACTTCGAACCGTTGATTCTGGTGGGAGCGACCTACTATATTCTGGTCAAAGTTCTGACGACGATTGGCAAACGCATTGAAAGGAAGCTTCGCTATGATTAAGCTCGCAAACATTAAAAAAGATTTCAAAGGGACGACGGTTCTGCAGAACGTGAACGTTACCTTCGAAAATGGCAAAACCTACGCGATTATCGGATCCTCCGGGGCCGGCAAAAGCACCTTGCTGCGCTGTATCAACTATTTGGAAAAGCCGACCGAAGGAGAAGTTTGGCACGACGATGTCGAACTCACGAAACATCAGGACCAACTTCCATTGATTCGCGAAAAATGCGGGATGGTCTTCCAGTCGTTCAACTTGTTCGCCCATCTGCGCGCTGTCGACAATGTCTCCTTCGCGCTGAAAAAAGTGAAAAAGATGAAGAATGAAGAAGCGAAACAAGTCGCCATCGACCAACTGACGAAAGTCGGATTAGGCGAGCGATTAAACAATTATCCCCATCAACTGTCAGGCGGCGAAAAGCAACGGGTCGCGATTGCACGCGCCCTGGCGATGAATCCCCAAGTGATGCTGTTTGATGAACCTACCTCCGCTTTGGATCCCGAAATGACGCAGGAAGTTCTGAAAGTCATGAAGAATCTTAACCATACCGGGATGACGATCATCATCGTCACGCATGAAATCAACTTTGCGAAAGAAGTCGCGGACGAGATCATCTACATGGATAAAAGCGAAATATTGGAGCAGACCGACGCGAAGACCTTCTTCACCAATCCTAAAAGTACGCGGACCAAGGAATTTTTGGCCAACATGATCTAAACGAAAGAGAGAAAAACGATGAAAAAAATTCTAGTCATTGTCCTCGCGGCCCTGTTATTTGCAGGTTGTACGCAAACCAAAACCAAAGGCGTGCTTAACATTTTAACGAATTCCGGTTATCCTCCGTTTGAAATGGTCGATCCCAACGGCGCCTTGATCGGCTTCGACATCGAACTTGGCAATGCCATCGCCGAACAAATGGGCTACACCGTCAAATGGACCGATATGGACTTCGACGGAATCATCGCCGCCCTCAATGCGGGCAAAGGCGATCTGTCGTTGGCCGGATTCAACGCCAAAGCAGGCCGCGGCGTCGACTTCTCCGAAGCCTATTACAACGATGGTAAAAGTCCGTATTGGGTATTGACGCTCGCTTCCAACAAATGGTCGAAACCGGCCGATCTGAAAAACCAGACCGTCGGCATCCAAATCGGAACCGTCCAGGCCGCCGCCGTCGATTTGATTGCGACCGACTTCAACCTTGTCAAAGATGCCCGTAAAGATATCGGTCAAATGGTCCAGGAAATCATCAACAAGCGGATCGGTTGGATCTTGGTCGACAAAGTGGTCGCCGACCAGTATATCGCAAGTTATCCGCAAATGACGACCTTCGAACTGCAGGATGCCAAGTTTTCTGATATGAGCTATAATGCCGTGGCGTTGCCGTTGGGATCGAAACTGACTCCGGCCGTCAATAAAGCCATCGCAGCCTTGAAGAAGAGCGGCAAACTCGACGAACTCACGACCAAATGGTTCAAACCTACCAACTGACTTGTCCCCGTTTCCTTGAATATGGTATAATGCCCTCGGGTGATAAACAATGGCACAAGAATATGTCATGATCCAGCCGGATCATATGCATCTCGGAAAAATCGCACTGACGAAAGAAGTCTTCGAGATGATCGCTAAAATCGCATGTGAAGAAGAAGAGGGAGTCGCCGGATTGGACTTCGGACCGCTGAAACATCCGGTCGTCTGTAAAATCCAAGATAACCTGCTCAATGTCCATGTGGATGTGAAAATCAAATATGGCCAGAACGTAAGCCAAGTCTGCGAGAAACTTCAGTCGAAGATTTTCCAGGCTGTCTATCAGATGACCGATCTTAAATGCAACCTGATCGACATCAGAGTCGCGGGATTCGCTTTCAACGCCCACTAGGGCGTTTTTTTTGCGGGTAAGTGGCTAGCATCGAGGAAACATGGTAAAATAGACACGATAACGGAGGATGTTTATGAAACGACACATACAGCGCAGGAAGGCGATGGAATGCATCTATCAACACCTGCTGCTGAAGAAGGACATACAGGAAGTACTGGCGGAAAATGGCATTTTCGGATTATCAGCGGACGAAAAATTCGTACGCGAGATCTGCACCTTGGCGTTAGTCGACAAAGAAGCGCATATCGTTGCGATCAATGCCGTACTGAACGACTGGGATTTCGTCCGGCTCGGCTATGTTGAACAGGCGATATTACTGTTGGCGCTGGGTGAATATGGATTGGCCGATGTGGAACGAGCCGTTATTATCAACGAAGCGGTCGAACTGGCGAAGGAATTCGGCGATGCGGATGCCTATAAACTGATCAACGGAGTCCTCGACCAACTATGAGCCAAGCGGTATGGAGCGTCAGCTCTTTACTTCAATTCATCAAAATGAAACTGGACAATGACCCGGTATTGACTTCGGTCTGGCTGAAAGGGGAAGTGTCCAATTTTACCGCTCACCGCAGCGGTCATTGGTATTTCACGATCAAGGACGAAAGTTCGCGCGTCAGTTGCGTGATGTTTGCCGGACAGGCAAACAAAGTCGGTTTTCTGCCCAAAGACGGCGATCAGGTCCTGCTAAAAGCAGGGGTGTCCTTGTACACCGCTCAAGGCCAGATGCAACTTTATGTCACCTTGATGCAGAATCAAGGCTTGGGCGATCTGTTTCAGAAGTTCGAAGCATTAAAAAAGAAACTTCATGCGGAAGGATTGTTCGATGAGGCGCGTAAAAAAGAACTGCCGGTTTATCCGCAGAAGATCGGGGTCATCAGCGGAAAAGAGAC
>JBBQGS010000080.1:0-8283 GCA_038323255.1 Erysipelotrichales bacterium | reverse complement strand
TATGGCATAATCATCCTATATTGTAAGGGGAGAGACGATGAAAGAAAAAATCAACCGGCAAGTAAAAGAGATCGAATTCAGCGGAATCCGCTCTTTTTCTGAAGAGATATCCAGTGTGGAAGGCATCATTTCGATGACGATCGGGGAACCTGAGTTCGCTACCGAACAAAGTATTAAAGACGCTGCGATCGAAGCGCTGGAAAATGACTTCACGCATTATCCGCCATCCGTCGGATTTATGGATTTGCGCAAAAAAATCGTCGCATTCGAAAAGAAAACACATGACCTTGATTATAGCGTCAAGGAAGTCCTGATTACTAACGGAGCCACATCGGGTATCGCAGCGGTGTTCATGGCCTTACTGAATCCGGGTGATGAAGTCATCATCCCGCAACCGATGTATGTCGCTTATGCCCCGATGATTGCATACTGTCGGGCTAAACTTGTACCGTTTGACGCGACGCCGGAAAATTATCAGATCGACGAAGCCAAATTGCGGGCTTGCGTGAGCGAAAACACCAAAATCTTGGTGCTGACCTCACCCAACAACCCGACCGGCTGCGTCTACAATCAACAATCCTTAGATATCATCGCGAAAGTCGCTAAAGAAGCCGGCTTTTTCATCCTGAGCGACGATGTCTACAATCAACTGGTCTATGTCGACCATTTACCCTGCATCACCGACGAAAAAGATCTGCGCGATCAGATCATCGTGGCGCAAAGCTTGTCCAAACCGTATGCGATGACAGGCTGGCGTATCGGTTATGTGTTGGCCGAACAATCGATCCTTAGCGAAATCGCCAAGATCCATCAGTATTTAGTCACCGGAGTTTCTTCGTTCTCGCAGAAAGCCGCCATCGTCGCGTTGGATACCGATCCGACGCGGGTGCGGGAAATCTATCGTACACGCCGCGATTTTGCGATGGCGGTGTTTGCGAAAATCGGTTTACCATGCGTAAAGCCGGAAGGGGCATTTTATCTGTTCCCCGATATTTCTCAGTTCAAAATGGATTCGCTAAGTTTCTGTCGCAAAGCCGCTTATGAATATAGGGTCGGCTTGGTGCCGGGTATCTATTTCGGTCCCTATGGCGACAATAACATTCGTATTTCCTTCGCCTGCAAGGAAGAAGAGTTGGCAGAAGGACTGAAGCGCCTAAGCAACATGATCCGCGATCTACGGAAACAATGACATGAAACGGTTCAAAGAGACGCTCTATGGCTTCATCTTGATTCTGTACGGTCAATTTCTGTTGATCGGCCTAATGATGCTTTGGACGAACTTTCTGCCGATCCTGTGGAATCAATCAATCTGGCTTCATGTCGGGTTGGCAATCGTGATTCCGTTACTTCTCTACGGGGTCATTGGATTCGTAATCGCACGGTTTATCCGCAATCTGCCTACGATCAAAGCGGGTGCCATCCTGTTTTGGGCAATTGTCGCATTGTTTTTCTTGGTCGCACTGATGTTGGAAAGTCGGGGCAATGCTTCGATGCTTAGCCTCTATACGATTGCGAACTATCCGATCAATGCGTTCTACCGCAATGCTTCCGAATACGGTTGGTCGACCGGAATCGCCTTGTTTGCGTCGATAATAATGGGATATGTGGGAATATGCAAAGGATTTGAACTGCAGCGTAGGATTCTGCGCAGCAGAGAGGGGAAAAAACGATGAATTCTAGAACATTTAATTTACTGGTTCCGTTATCTGTGATCGTATTGGGAGGATGGATCGTCCGCCTCATCGATGTCTATTTGAAAGGGTCTTTCTTCGACATGGTCGTCCAATTACTGATCATCGCGGTTCTATTTTATTTCGGTATGCGGTTGAACCTCAACAAAAAGAAAAACGATTCCGCCTGGTTCAAAAAACTCGTCATCGTTTTGGTTCTGACCCTTATCGTCTTGGTCCGCATCAAAGCATCCGTCCCTTCAATCGTACCCAATGGCCTTTATTGGTTGGCCTTGGACGGCTTCACGCAAAGCGCGCTGATCGTCTATCTCGGTTGGCAGTTTTTCAGTTAACGTTCTCCAAAAAGCAAAGTACCGATTCGCAACAGAGTGGCACCTTCTTGCAGAGCAATTAAATAATCATGGCTCATCCCCATCGAACATTCCTGAAAAGCGGGGATGTTTTTTTGTATAGCAACCTGCATCTCTTTGGCTTCATGAAAAACAGCTTGAATTTTCGATTGATCCTCAGTGTTGGGACCGATGACCATGATTCCGATTAGCTTCGTATATGTACATTTTTGCGCTGCTTGAAGAAAAGCCGGGATCTCATTGCGATCCATCCCGAATTTGGTTTCCTCTTCAGCAAGATTGACCTGCATGAGTATCGTGATTTCTTTTTTGATTTTTGCGGCTTCCTGTTCGATCGTCCGCAATAATTTGAGTGAATCGACCGAGTGGATGGTTGCGGCGATTGCGATTACATCCTTCACCTTATTAGTCTGAAGGTGACCGATGAAATGCCAAACAGCACCTTTAATATGAGGCGCTTTTTCGTAAAGTTCCTGTGCTTTGTTTTCTCCAAAGTCATGAAACCCTTCACTCATCAACTGTTTGATCTCATCGACGGTCCGGGTTTTACTGACAGCAACGACCGTCTTCAAATCCGGATATTCCATTTTCAGCTGTGTAACGTTCATTTTTAACCCTCTTTGATTCAATCATATCCTATATTTAAATGATTGTGCTAAACTGAATTCAAAGGTGGTGCCTCGTATGCGAAAATCACTCATGAATTCGATCGTTTATCAAATCTGGCCGCGTTCTTTCCAAGACAGCAACAATGATGGGATCGGCGATATCAACGGGATTCGCAGCCGACTGGGTTATCTGGCTTCGTTGGGCGTCGACATGATCTGGCTTTCGCCGGTTTATCAATCCCCCGAGGCCGATTTCGGCTACGATATCAGCGATTACCGGGCAATCAATCCGATTTTCGGAACGATGCAGGATTTCGACCAACTGATCAAGGAAGCCAAGGAACATAATATTTCGATCATGATGGACTTGGTCGCTAACCATACATCCGATCAGCACGATTGGTACAAGCAGGCAAAAGCAGACAAACAATCTCCCTATCGCGATTACTATATTTTCAAAGAAGGCAAAAAAAGCAAAGAACCGAACAACTGGATCGGATTGTTCGGAGGTAGTGCTTGGACGAAGGTCGAAGGGAACACTTATGCGCTGACGCTGTTTACCCCCCAACAGGTCGATCTCAACTGGCGCAATCCGAAATTGCGTCAAGAAATCTACGATATCATGCATTTCTGGCTTCAAAAAGGCATTAAAGGATTTCGTATGGACGTCATCAACGCCATTGCGAAACATCCCGATTTCCCTGACAAACATCCACGCAAAAAAGGATATCAGTTTGCGGATGAGCTGATTGTCAGTCGACCGGAAGTCGACACCTATTTAAAAGAAATGTATGAAGAAGTATTAAGTAAATACGACGGCATCTATCTGGGTGAGGGTCTGCTTATGGACAAGACTGCGGCAGCGCGCTACTGCGGCGAATCATCCAACGAATTGGATCTGATGTTTCAGTTCGATTTGGCCCTGATTGGCTGCGGACCTTTGGGGAAGTACGATTTCCGTAAACTCTACCGTTGGAATATCCCGAAATTCAAACGCATTTTTTTCGACTGGCAGCTCGACGCCCAAAATAAGCATTACTGGATTGCCAACTATTTAAGCAACCATGACCAACAACGGGCTGTTTCACATTACGGAAACGACAAGAAATTCCATGATGAAAGTGCCAAAGCCTTATTGATGACTGTATTGTTTGCGCGTGGAACGCCGTTTATCTATCAAGGTGAGGAAATCGGGATGACCAACCTGAAACTCGCGATGGATGAATGGAAGGATTTCGAAGCGATCAATATTTATGGGCAATTACAGTCGATGATGCATTTGCCTAAATTTCTCGCAAAGAGAATCGTGCAGCTGAAAACGCGCGATAATGCCCGTACACCTGTTCAGTGGTCCGTTGGCGAATATGCGGGTTTCAGCACCGTGAAACCGTGGATCAAACTGAATCCCAACCATAAGACGATCAATGTGATGAAACAGGAAAACGAAGCGGATTCGGTGCTCAACTTTACAAGGCGGGCAATCAAACTTCGTAAATCAAGCGATGTCTTTCCATTCGGTGAGGTCATAGCGATCCTTGTGGAGCATACTCAGGTACTCGCCTTTATCCGCAAAGATGAAACAGACATGTATCTAATCCTCATCAATCTTGATGGCAAACCGGCGATGCTGAACCTGAAAGAGGAATGGTGTGGGGAAACATTGCTTAACAGCGTTGAAAACAATCAGCCGTTGATCAAAAAAATGGTGTTCAAACCCTATGAAGCACGCGTTGTGCGTTTAAGTAGTCGAATCGTTTGAATTCTACCCTTTAGCAAAGTATAGTAAAGAAAAGAAATGAGGAATCAACATGATCGAAATCGGACAAAGCGCTCCGTTATTTGAACTTCCCAACCAACAAGGGGAACTACGCAAACTGAAAGATTATCTTGGAAAATATGTCGTACTTTACTTTTATCCCAAAGACAATACACCGGGTTGTATCGTTCAAGCCTGTAACTACCGCGACACCATGCCGGAGTTCACCAAACGCGACATCAAAGTGTTTGGCATCAGTAAAGACACAGGCGAAAGCCATCGTAAATTCGAACTGGATTTCGACCTCAACTTTGAATTACTGAGTGATGAAGATCATAAAATCATTGAAGCGTACGAAGTTTGGGGCGAGAAGATGAAGGATGGGAAACCCTATAAGGGGGTGATTCGTACAACCTTCGTGGTCGATCCCAACGGGAAAATAGTCAAGGTCTTTTTGCAAGTCGATCCGAAATTAGATCCTGAGCAGGTGCTTGAGTTTATCGACCAGCATTAATCCAAAAGGGCGCGAGCCCTTTTCTTGCAGTTTAAACGTGAACCGGAATATTCAGAGAAATAACGATAAACAGACCGAATTTCAGGCAATAATTGACAAACAAGGATGATTCTGCTAAAATTTGCCTATCTTTGCACTGCATACAAATCTACAGTACAACTGAGCAGGCGATGAACTTGTAAGAGTTCGTGGGGCTGGGCCTTCATTGGCAACAGGAGTTAACAACTACCTGTGGGACGGTTAAATGTTCTACGGGTATTTTTTTATACCTAAGGCATACTCGGATGGTCAGAAGCACGGAAAACTTACTATGCTTGAAAAGCACACGGAGAAAACGGATGTCAGAAAAAGAATTATTAAATCAAAAAGGACTTACCAGCGCACAGGCGAAACAGTTGCAGGAGAAATTCGGCAGAAATGAACTAACGGTCGCGAAGAAGGAAAGCTTCTTCCACAAAGTCATCAAAGTCGTCAGTGAACCGATGTTTCTGTTGCTGATCATCGCCGCAATCATCTATTTCATTTTGGGTGAACCGCGCGACGGAGCGATCATGTTGGTGTTCGTCGTTGGGATTATCAGTATCGAAGTCATCCAGGAATGGAAAACGGATAAGACGCTCAATGCGCTCAAAGATCTGTCCGCACCGCGCATCACCGTTCTGCGAAATGGTGAAAAGGTCGTCATCAACAGTGTCGATTTAGTTCCGGGCGATATCATGTTCATCGCCGAAGGGGTTAAAGTACCGGCTGACGGCGAAGTGCTGAAATCCAGTACGCTGCGCATTGATGAGTCGTCCCTGACCGGCGAAGCCGAAGGGGTTTGGAAACACAGTATCGAGGCGGAAGTTGAAAAGAAAAAAGATTACTGGCGCGACGATTATTGTTACGCCGGTACCTTGGTTACGCAGGGAACAGGGATTATCCGCGTGGATAAAATCGGTTCGTTGACGGAATATGGAAAAATCGGCGAAAACGTCATGTCGGCGCCTGATAATCCGACCCCGCTGCAGATTCAAACCGGGAAACTGGTGAAACTCAGCGCCATCATCGCCGCAGTGCTATTTGTTTTAGTCGGGTTTGTGACTTTCATGAATCTGGTCGACCATCAATTCACGTCTCGCATCATTGAAAGCATCCTGTCCGGCGTTACGCTGGCCATGGCGATGATCCCGGAAGAATTCCCGGTCATTCTGACGGTTTTCCTTTCGATGGGCGCATGGCGTCTGGCGAAAAAGAACTCGCTGGTACGCAGACTCCCGTCGGTTGAGACCCTGGGCGCCGTTTCAGTGCTTTGTGTCGATAAGACCGGTACGATCACCATGAATAAAATGACCGTCCACAGTAACTGGAGTTTCAATGTAAGTGAAGAGCGTCTGGTTTATATCACGGGCTTGGGATGTGAATCCGAGGCTTACGACCCGATGGAACAAGCCATGGTCACGTATTGCGAAAAGATGGGTATCTCGCGCGAGAAACTGTTCAACGGCGAACTGTTGGAAGATTATGCCTTCACCGACGAACTGAAAATGATGGGACACGTATGGAATAAGAAAACCGAGATCGTTGTCGCCGCCAAAGGATCGCCTGAAAGCATCCTAAAAATATGCGAACTGAGTGTCGAAGACCGCGAAGTCGTCGACAAGCAAATTACCGATATGTCCATGGAAGGGTTGCGTGTCATCGCGGTCGGTCAAATGGTTCTTGCCAACGAAGGGGCGATCCCTGAATCGTTGTTGGACTGTCGCCTGCAGTTCTGCGGTTTGATCGGATTGGCCGATCCGCCGCGCGAATCTGTCAAAGAAGATATCAAAACCTGTGTCAAAGCAGGGGTGCGTGTTGTCATGATCACGGGCGACAACGGCATCACCGCCAGTTCGATTGCCAAGCAGATCGGGATGCCCAATAGTGACAAAATCATTACGGGTGACGAATTGAGCCGCATGGATGACGAAGAACTGAGACAAAGAGTCAAGGATGTCAGCGTGTTCTCACGCGTCATTCCGGAACATAAGATGCGCATCGTCAAAGCATTCAAGGAAAACGGCGACATCGTCGCGATGACCGGTGATGGCGTCAACGACGCACCTGCGCTTAAATATGCGGATATCGGGATTGCGATGGGGAAGCGCGGATCAGAAGTGTCGCGCGAAGCAGCCGACTTGATTCTGCTGGACGATAATTTTTCAACCATCGTGGATACGATTAAAGACGGAAGACGGATCTACGATAACATTCGTAAAGCCGTCGGCTATGTCTTCACGATCCACATCCCGATCGCAATGGCTTCCTTGATCGCTCCGCTGATGGGCATCGCACCGGCCAGTCTATTACTTTTACCCTTGCATGTGGTCATCCTTGAATTGGTCATCGACCCGACTTGTTCGATCGTTTTGGAACGTCAGCCGGCCGAATTCGATATCATGGACCGTAAACCACGCAATCCCCAAGAAAAACTACTGACGCCGAAAACCTTGTTTAAGAGCGTCATCCAAGGATTTGCGATCTTCGGCGCATCGTTTGGAGCCTATCTGTATTTCCTCTATATGTATCCCGATAACGGCAACTTGGCGCGTACAATGGGATTAAGTATCATTCTGCTGTCCAATCTGTTCTTAGTTCAGGTCAACGCATCCAACTATGAATTCGCCTATAAAACCTTCAAGAAACTGATTAAAGACCGTGTCATGTGGATGGTCAACATCGGTACGATCGCAGGCCTATTGATTATCACTTATTCACCGGTCAATGTCTTCTTGAAACTTGCGCCGCTCGATCCTAGAGCTCTGTTACTGGCAGTCATCCTGGCTTTCTTCGCCGTCTTCTGGTATGAGTTGGTCAAAGTCGTCAAACATCTTAGAAAACGTAGTCATTCATAATTGAAAAAAGCAGAATTCCCGTGGAATCCTGCTTTTTTTATCGGAAGTTTCTGATTAGGTCGACCACTTTATCTAAATCAGCGCGTTGGACATCGTTGTGGGTGACGAAGCGGTATACATCGTCCGAACCGTTGATTTTCACGCCGTTCTCAAGCAAATAATGGGTAAACCGTTCATGCGGGAAATCACTTTGGTTGAATCGGAAGAAGACCATATTGATTTGGATCAAGGAAGGATCCAATTCGATCAAACCTGTATTCAACAGTAAATTACCTAGATACTTCGCGTTGGCATGGTCTTCATGCAGACGCAGCGTCATTTCAGTGAGGGAAAGAATACCTGCGGCTGCCAAGATGCCGGCCTGGCGCATATTCCTTTATTAAGATCCTGCTTAATACGGCCAACCATAAAACTGGTAAAGGGTTCAACAGCCATTTTATTCTTTGAACCGATACTATAAATAGTTGCATTTTCTTTGGATGTCAAAC
>JBBQGS010000079.1:0-8315 GCA_038323255.1 Erysipelotrichales bacterium | reverse complement strand
GGTAACTAGTGACATAATTAAATGTGCGTTTTTTATGATAGTGCCAACATTTAAGAAAGGGACATCGCTGCCCCTTTTGGATTATTTGAGTAAGCGTTGAACCAAGGTATCGTATTCCGGGGCTCCGACGAAATTCGTGATTGTAACGACTTCAATGTTCGGATGATCCTGACGAGTACGGGCGCCCAATGATTCGTGGGTAACGATTAGATCGGCATCGGTAGGAATATCTTCAATCGCGGAGTGCACGACTTCGATGTCCAAACCGGCTGCCTTGATTTTCTTGCGCAATGTGGAAGCACCCATGGCGGATGAACCCATCCCGGCGTCGCAGGCAAATACGATCTTCTTGACGGTGACTTGACGTAAGCCTCCTTTTAAATCCTTGACCTGACCTTTGACAGCATCTAAATCGCCGCCTAAGCCTTTAGCACGCATGATGACTGCAGAAATCAGGAACGATACGACGGCCGCGGTGAGCACACCGGCATAAACTTGGAACAAGCCGCCTTTGGGAGCCATTGCGGTAATCGAGAAGATAGAACCTGGTGAAGTCGCAGCGACCAAACCGGCTCCTGTGATAACGAAGGTGAATACGCCGACCATACCGCCCGCGATAACGGAGAGTAGCAGTAACGGATTCATAAGTACGTATGGGAAGTAGATTTCATGGATACCACCGAAGAAGTGGATGATGATCGCTCCCGGAGCAGATTCTTTGACTAAACCTTTACCGAAGAACCAGCAAGCCAATAGAACGCCCAATCCAGGACCCGGGTTGGCTTCTAGTAAGAAGAAGATAGATTTGCCGGCAGTTGCGGCTTCCGCGACACCCAGAGGTCCAAGGACGCCGTGGTTGATCGCGTTGTTTAGGAATAGGATTTTAGCAGGTTCGATAATCAAGGAAGCCAACGGCAGTAGACCTGCATCGATGATTCCTTTAACCGCATTGCCCATCGTATCGGAGAAAGCTCCGAACAACGGACCGATACCGACTAAGCACAATACCGACAAGACAGCGCCCAAGATACCGGCGGTGTAGTTGTTGACCAACATTTCGAAGCCAGCAGGAATGTGTCCGTCAAGCGTTTCGTCGATTTTCTTCAAAATATAAGCGGATAGCGGACCCATGACCATGGCTCCCAAGAACTGCGGTTTTGCGACACCGACGATTAAGCCGATAACCGCGACGGCGCCGATGACGCCTCCACGAACTCCGTGGACCAGTCTACCGCCGGTATAACCGATCAATAACGGTAATAGATAGAAAATCATTGGATCGACCAGTTTGACAAACGTTGCGTTCGGCAACCAACCAGTTCCGATAAACAGTGCCGTAATCAGACCCCATGCGATGAAGGCCGAGATGTTCGGCATGACCATTCCACTCAGGAACCGGCCAGAACGTTGAATCTTCTCTCTCATTGTAAACCTCCCTTTTGGTTTATAGATAGGATAGTAAAGTACTACCTGAATTTAGTATAGAATCTCTGTTAAGCCCTTACAATGGATTGAAATACACTCTTGTCATGGTTGAATAGTGACAAATCTAACCTAAGGCAACAAGTATGACGGACCAGTTTTGGCACGAATGCTTAGGTTCTTTTTTGAGTTGGCCATGCTAGAATCCCTGCGTTAAACGCAAGACTAGTCATGATTATTTAATGATGCATATCAATACAGAATTATACAACTTGAATGGGATTAACAGAAAAGAACTTGCGTTCTCTGTGCATATTTCTTTAATGAGCACTCATATAACGAAAAAGAGAACCTTCATGAATCAAGGTTCCCGTTTACGATACGATGGAATTAGGTTGGATTGCGTTAGATTGTTTATACCACAGATACGCGAACATAATCATACGCAGATCTTCGGTCTGATCCATGTATTTCATGATGAAGCCGCCCAATCCTTCTTTATTCTGCAAGGCGATGAACTTGGCAAAATTGAAATCAGGATCGCGCATCATTTCTTCAAACAGCGCCTGGAATTTTTCGGCTTCGTCGTTGACTTTTGTTTTCACATCTTCATCTTTATATACGAAATCATCGCTACGCAGCATATCAATCGTAAATCCGCCCAATGCTAATTCGCTCAGTAACGTACCGGCAACATGTTTGCATAACCCGATGCCGTTATAAGTGCAGTCACAATGGGTAAAGACGACTTCCTCCCCTTCAAAAACCACCTCTACATGGTAAAACTTATGTTCCACATTGTGGACATGATAATGGGAATGACTCGCTTCGCGGGTGATCGGTTCGACCATCTCGCGTTGTACTAAATCGATTGCTTTCTGAAGTACGATTCCTCTTGTTTTATGTGTGAATTCCCGTAATGGATAGCGCATCGTATCGCCTCCCTATATTCGCATTATATCACATCACTTCTTGCGAAGAATCCGTAATGCATTCAGGATGACCGCCATCACACTGGCTTCATGGACCAGCATTCCGCTATCCATATGGACTATTTTAAACAAAACTCCGATAATCAGGAAAAATACGGTACCGATCGAGATCACGATGTTTTGTTTGATGATGAGTGATGTGAAACGTGATATACGCAATGCGGTGGCGACACTTGAAACATTTTCACCGAGAATGACGATATCAGCGGTTTTCATCGCTACTTCGCTGGCTTGGGACGAAAGCGCAATTCCGGCATCACTTTCATTCAACGCCAAGGTGTCATTGATGCCATCGCCGACCATCGCAACCTTCCCCTGTGATTTCAATCGATGGATGATAGCTGCTTTTTCCTGTGGCAGAATGTCCGCATGGATAGTATCGATTGGAAGTGAACCAAGGGTTCGTGTCGCACTTGCAGAGCTGTCACCTGTAATCACATGGATTTGATCGATCTTCAGATTGCGTAAAGCAAGCATGGCATCCTTCGCATCCTCCCTTATTGAGTCGGCGATAACAATGAACCCAAGCAATTTTCCGTTGAGCGAAACAAAGACCGAGGTCGGATTCTCAAGTGTAAGTTGCTGATAGTCCGCAAGTTGATCGATCGGAAAGTCAGAAGTCGATGCATTCGCCAAACGCAGATTCCCGATGACGATTCTTCCAAAAGTTCCAAACGCCTTGATTCCCAACCCCGCCAAGATTTCCGTATTGTCTGCTTTATCATCACTTGTAATGGAAAGTTCATCGGCTTTTTGCAGAATGGCTTTCGCCAGTGCATGATTGGAATCCTTCTCTACGATCAGTGCAGTGCGTAATAGGGTTTCCTTATCGACACCTACAGGCAGAAGACGGGTAACATTAGGTTTCCCTTGGGTAAGCGTACCGGTTTTATCGAATGCGATCAGCTTGATTTTCGCAAGTTTTTCGATCGATTCTCCACCTTTCACCAAGATTCCGTATTTTGCCAATGTACCTATCCCTGCGACGATTGCGACTGGGATCGAGATGACCATCGCCCCCGGACAGGCGATTACAAGCAAGGTCAGCGCTAGCGCGAGATCGCGGGATATCAAAAGTGTGACTAGCGCCAGCACGACAACCGAAGGTGTGTACCAAGACGCGAATTTCTCGATCATCCGCTGCGTCACTGCCTTTTTATCCTGTGCTTCTTCCAAGCGTTTTACGATATTTCCAAAAATTGTCGTTTCACCGACTTCGTTGGTTTCAACTTCCAGATATCCATTTTGAAGGATGGTGGATGCATAAACGAAATCACCGATGGTTTTATCGACCGGCATCGGTTCGCCGGTGATTTGCGACTGGTCGATTGAAGCTGATCCGTGCAGGACATGCCCGTCGACAGGAATACGCTGGCCGGTTTTGACACCGACGCGATCACCCACCACCAAATCCTCGATCGCAATTTCCTCGCTGCTTCCGTCTTTGATGCGGATGGCCGTGGAAGGTGCCAGTTTGAGGAGGGATTCGATGGCTGATCTGGTTTTACGGATAGTCCGCGATTCCAGAAACGCTCCGAAAAGGAAGAGAAAACTCACGATCGCTGCTTCCGAATATTCCCCAAGAAATAGCGCTCCGATAACCGCAATGCTTACCAACAAATCGATCGATGCCATACGGAAACGCAATGCTCCGATCGCTCTTCTTCCAATCGGCCACAAGGCCACGATTGCGGCAAGTGCCAAAAGTACCGATGTGTTTAATGCAGGATATATTCCTCTGATGATCCAGTTTAACAGTATGAGTGTCCCTGCGATTTCCATCGGCAGATCTTGCTTGTTCATTCTTCCTCCTTAAAAAAGAAAGCTTTACGCTTTCTTTGACTCTAGAACCCGGTATCCCAAACGATGGATGCGATCAATCAAGACCGTTACATCCGTTTCATCCGCAAACACGACGTTCACGCGACTGGCGGTAAACGAAACTTCCGCACTCTCGACTCCGTCCACTTTCAGCAGAACGGTCTCTATTTTTTTTGCGCAGGTCGGACAGGACAAAGGATTCAGTTGAAATATTCTCTTTTGCATCTTATTCTCCTACCAGGCGTTTTTCGCCTTGGATTGCTTGGATTGAGGTGATATCCATCGTAACTTCCATGACACCCAGGAATTCACCTTTTTTGCGAACAGCATAGTAACGGATCAAGACGAATTTCGGTCCCATATGGATCCAGAAATCTTCATGGTCTTTCTTACCGGAACGCAAATCGGCCACAATCGCTTCAACGATCGCGACGGACTGCGGGGGATGGCAATACTTGACTTCGCGTCCGATGACGGTCTTTGGACGATCGAAGATTCGGTCTTTGCCTTGTGAAACATAAGCGACTAGATTATTGGCATCGACAAACGTGATGTCCATCGGCAGCGTGTTGAGCAATGCATCCGCTTCTTTGAACGATAGTCTACCTAAACTCATCGGTATGACACCTTGCTCTACTTCGGTATCAGGTTCAGCATATTCCAATGTCGTCTCTTCATGTAACGTTTGGGCAACTTTCTTCCAGTCTTCTTCACGCATTACATCGCGCAACATCGGAAACAAGATCTTGTCTTCTTTATCAGCCATTTCAAGGATCGTATCGACGGTCGCGATGAACTGGCCTTTGATTCCTTCGATGGTTGCGTCATCTGATTCAGTCAGCATGCGGCATTTTCGTAGTGCCGCACGGATATTGTTGTCGACGCCCCACATGACTTTCGGCGGTGTGGTGATGCCGTTGTTCTCCAAGAACGGAAACAGGATGTTTTCCTTCTTTGAATAATGTCCTTCCACATCGCCTAATCTTGTCAGTCGCTCACCAATATGTAGTTTCACTTTAGTAAGATCCTTAGGATTCGCCGTTCGGATGTGATCGATTTCGTCTACGATATAAGTACGCAGTTCGTTATTGAAGTCTTCAAATTCCTTCAGCGGATTGACGGTAAGTACGTTATCGTGCATTTCCTGTACCGACCCTTGGAAGATTGAAGCATGGATGCTGCACAGATTTTGAATCTCTTCCACTTCAACGCCTTGGTCGACCAGATTCGCTTCCATGGCCGCGATTTCCGCACCTGTAACATACTGGAAATGTTCTTTGAATTCTTTTTTGACTTCTTCCACATCATCTCCGTGGTGTAAGCGTTCGATCAATTCCCGAAGTTTCAATTGACGCTTGTATTGGTTGTCGATTAGTTCACTCATAAAGTTTCCTCCTTCATGCATCCACAGTATATTCTTTCCTACAAAAAGAAAATGTGACCTGCGTCACATTTCTACTTCGATTTGATAAGGATTCGTTTCGCCTGTAAAATCTCGATTTTACCTTCATCGACCAACTGCGCAAAACGCCGGCTGACAGTTTCGCGTGTCAACCCTAGTCGGTTTCCAATTTCTTCACGTGTCATAGGAATTTTAACTAAAATCCCTTCATCCGTTTTCGTTCCGTAATCCCGCCCGAACTCTTTGAGAAGTTCGAAGACTCTTTCCTGCGCAGGTAGTGACGAAAGACTTACGACGCTGTTTTCAAGTGTATCCAAACGCAACGCCATTTCCCGAATCATATCCAGTGCCAACGTCGGATGAGCCTTCAGAAAGGGTTCAAAACGCGCACTCTGAAGCATACAGATACCGGTGTCTTCGACCGCTTCCAGGGTGTAGCGTATGGTCAACGGTGAAAATAGCGTATGTTCCCCGAAAAAATCTCCCAAAGCAAAGAAATACAAGATTTGCTGCTTCCCATTGATTCCCATGGTGGTCGCTTTGAGCCGACCCCGGTTCACGATACCCAGAAAGTTCAGCAGACTTCCTTCCGCTAAAAGCACTTCCCCTTTTTTTAATTGCTTCCTTTCGACCAAACCCAACAGTTCGATCCGTTGCGGATTGTCGAGACTTTGAAAAATCGGTACGCGTGTTACACAGGATATCCCGACACAACGTTCACAGACTTGAACCGGCATATCAGTCACCTTGTTTCATTAAATAAGCATAACGGTCATTCCCATTCGAATCGATGATGACAGTGACCGGAAAATTCTCGACCCGTAACGCACGAACAGCTTCGCTTTGCAGTTCTTCATAAGCGATGATGCGGACGGACTTTACACAGGTCGCATAACGCGCCCCGGCTCCGCCCACAGCGCCGAGGTAAACGGCGCCTACTTTACGCATTGCGTCTTTCGTTTCTTGATTACGCGCACCTTTTCCGATGGTCACGCGTAATCCCGCTTCAATGAATTCCTTCATGAATGGATCCATCCTTCCAGCAGTCGTCGGTCCGATCGAACCGATAATTTCATCGGGTTTGGTCGGTGAAGGACCGGCGTAATAGATTGAAGCAATATGCAAATCTATCGGAAGTGCTTCACCTTTTCGTAATGCGGCAAGCAGGCGCTGATGCGCTGCATCGCGCGCTGAGATAAGTTCCCCGCTTATAAGGATGTTCTCGCCGGCGGTTAGCGACCGGCGTTCGCTGTCGCTCAATGGAAGGTTGAATTTGCGCATCAGAAGACTCCTTTAACATGCCGTGAGACATGACAACCGACATTGATAGCAAGCGGTAAGCCGGCGATATGGGTCGGATAGGATTCAATGGCCACATTCAGACAGGTGGTATCGCCGCCTAAACCTTGGGGACCATACCCGGTCTGGTTAATTGCCTCAAGCAGTTCTGTTTCAAGATTGGCATAGTTGGCATCGGGATTCTTTTCTCCCACCGTCCGCAGACAGGCATGTTTAGCCAGTTTAGCAGCCATTTCCATCGTTCCTCCGATTCCAATCCCTAAAATCATCGGAAGACAGGCATTGGGCGCCGCTTTCTTCACGGTTTCCATCACCGTCCGTTTCACACCTTCGATACCATCGGCTGGCGTCAGCATGGTAAGGGTCGACATGTTTTCCGAACCAAACCCTTTCGCCAAGATCTCAAGTTCAACAACTTCCCCTGCAACAAGTTCGATATGCAGAATACTGGGTGTATTGTCCAATGTGTTTTTGCGGTCAAAAAGCGGATCCATCACAACCGATTTGCGTAGATACTTATTTGTATACGCGCTCTTAACCGCCAGGTCGAGCGCCTGTTTTAGTTCTCCGTTGACTAGATGCACATCTTGCCCCAACTTCATAAAGAACACAACCATGCCTGTATCCTGACATAAAGGGATGAATCGTTTCCGTGCGATTTCTTCGTTCTCAAGCAAGACACCTAAAATAGCTTTCCCGCTTGTGTCGCGTTCGTTGTGATAGGCTTTCTTAAGACTCGCCGCGATATCTTCAGGATAGGAAAAAGCCAGTTTCCCTAGCTCTTCTTCTACAAACTTTCCAATTACTCGGACATCGATTTCACGCATAGTTTACCTCTTCTTCTCTATTACTTTACCATAAAACGATGCCGAACTCATGGAAAAGAACTTCCGAAGAAGTCCTTTATAGTGCTACTGAATGTTACATGGTGTCAGTCCACCCGGGTCGCACATTGCCCATCGAAGAAAGTATAAACCATTGCGGATTCGGAAGCAACGGATAAAACCCGTCATTTTTCGTAAGTTAGCGATGATAGACAATTAGATCGAACTATTTGGTTTTCGCTAAGGCTTCGGAAACAGCGACCGCA
This sequence comes from Erysipelotrichales bacterium, assembly GCA_038323255.1. GTDB lineage: Bacteria > Bacillota_I > Bacilli_A > Erysipelotrichales > Erysipelotrichaceae > GWE2-51-13. Next base: position 289 of record JBBQGS010000079.1, on the reverse strand, counting down.
ACCGCAACGCTGGCTCCGACCATCGGGTTATTCCCCATCCCGATCAAACCCATCATTTCGACGTGGGCGGGAACAGAGGAAGACCCGGCGAACTGGGCATCGGAATGCATACGACCCATCGTATCGGTCATACCGTAAGAAGCAGGTCCTGAACCCATGTTGTCAGGATGCAAGGTGCGACCTGTCCCGCCGCCGGAAGCGACCGAGAAATATTTTTTGCCTTGTTCAAGACATTCTTTCTTATAGGTGCCTGCGACAGGATGTTGGAAACGCGTCGGATTGGTTGAGT
>JBBQGS010000078.1:0-8346 GCA_038323255.1 Erysipelotrichales bacterium | reverse complement strand
AGATTGACCATCGTAAGTTCATGTTGGTGGCGGGTTGTTTTTGTGATCATAGGGCGCCCCTTTCCTTATTTCAATTATACCATTTCGCCTTTTCCCTTAAAACACAAAAAAGACTGCCGACGCTATTTGTCGACAGTCTGACCATCCTTGCGGATGGTCATTGTTATACTGCTTTGGTTTCGCTGCCCAACACTTCTTTGATTTTGTGGGCAACGACATCTTTGACATATTTTCTGCCGACTGTCAGATAGGTACGTGGGTCGAAAACTTCAGGTTTGGTATCCATGACTTCGCGGATTCCGGCGGTCATCGCCAGTCTCAGATCGGAGTCGATATTGATTTTACAAACAGCTGATTTCGCTGCTTCGCGCAGCATCTCTTCGGGAATACCGATGGCGTCGGCCATTTTCCCGCCGTGTTCGTTGATGATCTTTACGTATTCTTGCGAAACGCTGGAAGCACCGTGTAGAACGATCGGGAAATTCGGAAGACGTTTTTCGATTTCATGCAGGATATCGAAACGAAGCAGAGGTTTCACTCCCGGTTTGAATTTGAATGCGCCGTGGCTGGTTCCGATAGCGATGGCCAAGGAATCGACACCGGTACGGCGTACGAATTCTTCGACTTCGTCAGGATTGGTATATTGTGCATCATCGTCTTTCACATGGACGGCATCTTCGATACCGGCCAGTTTACCGAGTTCACCCTCGACGGTGACTCCGCGGGCGTGGGCATAATCGACGACTTCTTTGGTGATACGAATGTTTTCTTCGAATGAATGTTTCGATCCATCGATCATGACACTGGTGAATCCCGATTCAATGCAGGATTTGCAGATCTCGAAATCATCGCCGTGATCAAGATGCAGAGCGATAGGAATATCGGATTCGATAATCGCTGCTTCGACGAGTTTCGTCAGATAGGTCGAATTGGCGTATTTGCGCGCACCTGACGAGACTTGCAGGATGACGGGCGATTTCAGTTCATTGGCGGCTTCGACAATCGCTTGGATGATTTCCATGTTGTTGACATTGAAGGCACCGATTGCGTATCCGCCTTCATAAGCTTTCTGGAACATTTCTTTGGTTGAGACTAAGGGCATATTTTGTTCCTCCTGTGTTCTATTTTATCCTTTTTCAACCCTTTTTCATAGGCCAAGAAGCCGTCTGTAAGGGTTTACAGTCAATTTATTTACAGAAAATTTAGCACGAAGCGCCACAATAAGAATGATTATCGATTTGAAAAAGAAAAGAGGCACTTGCCTCTTGGTTAATCTGGTTGCTTTTATCCGATTTTGATATTGAGGAAACTCATCAGCAACATAATATTCAGTATCGTCAGTGTGATTCCAATCACCCAAAGTGCGATTTTATCTTTCAGAGAGTTCTTGAATTTACCCATGACTTTCTTTGATGAAGTTAAATAGATCTGTAAAAAGACAGTAATCGGAAGTTGGATACTGAGTAACATTTGGCTGTAAATCAGTCCAAGGTAAGGATTTGGGATGAAGAAAATGGCAATGGTCGATAAAATGAGAATACCGGCAACCCCCACTTTTGTATGGATGTCGCGGATATCGTAGGGCTCGCCAAAGATTCCTGCGAAGATCGATCCTCCTGCCATTCCGGCCGTTGTGGATGAAGCAATCCCGGAAAAAAGCAACGCGATCCCGAAAATAACTGCCGCCAGATTGCCGACCAATGGGATCAGCATGCTTTGAGCCTGGCCGAGTTCGGAAACCGGGATGCGCGAAACAAAGAATGTGGTCGCTGCCAGGATGATCATGGAACTGTTGATTGCCCATCCGATCAACATTGAAAACAGCGTATCGGTAAATTCGTACTTCAGTTGCATTTTCTGGATTTCTTCGTCTTCATGGTTCCATTGACGGGACTGGATGATTTCGGAGTGCAGAAACAGATTATGCGGCATGACGACCGCACCTAAGACAGCCATGATAATCGGCATCGATCCGCTGGGAAACGAGATTGTCGTCCAACCATGGACGGCTGCGGCCCAGTCGACCTGCACGACACTGAGTTCGTAAATGAACGACAATCCGATAATGGATACGAAACCGATAATCCATTTCTCAAGTTTTTCATAGGAATTCGTAAACAACATCCAAAGTATCAATGCCAGCACCATGATGGATCCGATGTGGATGGGGAGTTGAAAAAGGATGTTGAGCGCGATTGCGCCCCCCAAAATTTCGGCTAACGCAGTCGAAACAGCCGCCAAGATACCCGTGCCTAAGATTGTTTTCGAGAGCCACGGTTTCAGATGTTTCGTTGCGGACTCCGCAAGGCAATCACCGGTAACGATGCCTAAATGGGCGACATTGTGCTGTAAAACGATCAGCATGATGGTGGATAAGGTGACCATCCAAAGCAAGGAGTAGCCGTACTGCGAGCCCGCCGCGATGTTGGATGCCCAGTTTCCGGGATCGATGAAACCGACCGTAACTAAAAGTCCCGGTCCGATATAAGTGAATAATTCGCGTAAACCGAAGCGCGGCTTATGATTGGTCTCTTTGAGTTTTTTGAAGAACGACATCGGCTTACCCCCTTAATGTGATTACTTTTTGAATTTTGCGCGTACCACTTCGATGATCACAGCTGGTACGAAACGGGTCAGATCCCCATCGTTCATGGCGATTTGCTTGACGGTCGATGAAGAAAGGAAAGAATATTCAGGTTTGGTCAACAGAAACAGCGTTTCGATATGCGGATTGAGGATCATGTTGGCAGTCGCTTGCTGAAGTTCATATTCGAAGTCCATGACGGCGCGGATGCCTCTGATCAACACGTTGGCTCCAAAATCCTTGGCGGCGTCGACCGCGAGGCCATTACGGGCATGGATTGATACGTTGGGTAGGTCCTTACATACCGTCTTCAGCATTTCCAGTCGTTCATCCAACATAAAAGTCGTGGTTGAATTGGGGTTCTGCATGACCACGACGTCCAGCGCATCAAACAAAGAAGCGGCGCGCCGTATGACATCCAGATGCCCGAAGGTGATGGGATCAAAGGATCCCGGATAGATTGCTTTCGACATTTGTATTCCTCCTTAGGTAATGCAATGCACTGAAACCGTAGGTCATCTTCTTTTCAAGGATGAAATCGCAAACCGGCATCGTTTCTTCATCGAGGGTTTCCGCGACGACATAGCCATTGTCATTAAGTAAGCCATACTGATCGATTAATCGGAGTATTTTCTCCATATCGACTTTCCCGTAGGGAGGATCGAGATAGATCAAGTCGAAATGTCTGTCTTTGTTTTTCAGATAACGCAGCGCCTGGGTCGCTTCCATCCGCAGAATACTGCAGACTTCCTTTTCCTTCAGCATACTGACGTTCTTTTCAATGATTTCAATGGCTTGCGCCGATCCGTCGACCAGCACCGCAGATGCCATACCGCGTGAAATGCCTTCCAAGGCGACACTGCCGCTACCCGCAAACAAATCGAGTATGGTCTTGTTTTGTACCCACGGACCCAAACGGTCGAACAGCGCTTCCCGGACTTTATCCATAGTCGGACGCGTACCTTTCCCGTCGGATGTGGTCAAGATTCGCGAACGGTGTTTCCCTCCGACGATTCTCATACACTCACCTTACGATTCTGTTTGGACAGGATGTTCTGGCAAATGCCCAATCCGCACATAATAGCCATCGTACTGGACCCGCCTTGCGAAATAAACAGTAACGGTACACCGGTCAGCGGAATCATCGCAGTGACACCGCCAATATTCAGAATGAAATGGATGAGCAGATACAAGGAGATCCCCACGATGGTCATCTTGGATTTCTCGTCAAGACAGCGGAATACGCCGCGAAACAAGCGATAGATGATGATACTGTAGAACACCAGGACAATGCTGAACCCAATCATGCCGGTTTCTTCCGCAATGATGGCAAGGATGAAATCAGTGCGCGCAGCCGGCAGATAACCGTACTTTTGAAGTGACCGGCCGAGTCCGACCCCGAACCAGTTGCCTTTCACGATCGCAATCAGACTGCTGACAATTTGGTAACCGCCTTCCTGGGCGATTTGAAACGGATTATAGGCAGCGAAGAAGCGTTGCAACTGGTAGCTGCCTTTATCGAACGATTTCAGTAGTTTGATGCCCGGGTCGCTCATGATAAAGACCAATACGGCGGAAACTAAAACAGACATCCATAACGCAGGTTTCTGCCACTGCCAAAGTTTGCGATGGCTCGGAAGCAGGAACACGAAGAAACTGATCACGAAAAGTACGACCGCGGTGCCTAAGTCCCGCTGCATGATGACCATAATCAAAAACATCCCGACCATGGCATAAATCGGCGGACCCATGATTTCGCGGGCTTTTTGCGTGATATTACGCGGTAAGTCCCCAAGATAGACCGCAAACATCAAAATGACGACGATCTTCGCGAATTCCGAGGGTTGCAGGGTCATTTCCGCTCCTGGAAACGGAATGCGGATCCATGCTTTCGCACCGCCGACGCCGGGGAAAAACAATGTGACAATTAGAAATCCAAACGTGACGAATACGATTGCGACAATATGCCGGCGAACAAAGTCAAACGAAAACGTATTGGCCAAAAACACCATGCCGCCATACCCGATGACGATATAAACCAACTGTTTCACTCCGACGATTAAAAGGTCGGTTGTGGTCGACGTAATCGTCATGGATGCCGATATGACCATGATCGAACCGAAAAGCGCCAAACAAAGGACGCTGACTTGTATGTATTTATCGTAGCCTTTCGGCATACGGAGTAAATGAAGACCTTTTTTATTGCGCATATTCAACCTCGTTCCTATTCTAACAAATTTCAGGTCTAAAAAGAAGACGACAGGACACGAAGGAGGACGACATACAGAACTGTTGACAGGAAAATACTCAACAACGGGTTCTTGCCTTTCCATTGGACCACAAACAGGACGGATAATGCAAGTGCTTCGGGGATGGCATACGGGGATGAACTAACTTGCGTATCTTTCAAAGAATAGATCACCAGCAAACCTAAAATCATCACCGGGATGCGGCGTGATAGTTGGACAAGCCACTGTGGCATCGGACGTTTTGCGAAGATCACAAACGGTAAAGCCCGTAGCGCAACCGTAATCAATCCGACAACCACCAAGATGGACAGGTTATTCATGGAGTTTACCCTTTTTCCAGACGATGATATAGCCCGAAATCGCAAGCAGTGCGATGAGTACGAAATACTCTTTGGGGAAAAGCAACAACGAAGCGATGCATAATACAAGGGCAACATAACCGTCAAAACGGACGTTCTTATCGCGCATGGCTTCCAAAAACAACACTGTAAACAATGCGGTCATTGCGAATTCGACCCCATTGGTGGAAAACGGAATGAAACGAAAAATGACCACGCCTAAAATCGAACCTAAAACCCAGTAAGACTGATCCAATAACGTAATGAAAAAGTAATAACGAATCCTGTCTTTTTTATCCAGCTTAAGTTTTTGTTGGGTCAGCGCGAACGTTTCATCGGTAAGAGCGTAAATCAAATACGCCTTCACCCCTTTAGCTTCCTTATATTCTTCAATCAGTGGCAATCCGTAAAACAAATGTCGGAAGTTCACCAAGAGCGTTAATAATACAACGGTCAAAAAAGCCGGCGTATGATTCAACAGGCGGACCGCTACGAACTGCATTGATCCGGCATAAATCAAAAAGTCCATCGCAATCGTCTGAAAGGCAGAAATTCCCGCATTGGAGGCATAGATTCCGTATGCGATTCCGACTACAAGATATCCCATCATCACAGGAATACTGTCGATCAGCGCCTTCTTGAAAATAGTCATGCGGTTGCCCCCTTTTCGTTCGATTTTACCACAGCTTGCGTCTCAAATCATCATATATCTATACAATCTCACTTCTGTAAGTTATAATAGGTTCGATAAAGAAGCGGTTAGTAGATATCATCCGACACCATTTCTTTTCCAAAGCGGAAAATCGAGGTTTTGATATGAGAATAAACTATGCAACGATCATCAAAGATACGGATCCGAATTTGCGTCATAAATCCGTTTCTGTTTCTGTCCCAATGACAAAAAAAGACATCGCACTGGGTAAATCCATGTTGCGTTACGTACGCGATTCGCGTGATGAAGATAAAGCTGAGAAATATGATTTAAAAGCGGCCGTAGGGATTGCCGCGCCTCAGATCGGCATCCATAAAGCGCTGATTTGCGTTATCGTCGACGAAGAAGTCAACGATGAAGTACATACTGTCGAAATGCTGCTGGCGAATCCGAAAATCATTTCGCAATCCGTCCAGTTGGCTGCCCTAAAGCATGGCGAAGGATGTCTTTCGGTCCTTGGTGTGCATCCGGGATTTGTCTATCGTAATGCACGCATCAAAGTACGTGCATTCGATGTTTTGAATCAGGAAGAAATCGAATTCCGCGTAAGCGGTTATATAGCTGTTGTCCTGCAACACGAAATCGATCATTTAACCGGGGTCTTGTTTTATGACCGCATCAATCAGGCTGATCCCTGGGAAACAAAAGAAAACGCCATCATCATTGAATAGGCGAACATAAAGGAGAAGTATGAAAACAACGAATACGAAAACAGGCGCCGTAAAACCGGCGCAGACGGAGTCTGGAGAAAAGCGCTATAACCGAGCGACCGACACCCTGGTTTATGCATTGGGCGGAATGGGCGAAATCGGTAAAAATATGTATTGCATCGAGCATGACGATGAAATCATTATCATCGACTGTGGGATCCGGTTCCCGGAAGAGAACCTTTTGGGTGTCGATTATGTCATTCCCGATTATACCTATTTGGTGCAGAACCAAAGCAAGATCGCCGCGTTGGTCATCACGCACGGTCATGAAGATCATATCGGAGGAATCCCGTTTTTGATGCAGAGTGTCAAAATCGATACGATCTATGCATCGCGTTTTGCGGCTGCGCTGATCACGCGTAAACTGGAAGAAAGACGGATGCAGAATCAGGTCAAAATCAAACTGATCGATGATACCTCACGCGTTGAAACCAAACATTTCAAATTGGGTTTCTTCAACACGGTCCACTCGATTCCCGACAGTCTGGGCATCCTGATCAACACCCCTAATGGACGCATCGTCGAAACCGGCGATTTCAAATTCGATCTGACCCCGGTCGGATCCAATTCCGATTATCAGGTCATGGCGTACATCGGTCAGATCGGTGTTACCTTACTGATGAGCGATTCAACCAATGCGGGTGTCAGCGGATTCTCAATTTCGGAGAAAAAAGTCGCCGCGGCATTACTGGAAATCACACGCAGAGCGCAGGGCCGGCTGATTGTCGCGACTTTCGCCTCCAATGTCTACCGTGTGCGCCAGATCATCGAAGCTGCGATCGCATGTAAACGCAAAGTCGTCGTCTTCGGTCGTTCGATGGAAAACGTCGTGACGATCGGCAAAAAACTGGGACATATCCCCTACGGCGATGAGCACTTCCTCACCCCTGAACAACTTAACCATATGCCGGCCAATAAGGTCGTCATCCTGTGCACCGGCTCCCAAGGCGAACCTTTGGCTGCCTTGTCGCGCATCGCCAACGGTACCCACCGCTTCATCAAGATCATCCCAGGCGACACGGTCGTCTTCTCCAGCAGTCCGATTCCGGGTAACGACCTCAGCGTTTCGCAGGTCGTCAACCGTCTGACTAGAGCCGGTGCCAACGTACTGACCAACAGTCCGTTGAATTCCCTGCATACCACAGGTCATGCTTCGCAGGAAGAACAGAAACTGATGTTGCAGTTGATCAAACCTAAATTCTTCATGCCGATGCACGGCGAATACAAGATGCTGAAACAACATGCTTCGTATGGAGAAGAAACCGGCATCCCGAAAGAAAACATCTTCATCTGCTCCAATGGCGATGCCTTGGTGTTGCGCGACGAAACGGTCTTCATGTCCGATACCCGTATCCAAACCGACGATATCTATGTCGATGGCAACGATGCGAGCGGACTGAGCACCTCTGTCCTGCGCGACCGTAAAATCTTAGGCGACAATGGATTGGTATCGGTCATCGTGACTATCGATTCCCGTTACAACAAGATTCTGTGCCGTCCTTCCATCGTATCTCGCGGTTTCGTGTTCATCAAAGAGAATCAAACACTCTTAAAAGAAGCTGAAATGGTAGTCTATGAAGCACTGAAGAAGACAATGCAAAACAAAACGACCTTCGGTGAATTGAAAAATTCCATCCGCGGTTCGCTTGAACCTTTCCTTTATCAGAAGACACGTCGCAATCCGATCGTCGTTCCGGTCATCCTCAACCAAAAGGCCGCAATGGCAGGTTACGCAAAAACAAAATAAAAAAAA
>JBBQGS010000077.1:0-8529 GCA_038323255.1 Erysipelotrichales bacterium | reverse complement strand
TGAAAAAGATTGCGATGTGGGCGTCTCCGATGAAGGCTGTTTCTTCATTTCTAAACCAACTTATCCACACTATGATGCCAATTAAAAAAATGGGCTATTCCTTTTGACTCGGAATACCCCATTTCGTCGACAGTCTGAACGCCATTACGGCGTTTTCTTTTGCATTCTTCTGCGACAGGACATAGAATAGAAGAATAAGGATGGTAACTTCAATGAAAATCGCAGTAGTCACCGATAGCGGAAGTAATATTTATCATCAAGGAATCGAAATGGAAGGCTTGTATAAACTTCCGTTGCAAATCACGGACGGCGTTGAAACCTATCTCGAAGGGGAAACCATCACAATTGACCAGACCTATCAATTGATTTCGGAAAAGAAAAAACTCATGACCTCTTTACCACCCTTGGGACGGATCGAAGAACTCTTTGAAACGTTGAAAGGGCAATACGACGGGATTTTCGCAGTTCCCATTTGTGCCGGATTATCCGGTACCTTGGGTGCCATGCAGAGTGCGGCCATGACGGTCGGCATTCCATTTGATTTTATCGATTGTTATTCCACCGCCAGCAACGAACTTCATCTTGCGATCTCCGCACGTAAAATGTTCGACGAGGGGAAAACGACGAAACAAGTGCGTGAAACCTTGCAGGCAGCCGCCGAAGACAGTGTTACAATCATTATCGCCGACGATTTGCCGCATTTAGCGCGCAACGGACGAGTAACCCCCATGGCTGCGACCATCGGAGGGCTCTTCAAAATCAAACCGGTTTTGATTGTAAATAAAGAAACCAACGGAAAAATCGATGTACTTGAAAAAGTACGTACGATGCCTAAAGCGTTCGATTCGATTATCGACTATTTCAAAAAGATGGGAGTGGACGAACACCATCTCGTCTGCGTTGCCCATGTGTGGGCTGAAGAAGCAGGTAAGGATCTGTTGGGCAGAATTAAGCAGGAATTCCCGACAACCGAAGTATTCTTTGTTCCGCTGATCTCCACAGTCGGCGTGAATACAGGTTTAGGTTGCGTTGGCTGCCAAGCTATACGTAAAGTAGTCTGGTGAAAAAAGCCCTCTGGCGTCATGGACGCTTGAGGGCTTTCCTTATTTACATGCTTTAAGTATATCCATTACATCATTTACATTCAATCGAATATAGGCGCTTGCCAATCCGCCGAATTCGACGGATTTTTTCGCCATGACTTCGAAATTCGTTTCATCGATGCCGACTTCATGCAAGGTCATTGGAATCCCCAAACCTTTGAAGAAAGACTCGGTCGCATCGATCGCAGCGTTTGCGAGTTCCATCTTGGGTAATGTATCCGGGAGTTTCCAAACATTGATTCCGTATTCGCAGAATTTATCGACCGTTTCGTCATTGAGAATATGCCGCATCCAGGCAGGGGTAAGAATCGCCAACCCGATGCCATGCGTCAGATCGTAATAGGCACTCAATTCATGTTCAATCGGATGAACGGACCAATGTCCCATTTTTCCGCTACCGATTAATCCGTTCAGGGCCAAGGAACTTGCCCAGGCTAAATTCGCGCGTGCCGCGTAATCCCTTGGATTTGCAAGAGCGATCGGCGCAAATTTGATGACGCTCAGCAACAGTCCTTCGGAAATCTTGTCCTGTACAAACGCATCCGCGGTCCGTTTGAAGTAGTTCTCCAACACATGTGAGAACGTATCGGCAGCGCCGGCCGCCGTCTGGATTTCTGGTAATGTATACATGTATGTCGGATCGATGATTGAAGTCTGAGGGATGAGCAACATAGATCCCATCCCCAGTTTCAGATTCCGTGAGGTATCCGTAATCACAGCATTCTTGTTCATCTCGGAACCGGTACCGGCCATCGTCAACACAGTCACGATCGGCAAGGCTTTCCGTATTTTTGTCGGGTCTACAATCAAGTCCCATGCTTTTCCATTATAGTAATAAGCAGCTGCGACCGCTTTCGCGCAATCGATGACGCTACCGCCGCCGACCGCAAGAATCACATCGATGTTGTGGGATAGGCAAAGATCGCGTCCACGCTCGACCGTTGTCAAACGCGGATTCGGTTCGATCCCAGCGAATTCCAGAATATTGAAGTCGCGCAATAATTCCTTTACGGTTTCATAGATACCGTTGCGTTGAATACTGCCGCCGCCATAAGCCAGCAACACATTCTTACCATAGGGCGCCAAAACCGAAGGGAGTCTCTGTATCTGTCCTTTACCGAATAAGATTTCGGTACATACGTGGTATTTGAAGTTATCCATAAATCCTCCTTGAGTCACTATCATTTTAACTCAAATGTGCCTTGCTATGTATATATGTTGCTTAGAAGATAAAAGGTTGACTTTTACAAAAGTTAACAAAAGCAAAATTAAGAAGTATGACAAATAGTTGCAAAAATAATTAAAATAAAATAAGTATAATAATTAGTATAAATGTTAGAACTGTGCTACACTATTCGAGTAGACATTCTCTAGAGGGGTAAGAAATGAAAATCACAAAGTCGGGGATCGTCTCGAATTCAGACATCATAAAGAACTATAAGACACAGCGGGACAGAGCCGAAGGATTGGGGAAAATCTTTGTTTTCAAGAATAACCAGCCTGATGCGGTATTGTTCTCCATCTCGGAATATGAACGCTTATGCGGAATACTGGAAAGCATCGAAACGATGAACGATAAAGAAATCGCAATGATTTCCGAATGCATCCGCAATCAGAAGTGGAAAGAACCCATTCTTGACTAAATAAGCCTATACTCTAGTTAGACAACCCATTTGGTTACATAACCGTAATCAACGAAAGAAGGAATTTACATGAAAAAGTCCTCAAAAGTATTCTTCGGATTAGGTGTAGCTGCCACACTAGGCGCCGCGACCATCGCATATGTTGCTGGGAAAGAACACAAAGACACTCCCGAAGATCTGATGGATGACGGAAAAGAATTACTTAGAGATACCAAAGACGCAATCGAAGATGAAGTTGAAGCTACCATGAACAATGAAACCAAAGATGAAAAGAATGCCCGTCATCTGGTAAAGAACATTCAGCGTAAAACCAAAGATGCTGGCGTAGCCGTAAAAAGAGGCGTCGATGAAGTAACCAAAGAAGTACAAAAGACGACCGATAAAATCGCCAAGAAAATTAAAAAAGAAGTATAACATCTATAGATCGATGTAACCAAAGGGGATTGCCAGTTTGGGTTCATCGATGCCGGATAGAAAATCATACAAGACAGGAACTCCATCGTGAGTACCTGTCTTTTTTTCTATCGACTTATAAGCAACTTTTAGTTATCAATTTTCGGCTTGATTTCATGCAATATGTGTAAGATAATGTTCATAGTAGTGAAATTATCGCAAACTAATTTCCGATAATTTTCATTAATTTAGTCGAAAAATTCGACTAGCGACGGGTAACTGATATGGAAAATGATGATGTAATCAATATGAATTTATCATTACTCAAATTCATCATGAAAAGTACATCCGACGCGATTTACGCCAAGGATGTTTTTGGGCGATATATGCTTTTTAACGCGAGTGCCGAAAAGGTAACCGGCAAACTTTCCGCGGATGTCTTAGGGAAAGACGACCGTTACTTGTTCCCAGAGAAGGAAGCATTGGCAGTTATTGAAGGTGATCGCAGAGTAATGGAGTCCAACGGACCCATTACCTATGAAGAGAATGTAACGGATGATCAAGGGAAAACAAGAACTTTTTTAAGCACCAAAGGACCGTTATTTGATGAAAACAACCAGCTGATAGGCGTTTTTGGTAATGCGCGCGATATAACCGATCGAAAGAATCTTGGAAATCAACTTCGTGAAAGCGAAGAAAAGTTTCGCCTTTTATACAGTTCGTCTCAACAAGGGATGGCGCTGCACGAAATTATCACAGATGAAAATGGGAAGCCAATCGATTATGTATTCCTTGATATCAATGAAAGTTACACGAGATTGCTTGGGGTGACGCGGGAAATGTCGATTGGCAAACGTATAACCGAGGTCATGCCGAAAGTTGAACAATATTGGATCGACATTTTCGGTGCGGTAGCGCAGACAGGAATCCCGCAATATTACGAGAACTATCTTGAAACGACCGGAAGATATTACTCGACATACAGTTATAGTCCAAAGAAGAACCAGTTCGCCGTAATTGTCGATGATATTACGGATCGAAAAGTAGCCGAAAACAAGTTAATTGTCAGTGAGCAAAGATTTAAGGCTCTTTTCGAATCTTCCGGTGTGGGTATCGGTTTCTATACACCGCAAGGAGTGGTTATTTCCTACAATAGAATCGCCGCTGAAAATATGGGAGGAAAGCCGGAAGATTTCCTCGGGAAATCCATGTTTGAACTATTCCCTAAAGAGGTGGCCGAGCAATATTTCAGTCGCATTCAAAACACCTTAAAAAGTAAGGAACCATTGTACTTTGAAGATATGACCAAACTTCCAGTAGGGGATCTTTGGTTTTCCAGCGTATTTACCCGAATTTTTGATAAAGACGAAAAAATTATCGGAATCCAAATTGTTTCCGCCAATATAACGGAACGTAAGCAAATTGAATTCTCACTGCGAGAAAGTGAAGAACGACTCACCAATCTCTACAATAACGCGCCGCTAGGTTATCAGTCATTGGATGAAAATGGGTGTTTTATTGAAGTCAACAAAACGTGGCTAACCATATTGGGTTATTCTAAAGAAGAAGTCATCGGGAAATGGTTTGGAGATTTCCTGGCGCCGGAATTTGTTGAAGCTTTTAGGGAGAGATTTCCACTGTTCAAAAAACTGGGATCTATTCACTCTGAATTTGAAATGATCCGCAAAGATAAAACACGCATCACGATTGGCTTTGAAGGGCGGATCGGCCATAAACGAGATGGAAGTTTCGAGAAGACATACTGTATTTTGCAGGATATCACTGAAAGCAAAAGAAATGAAGATAATATCAAATATCTTAGTTATCATGATCATCTGACTGGTTTATACAACAGACGGTTTTATGAAGAGGAGTTAAAGCGGCTAGATACCGATCGGAATCTCCCTTTATCGATTCTTATGGGTGATGTGAACGGACTTAAACTGGTCAATGATTCTTTCGGACATATCGTTGGGGACGAACTTCTAATTGTGGCTGCGGAATCGATTAAAAAAGCTTGTCGCGCCGATGACATTGTAGCCAGACTAGGCGGTGATGAGTTCGGTATAATATTACCAAATACAGATGGCGAAGAAGCAAAGAGAGTTATACGAAGAATTAAAGAATATCTAGCACTTGAAAAAGTTTCTTCATTGGATGTCTCGGTGTCCTTTGGTTTTGAAACAAAATGTGATATGAGCTATGAAACTAGTAAACTTTTAAAAGATACGGAAGACAATATGTATAAAAATAAAATCTATGAAAGTTCAAGTTCTCGCAGCGAGACAATCAATCTGATTATGAATGCGCTATTTGAAAAGAATAGCAGAGAGATGCTACACTCTAAAAGAGTAAGTGAAATCTGTCAGGCTATTGCGGAAAAGATGCATCTTGATAAAGAAGAGATTAAGCAAATTAAAGTCACAGGATTAATGCACGATATCGGGAAGATCGGAATCGATGAGAATATACTAAATAGTGATCAGAAACTGAGTAATGAAGAATGGGAACAGATTAAGAAACATCCCGAGATCGGTTCGCGTATCTTAAGTTCATCGAATGAATTTTTCGATATATCCGTCGATGTTCTGCAACATCATGAACGTTGGGACGGGAAAGGATATCCGAACGGCCTAAAAGGCGAAGAGATTTCGGTAAAGGCTAGGATTATCGCGCTTGCGGATACGTATGATGCGATGATGTCGGACCGCGCCTATCGCAAAGCGTTCACTCAAAAACAATCGCTGGATGAAATTTCCAGATGTTCAGGAACTCAATTTGACCCTAAGATTGTACAGGTGTTTTTACAAATGATACAGGATGAGTTAAAGGATGTTTAAATCATCATCGTAATTAATATAGTGGTCAATCAACTTAATAGAATTTGAGACAATCCAGGATCATATTCACTTCGGTATTTTACCGGAGTTTTTTTGTAAAGTAATGTTTCTGATTAGTATAGAAAAGCGCGAAATAAAGGGGTCGATTTTCGCAAAAAAGTATCGACTCCTTTTTTCATGCGTTATACCCTTATATGGAAGACTAATTTGAACGAAATCGCTGTGAAATATTATTTTAGGCTTATATTTCAATATCTTGAATAGAACTATTTTAGTTTTAGTAAGATCTAGTTAAGCCGAATTAATAACTAACGAAGTTTTTAACATACTAGGCGAATAGTTGACAAGCCTAAACGCATAAGATAGACTATATCCATATATCCGATGAAGGGGAAACCCGTGCATAAACTACCGTAGAGAGGGAAGGCTTGGTGAAACTTCCTGTAGATCTTGCGACGACAGACACCCCCAAGGAGATATCCTAAGTAAATAGGGATATCCGGTACCGGCGTTATACGGGTTGAGCGCGCAGCGATGCGCAAACTAAGGTGGTACCACGCAGAAGCGTCCTTTACAGGGCGCTTTTTATTTCAAGGAGGAAAACATGGCAACTATTCAAGCCCCACGGGGAACCCAAGACGTATTTGGAAAAGAAATGACGAAATGGCATGCATTGGAGGATCTGGTCCGCGATCTCTGCTTCGTCTACGGGTATGACGAAATCCGTACGCCGCAGTTCGAGCATACGGAAGTCTTCAAACGCGAAAACGACAGTTCCGACGTCGTCAACAAGGAAATGTATACCTTCATCGACCGCGGTGAGAGGTCTTTGACGCTGCGTCCGGAAGGGACGGCGGGATTGATCCGCGCTTATGTCGAAAACAAGTTATATACGTCCGTGGATTTGCCACGCAAGTTCTATTATATCGGTCCGTGCTTTCGCTATGAACGTCCGCAAAAAGGACGCATGCGTATCCACCACCAATTCGGAATCGAGGTCGTCGGGGAGAAATCTCCCTTGATCGATGCGGAAGTCATCCAATTGGGGGTTGATTTCTTGGCACGGGTCGGACTGAAAGATACCAAGGTACTGATCAATACACTAGGCGACAAGGAAAGTCGGATCGCGTATCGCGATGCACTGAAAACCCATTTCGAACCTAGTTTGAGCGAACTTTGTCCGGATTGCCAGCGTCGCTTTATACAAAATCCACTGCGCATTCTTGACTGTAAGGTTGATGCGGGACATCCAGCGCTGACTTCTGCACCCAATATCCATGACTATTTGAATGAGGAAAGCGTGGATTATTTCGCGACTGTATGCCGTGTCTTAGGTGACAGTAACATCGAGATTGAAGTCAGCGACCGCTTGGTTCGCGGACTGGATTATTATTCGCACACTGTCTTTGAAGTGGTCTCCGTCAACAAGGAAATGGGTTCGCAAGCTACTATCTTCGGCGGCGGGCGCTATGACGAGCTGGTCGAATATTTCGGTGGTCCGGCGCATTCGGGCATCGGCTTTGGGATGGGGATTGAACGACTTTTGGTCGCACTTGACGCGGAAGGCATCGACATTTCCGTCGATGAACCGATCGATGTCTATGTCATGAATTTAGGCAAAGAAGTATTGGAAAGTTCGTTCCAGTTTGCCTCAATGTGCCGTGCTGCGGGGTATCGAACGGAGCTCGATTATACCGGTCGCGCCTTTAAAACTCAGTTCAAATCGGTCGACCGTAAAGGTGCTAAAGTCGTCGTGATGGTCGGAGAGAATGAACTCAAAGAAGGCAAAGTGGCCCTGAAAAATATCGCGACCCAGGAACAGGTCACTGTTAAAATCGACGAACTGGTTCACCAGTTGGACCATTGGTTGGATGAGAACCATGTCTGCGAAGCAGATCAGCAGGGTGAATAAGATGGACTTTCTCGCACTAACCAAAGCACGTTTCTCACACCGTTCCTTCAGTGAACGTCCGATCGAGCAGGAAAAACTGGATCTGATTCTGGAAGCAGGTCGGTTGGCACCGACCGCCGGGAACTATCAACCCCAGCGTATTCTTGTGATTGAGAGCGATGAAGCAACTACGAACCTGAAACTATGCACACCGTGCCACTACGATGCTTCCTTGGTTTTACTGGTTTGTTACGAAAATATCTCGAAGAACCCGTTTTCCGGCCAACCGATCGGTGAAACGGACGCTGCCATCGTGACTACCCATATGATGCTGGAAGCGGCGGATCTGGGTTTGGGATGCGTATGGGTCGGCTACTTCGACCCTGCAAAGATTTCAGAAGTTTTCCATTTACCTGAAAATTATATTCCGGTCGCTTTGTTGCCGATCGGGTATCCCGATGACGAAGCGATGCCGAGCCCGATGCATGCCAGCCGTAAGCCGTTGAATCAAACGGTCTTCCATAACGATTTTACACCAATCAAATAACATAGAAAGAGGAGAAACCATGAACCGAACACATACCAACGGAGAACTGCGTCCCAGCGATGCGGGGAAAACCGTCATATTATTAGGCTGGGTCGCAAGACGGCGTAACCTG
>JBBQGS010000076.1:0-8672 GCA_038323255.1 Erysipelotrichales bacterium | reverse complement strand
CGCCATGTTGATGAGCGGACCACCGGAGTTGCCCGGATTGATAGCGGCATCTGTCTGCAGAACGATACTGTCCCAATCATCGATGCCGTCGCCGTTAAGGTCAACCGGTACGATGCGATCGGTACCGGAAATGATGCCCATCGTGACAGAACCCTGGAATTCGAATCCGAGGGGACTGCCGATAGCCAAAACGTTTTCACCGACTTTGACCAGTGACGAATCACCTAGATTAAACGGCGTCACGGTAAAGTCCACAGTGGTTTCGAGTAAGGCGAGATCGGTATACAAATCCGATCCAAGTGATTTCGCGGCCACCTGTTTGCCATTGGCAAACTTGACAATGAGCGAAGTGGAGTCTTGAATCACGTGATTATTGGTGATGATGTAGACTTTGGTGCCTTGCACATCATAAATGGCTCCGCTCCCGGTCGAAACGACTTTTCCGTTATACAAGGCGGAAACGCCGACGACTTTCCCCAGCGAAGTCTCTACGACTTTGGTTACGTTAGTCGTAAAATCGGTTACGACCTTGTTGATGATTTTCGTTTCAGTTGTCTTCTCGGCAAGTTGTTTTTGGAATGCAGATAATTGGACAGTTAGGATTCCGTTCCAAATCAACAAGCCTGCGATGACGATCCATATCCATTTTTTCATTTATAGTCCTCCTGATATTGTTTCAAATTGTTTTGCGCAACGAATTGATAGTTGCAGGTAACGCGTAGGATGATCTCTCTGCAGTGTCTTAAATAAGGTGGAATAAGCAAGGAACTCATCGTTAGCTTCCTGTGAAAGATGGGCCAACACGATTTCTTTGGTTTTAGGACCGATCAGGCGGCTAAGCACATTTGCGCTGTCTTGATTGCATAAGTGGCCGTTGTCGGAAAGAATCCGATTCTTGGTAAAGATCGGACGCCTTGTCATCATCAGCATTTCAGGATCATGATTGCTTTCAAAGATATAATAGTCCGCATTACGGAAATGATCGAAATCATGTTCGCGAACATAACCGGTATCGGTGACGTAAACCAAGGTTTCATCCTGATACCGTAGAATAAAACCGATTGTCGGCCCGGCATCGTGTGAGAGTGGAATCGGCGTAATCGCGACTTCTCCTATGGTAAAGGGCTCATAGGGGACAATGCGGATGGCGTCGGGTCTTGCTTCCATCACGAAGGGGCTGTATACATCGGTTTTTGCGAATAATTTGATCATACTGACATGGTCGATGTGACTGTGTGTTAGCAGAACTCCATCAACCTGCGTATAGTCTATCTCCAAATTGTGAAAACTATGTGTCAAATGCTTTTTGGTTGTGCCGCAATCAATAACAAGCCGGGTAACCCCGGCTTGAATGATGCAACAATTCCCTTTTGACCCGCTCGCCAGCAGATGATATTTCATCTTAACACCCTAACCATTTACATGGGTTATATCGGGTTCCCTGATACCAGATTTCAAAATGGACATGTGGACCGGTAGCTTTCCCGGTCATCCCGATTTTACCGATTACCTCGCTTTTTTCGACGGCGACACCTTGCGGAAAGAAGGCCGGTCTGGAAAGATGGTTGTATTTGGTCCAGTAACCGTTACTATGGTTGATGATAATGTAATAGCCAGCCAGATTATTCCAGCCGGTTTCTTTGACGATGCCGCGATCTGCTGCGTACACATTGCCATAACGGTTGTAACTATTCTGTACGTCAAGCGCATAGTGTTGGTAATAACATAACCATAGGCATGAAATATGCGGATTATCGACCGGCCAACGGAATCGTCCGGTACCAATACCAGGGACGGTTTTGGTTCCGACCCGAATGACCTCCTGCGTCGGCTGTTTAACAATGATCGATGAAATCTTCTTATAACCCGATAATTCTCCATTTACATAGGTTTCTTGGTATTTCACATTAGCATACCCGGTCTGGTCGTTGGTCTGTACGACCCGCAATCCTTCACGTAGGGTTGGATCGTTCACGTATTTAGTCGCTTGTGGGTAAACGGTTTCTTTCACTAATCGTTCACGCGTAACGATGACGTTGATCGGAGAATCAAAATAGGTGACGTTCAGTTGCGTTCCCACTTTTAAGATTTGTTCGGTGGATTTCAAGACATCTGCGTTGATAGTGAGGACTTGCTGAGCACTGAGTCCATTCAACGATGCGACGCCTTCAACCGTATCATAGGCTTTTACAGTGTAATATTTCTTTTCTGTGCCATAACCGTAACTCAAAAAATATACGATGGCGTTCTTATCCATTAGAATTTTCGATTTCGGGGCCAGTCCTTTACTGACGGTTGTCGTTTCCACCACGGAGATCCCGATTTCCCTTACGCCATAGGTCTTAAGCGCTGGCGGAAGTTGCTTCGCCTTAATCAAATCCAACGCGGGTTTCGATATGAAATTAAGTAGATATTGTTCTTTTGCGGCTTCGAAATCCGCAATGTTTTTAACATAGATGACGGCGCCGTTGGAAAGTTCGATTTTATTCGCTTCGACCGAAAATAGGTCATTTCCCTTCAGATAACCTAGTATTTCGCTGTCTTTATTTTCATAGGTAACATAACTTTCTTCAGAAGTGATCACTACATCTTCGCCCAATCCGATGGTTGAATCAGGGAAAAACATCTCATAACTTTCTTTATAGACTTCGTCGAGTAGTTTCTGCATAACCTTGGTATCGCTAATTACACCAATCAATTGTTTTTTAAGGTAGACTTTTGAAATGGTGATCGGGGTTTCGGAAACTTTGTCGACCGCTTGCACAATGAGAGCTTCTTCTGAAAATGCATTGATGTTCGGGTCGAGTTTAGGTGTTCTGAAAAGTGAGGTTAGTCCGACAATGGACAAACTCAGCACAAAGGCTAAAAGGATGGGAAGAATTTTCTTCATTCTCAGGCTCCTTTCGGTTGCGTACCTTCAGCATAGTTATAGAAACTGTTGATACTGCGCTCGAACGCAAGTTTGATCATCTGGGTAGGACCGTTACGGTGTTTGGCGATATCGATGTCGACTTCTTCGGTTTCGGGGACATCGTCGGCTCGGTTATAATAGGCATCGCGGTAGAGGAAAACAACCAAGTCGGCATCTTGTTCCAAGGCGCCGGATTCACGCAGGTCGCTCAGCATCGGATGTTTGTCGGTACGATGTTCGACCGTACGGGATAATTGGGACAATGCGATGACCGGGACTTTCAGTTCACGGGCCAGTGCTTTTAGACTTCTGGATATTTCTGAGACTTCCTGTTGGCGGTTTCGGAATTACGTCCGCTTCCGCTGATCAGTTGGATATAATCGATCACGACCATGCAGAGTCCGTGTTCGGACTGCAGTTTCCTGCATTTTGAGAAGATCTCGGCGACTCTGACACCCGGACTGTCATCGATGAATATTTTCGCCATTCGTAATTCGGTGGCCGCTTCGTTTAATTGGTTCCATTCATTGTTGACTAAGTAACCGGTTCTCAATTTTTGGCCCTGAACTCTGGATTTAGCCGATAACATACGCGTAATCAATTGTTCGGCGGGCATTTCCAAGGAAAACAGTGCGACGGCCTGGTTGTTAATTTGAGCTGCGTTCATCGTAAGGTTCAAGGCAAAGGCGGTTTTCCCCATCGAAGGCCGGGCAGCCAGAATAATCAAATCGCCTTTTTGGAATCCGTTTGTACAACGGTCTAAATCCCTGTATCCCGTTGCGGTTCCGGTGATGGACGAACGGTTGGCGCTCATTTTCTGGATATTGTCGACGACGTTGGATACGACTTCCTTGGCGATGCGGAAATCCCCTGTCCGGCGTGTGCGCGTGACATTGAGGAGTTGCTTTTCGGCTTGGTCCATAACTTCGTCGATATCCTTTGACGAGTTGAATCCTTCTTCCGCAATGGTCTGCGCAGTTAAAATCAGATTACGCAGATACGATTTATTTTGAATCAGTTCGATATAGTATTTTGTGTTGGCGCTGGAGACCGAAGAATCGGCCAGTTCCATGATGAAATCCACACCTCCGACTGACCCCAATACATTGAGGTCGTTACAGCGGCTGATTAGTCCCGGCGCATCGATCGGCTTTCCGTCATCGTTCAGTCCCATCATCACGGTGAAAAGACGCTTATGCGCCTCCAGGTAGAATTCGTCCGCATGCAAACCCTGTTCAAGGGTGATGTTGACGGCGCTGGGATAGACAAGCATGCTGGAAAGAAGTGCCTGTTCGGCTTCGATACTGTTAGGGAGTTGACGGCTCATTGGCGTACCTCGTTTAGGATTTCGTCAGATGGATGATGATTTCAGCAATTACATTCTTGTATAGGTCAACCTTGATCTTACTTAATCCTAAAGTATTGATTGGCCCATTGTCCACAATTTTTCGTTTATCAATCGTAATCCCATAATTCTTCTGCAGGTTTTCCGCAATTTGTTTGGAACTGATCGATCCGAAGACTTTACCATCGGCTCCCGCCTTGACTTGGAAGGTCAGTTTGACACTCGCCAGTTTGACTTTCAGAGCTTCCGCGTCTGCGAATTTCTGTTTTTCTTTCAAATCTTCCTGTAATTTTTGATTATCCAAGATTCCTTGGCTCGTTTTAGTGGCTTGTACCGCCAATTTCCCTTTGATTAGGAAATTACGGGCATATCCGTCCGCGACTTCAACGACCTGATCTTTTTTCCCGACGTTCTTAACGTCTTCAAGCAGTATGACTTTCATTGTTTGGTTCCTCTTCTTTTAGGTATTGTTTCAAGACTTCATCCAATTCTTCTTTCAACTTGGCCACCGTCGTATTCTCGCGCTGTAACGCGGCTGCGGAGAAATGTCCACCCCCGCTCATCTTTTCGACGATGGCGTGGACATTGATCTTCCCTTTTGAACGTGCTGACAATGCGACCGTTCTTTCGTCGATGTTGGCGATGACAAAGGCTGCTTCCACTTCTTTGATGGAAAGCATACTGTCGGCGACTTGCGATAGGATGGCACGCGGTGCGATGCTTCCGTCATATAACGCCGCGATGGCAAATCCGTTGACACGCTCACAGTTTTTAAGTATCATCGTTTTCATTTCGAAATCACTGAAGTCATCTTTTAGTAAATCATCGGCTTCATAGGTGTCTGCTCCATACTTTTTCAAGAGTGATGCGGCTTCGAAGGTCCTAGACCCGGTACGGTTGCGGAAGCGGTTGGTGTCGATCAAAATCCCGGTCAGAATAAGTGTTGCTTCCGCACTGTCGAATTGAACCGAATTGGTTTGATAGGGGATCAGTTCGGTAACTAATTCAGATGTCGACGAAGCGGCGGTTTCCAGATAAACCAAAACAGGTGTGAAATTGAAATCGGCGCTTCTACGATGATGGTCGATAACGACCACTTTCTTGGCTTTCTCGATGATACTTTGTCCATTGGACTGATTGGCGATATGATGGTCGGCCATGATCACTAAGGTGTCTTTACTTAGATTATCCATTGCTTCCGTTTCGTTGATGAGATGGTGGTTCGCAATGAGAACATCTTTATACCGAATCATGGCACTGGCGAGTTTCGCTTCGACAGTTCCCGATTTTGTGAGGATGCTGACAGTTTTCCCATAGGACTGGACGATACGGCTGATACAGACCGCTGCACCTAGACAGTCGAAATCCATGTCTTTGTGTCCAACGATAATGACATTGGAAGATTGTTGAATCAGGTCGCGTAAGGTTTGGGCAATTACGCGGACACGCACTTTACTGCGTTTTTCCTGCGCTTCGCTGCTTCCACCGAAATATTTGACATCTTCCCCGAAACGTTTAATGGCGATTTGGTCCCCGCCGCGGCTTTGGGCCAGTTCAAGCAAGCTGTTGACCATTTCTTCAAGTTGGTTGAAATCCCCTGTACCTCTGGCGAACGCCATTGATAGGGTGATAGCGACATCCATATCTTGAGCGGTATTACGGATATAGTTGAGAATTGAAAAGCGCTCATTCATCAAGTCGGAAAAGATTTTTTCATTGAGTACTAACAGATAGCGGTCGCTCTTGATGCGTTTGACGAACATGCCTTTGGTTTTCGCCCATTCGACCATCGGCTGACGTAGACGGCTGTCGATGAAAGCGATTTTCTGCTCTTCTTCATACTGGATCGTTTCTTCGTAATTGTCCAAATGGATCAATCCGAGCACGACTTGTTCTTTTTCATACAGATCGCTCAAATGATTCCTGACCGTTACATCCTTAAAAAACAGGGTTTGTCCGTCTTCTTTGCGGACGACTTGGTAAATATATTCGTCGATTTCGACGGTGATCGTTTCTTCGTCGCCGGTAAACAGCGCGTTGCTTTGAGGAAGCCATGAGGTGACTTTACGTCCGATGATATCATAGCCCCGCTCTTCCAACAGTTCGCTGATCCAGGTGATAGTGTAGTTTGCGTCATAGGTCAGAAAGCCGATTTCGCCATACATGAAGGCTTCTTTGGCATCTGTGCCTAAGACACGCGACACCATCAATACACGTTTCTTCTGATCTTCCAGATAGGTATCCATCAAAAGCCAGATGAGTGCGATGTTGATCAGGATGATGAGGATGTCGAATCCGTTGAAAGCTACCTGGAAAACGAAATGGACCAACGAGAAAACCGCGGCTTCCGCCACGATAATCGCGATGATACGCATTCTTAGCTTCGCAAATTGTTCAAACACGACATTACCTCCGGTTTAATACCCGAACTCTGAAATCGGTAAGAATATCCAATGCACCGATGATGATGCAGACATAGGTCATGACACTGGGAAGCAAGATATAAAGCAAAAGTCCGATTGTTGGAAGCATTCTGATTTTAATCAACGGCGCAAGTACGCCTAAGAAAATGAATGTTTCAAACAGGAAGACCATCAAGGCAATCAGATAAATAAGGTTCGCCATGACGCTGATGTCGAGCGAAGCATGGAAATAGTTGGCGACGACAGGACAGAACAACAAGATAAGCGCGACCCAGCCGACCGGTTTCGATATTCTTATTTGGTTTATGGGACGTAAGGGTAACACTGCGATCCGCAGACGTTTCATCAATAGGATGGCGGAAAGATGGGTCAAAATCGATTGGATAATCGCAGTTGCCATAATAACGATCGGATACATCGCATAGAGCGTGGCATTTAATGTTGCATCGACGACGAATCCCTTGATGGTTTTCAAGTAATCGATGATCAATTTGACTTCTTCCATCACATTATACCCAAAAAACGCAGCGAATGCATACGTGGTTACAAACATCGTCACTGCAGTGATCAGAATCGTTACGCCAAGCAACCATTCGTTTGGTTTTTGTTTGCGGACACCATGACCATAAACCAACCCGTTTACAAGCGCTGCCCCCATATAGAATAAGGATTGCGGTGTACCGAAAAGCAGACTTACGACGACCATGCCGAAAGAAACGACAAGCCCTTGTTTGATTCCGTATTTTACCGTATAGAAAAGGATTGGAATCGGCATTAAGAAGGCAGCATAGGATTCAAGCAGAAACAATGTCTGTCGGTTAATTACAACAAACAGACCGATGATGGCAATCATCATCGCTCCGTCGGTGATTCGACGAACGGAATTACGCATGGAAACTCCTTTCAATGCATAAAACCTCCATCTTTTTCCGATGGAGGTTTGAGAGAACTTAGTCGGCTACGTAAGGCAGCAGAGCCATTTGACGAGCACGTTTGATTGCGGTCGCCAGGATGCGTTGGTATTTTGCGCGGGTGCCGGTGACGCGTCTAGGGATGATCTTTCCGTTT
This sequence comes from Erysipelotrichales bacterium, assembly GCA_038323255.1. Classification (GTDB taxonomy): domain Bacteria; phylum Bacillota_I; class Bacilli_A; order Erysipelotrichales; family Erysipelotrichaceae; genus GWE2-51-13. Next base: position 925 of record JBBQGS010000076.1, on the reverse strand, counting down.
GCGGAGATGAATCTCTTCAACAGTTCGATATCCTTATAGTCGATCGTAGTGATGTTATTTTTTGTGAAGTAACATACTTTTTTGCGGCCCATTCTTTGTTTTTTAAATGCCATGGTAGATCTCCTTTCTTGTTAAAATGGAAGGTCGTCGCTGGATATATCCAGTAAAGGACCTGTATTAAAGTCTTCTTCCGCGGTATTGTTGTTGTCGGGGTAATATCCGTTGGATTGACCCTGCGACGGCGCGGTTGTGTTTTGCGAACGATTTTCGCCTGCACCTTTGGATTCCAATAATTGGACTGAATCACATGTAACTTCCGTCGTGTAGACTTTCTTGCCGTCGGCTCCGTCATAACTGCCGGTGGTAATCCGACCTTCGATGCCGATCAATGATCCTTTGCGGACATACTGGCCGACGATTTCAGCCGTACGTTCCCAAGTGGTGCATCGGATGAAGTCTGCCTGTTCCTGCTGCCCCGCCGTAGTGCGGCGATTGCACGCGATCGTGAAGGATGCGACGGATTTGCCCGTTTGAGTTTTACGTAATTCCGGATCTTTGGTGATCCGACCGACTAAGACAACGCGATTGATCATGTGAATTCCTCCTCTATTCGTCTTCCAAATTTAAGATCATGTGTCTGACGACATTACTGTTAATACGTGCTAAGCGATCGAATTCCTTAACCGTTGCCGGTTCGGCTTCGATGTTCAAAACGACGTAGTAACCTTTGGTCATGTCTTCGATGCGATATGCGAACTCTTTGACTCCCCAATCGTCGATCTTGGTGATTGTTCCGCCGTTATCTGCGATAATTGCGTGCAATGTCGTGATGACTGCTTGGCGAGCGGCATCGTCTAACGATGCGTTCACAATGTACATGACTTCATACTTTCTCATTTGTACACCTCCTTATGGTCTGTGGCCC
>JBBQGS010000075.1:0-8721 GCA_038323255.1 Erysipelotrichales bacterium | reverse complement strand
GGTACTGTCCATCCCGGTCCCATTGTCTTCGACCTCGATACTGTCGATACCGCCGCCCATAATACGAAGGGTGATATACGTTGCATGTGCATCGATTGAATTTTCGACCAGTTCCTTGACAACGCCCATCGGACGTTCAACAACTTCACCGGCCGCAATCATATTGGTAAGATGTTCGTCTAAACGATGGATGATAGCCATACAATTCCCGCCTTTCTATTTCTGCAGTTTCTTCCACTCATTGAGATAACGCAACGCCTCCAATGGCGTTGTGTTATCCGGGTCGATCTGTTTTAATTGTTCGTCTATTTTCTGAAGGTGCTTAGGAATAGTGACCATTTCAACGATCTCCATGGATTGTTGGACAATGCGCCGCTTGCTTTCCAAGTCTTTCAACAGATGTTTGGCGCGATCAAGGACAGCATCGGGGATTTTCGCTAAGCGTGCGACGTTGACGCCGTAGGAACGGTCGGCTTTCCCGTGTTTGACGCGATATAGGAAATGGACATCGTCGCCTTCTTCATGCACTTCCACATGCAGATTTCTGACTTGTGTAAGCGATTGGTCGAGTTGCGTCAATTCGTGGTAATGGGTGCTGAACAGTGTTTTGCATCCGATGACTGTCGCAATGTATTCGACGATCGCCTGCGCCAATGCCATTCCATCGTAAGTAGAGGTTCCACGTCCTATTTCGTCAAAGAAAACCATGGATTGTTTCGTTGCGCCGGATAGGGCGAGGTTCGCTTCGATCATCTCTACCATGAACGTCGATTGCCCTTGCAGGATATCGTCACTGGCGCCCATGCGAGTGAAAATCTTGTCGATCAAAGGTAAATGTGCTTTTTGCGCAGGCACGTAAGATCCGATTTGCGCCATGATCACAATCAGTGCGACTTGACGCATATAGGTGCTTTTTCCGCCCATGTTGGGACCGGTGATAATCTGGATTGGATTCTCTTGCGTTATTTTGCATGAATTGGAGACATATTTGGTATGTTTCTCAAGGATTGGATGACGCCCTTCCACTATATCCAAGGAAATTCCGTCATGGAAAACAGGGCGCACGTATCCTGCCTGTTGGCTTCGCTGGGCCAGTGCAAGGAGGACATCGATTTCACTGATGACCATCCCGATGCGCTGAATCTTGGAAATGTGCCGGTTAACATCGGCAATCAATTCCTGAAACAGTCTGGTTTCTAAACGCAAAGCACGCTCTTCCGCATGAAGGATCGCATCTTCTTTTTCTTTGAGGGTCGGCGTGATGTATCGTTCGGCATTCGCAAGCGTCTGTTTACGGACATAATTGAACTCATCCTTCATCAAACCGTAATTCCCTTTCGAGATCTCGATATAATACCCAAAAACACGGTTGTATCCTACCTTCAGGTTTTTGATTCCAGTGCGTTCTTTTTCCTGATTCTCGAATTCCAGAATCCATTGTTTCCCGGAATGTTGGATGGTTCGCAATTCATCCAATTCCGCATCGAAACCAGTCCGAATTACATTCCCGTCTTTTAAGAACGCAGGGGGATTTTCGCTCAATGCATTCGCTAACATAGCTAACAGGTCATGACAGGCGTCGATTGAGGTAAGTTCTTGATAGATTGGATAATCCTTGAGCGATTCTTTCAGTAAAGGCACGCTTTCCAATGTTCTGCGCAGTTTCAGCAGATCGTGTGGATTGGCGCTACCGAAGGCGCTCTTGGCGATCAGCCGTTCAAGGTCGTAGCACCCTTTCAATGTTGTGGCTACTGTGTCACGCAATAGAATGTTTTTCACTAGAATCGAAATTCTGTCTTGACGGGTAGTGATGAGTTGAAGATCAAATAAGGGTTGTTCGATCCAGTGGCGAAGTAGACGAGATCCCATCGCGGTATGGCAGATATCCAGGAAGCGAAACAATGTCTCGCTTTTGGAGTTAGCGCGCAACGCAGTGACCAATTCCAGATTTTGGAGTGTACTGTAATCCATTTCAAGTATTTGTGCACGATTGTCATCCTGCACGGGTTTCAGATGCAAAAGAGATCTGCGTTGGGTTGCTTCAAGATAGCGAAGCAGGCGTCCGTAGGTCGATCGTTTGATCGGATCCGTGATAATTCCAAGTCGTTCTTTGTCATCTTCGTTCAGTGTTTCATCTTCACAAAAGGAAATCATCGCGAACCCGAAGTCGCGCAGACGAAGCAAAATATTTCCCGGGAAATCGGGAGCCAAAACCAGTTCCCGGATATTATTTTTCTGGATATGTTGCATAAGCAAAGAGAATCTCGCCTCAAAGACGACGACCTGTGTTTCTCCGCCTGCCACTTCGCAGTGAATCAGGAACATTTGTCCGGCGAAGATACTCAGCGACGCAATGCGCACACTGGTTTTATCGTCGGTTACTTCGTCGAGGATCGTACCAGGCGTGACGACTTTCGCGACATCGCGCCGAACTAATCCAATCGCAGTGGCGGGGTCTTCCATTTGTTCGACGATTGCGACCTTGTGTCCGTTGTCGACCAAGCGCTGGATATAGGAACCGACTGCATGATGCGGGACACCGCACATCGGAGCACGCCCGCTTTCGCCGGCTGCTCGTCCGGTCAAAACGAGGTCAAGTTCAAGTGAAGCAATTTTCGCATCTTCGAAGAATAATTCATAGAAATCACCCAAGCGAAACATTACCAATGCGTCTTGGTACTTTTCTTTCACTTCGGTATATTGTTTCATCATCGGGGTTAATTTTTCCATTCGACACCTCTGGCTTTCATTATACCAAAATCCGACCCTGCGCAGAAAAACAAAGTGCGCTAGGCACTTTGTGTGGGGAGTTGTTTTTGGAGCTTCACGACTTCATGTCGTAGCATATAACTGGGAGAGCCATACGACAGGGAGTATCCGGCGCGAGTTTCGACAATGCGGCTTACGTCATGATGGTGGATCTTTGAGAAGTCGACGACTGACCTATCGTAGACCTGTACCGTGAGTTTGGTGACGGAGGCATGGATCATGCGAATATTCTCGACACCGCCAACACTGGCTAGAAAGGAAGTTAAACGGTGTTCCAGTTCATTCACGTCGATCAGGTTGACGGCACCTTTACGGAAATAGTAGGTCGTTGCGGCCAAATAAAGCATCCCGGTGATGATTCCGACGATGATGATGATCAATAATGGTTTAAACAGATCGGTGTTTCGCCAGTACACGATCATGTCAATGATGGAACCAGGGGTTGCGGTAAGCACATTACCGCTAAAGGAATAGCCCAGATAAACGTTCAATGCGGTAAACAGGGCAAACAGCGCACCGGTCATCAGAATATGGAAAACAAAGAGCAAGGGAGCGCAGATCATCAGGAAAATCTCTAGAGGGAGTAAAGTTCCGGACAGAATTGAAATGAAACCTGCCAAGATAAAGAACAACCTATACCGGCGACGTTCCATTTTATCGGTATAAACACCGTAGATACCCGCCAACATGGCCGGAATTGCGAAGATATTGAGGACGAAATAAGGAGTGATCAAGCGGCCGGCACCTAAACCGAAGACCGAAATGCTGGTTTGCGCGACCCAAACATTGATATCGCCAAGGAAAGTCTGACCGAATGCATTAATCCAGGTGCCACCCAACGAAGTGAACCAAAACAGACCGCGCAGCAGTCCACTCATATTAAGCACCGCGTATAGACGGTCAAGGACGCCGTAGATAAAGAGATTAATCGGATTATTCAGATCTTCGGACAGGAATGTGAACATCGAAACACTGCCGCGGATAAAGTATGGCCATATGAATGCGACCGCAACCCCTGCCAGTAAACTGAAGAAGATCGTATTGATCGCCGCTTGGACGTTCCTATCAACAAATCCCAAAGCGCCGTATGTGAAGCGGTTGCGAGAACTGTGATAGGCATAACGGGTAATCGTGAGGACGATGATCAAGCCGACAACGCCGGTTTGAAGCGGTACTACCATCCCGCTTAGGTTGGAATTTAGAATAACCGAAGCATTTACCTGAATCCCGAGGAAAGCATAATAAGCTTCGGCCGGTAGATTCGTGGGGGCGAAAAACAACATCGCGACGTGGAACATGACATAGCCGAGAATTCCGGTAAATACGACCACTGAGTCATCATAGCGTTTCGCCAACGCTTTGATGAGGATTAATAAAGGGAAATTCATAATGATAAAGCCGCCGAAATAGCGGAATAACTCCGCAATCAAGATGACCAGTTTATTGTCGATTAGAAAAATCGTGTTAAAATTGGGATTCAGGATGACGCCGCTCAGCCCCATCAAAACCATCGCAACGAAAAGAACTTGCAGGGGGAATTGTAGGATTTCAATGAGCGTATACCATCTTCTCATGTCATCACCTCGTACAATATGATACCATTAGTGAGGATGTTCTTCAATGTCGATTGGCTTACATCCCTGAATAGGAGAGTTACCGTGTCAAAATCTTCGCTTACGCAGGAAAAAAAGAAGTTCCATACCGACCGCACACTTGTGGTTATTTTGATATTGATGATGTTAGCCAGTATGCTGGCTATTTTCGGTTCGCTCCCTTTGCTTCCGCAGTGGAAAAACGGCGTCGAACTCTTGGTGAAACAAGGTTTATGGTATTTGATCGGATACGGATTTCTCATCTTTCTGATTTTCTTCGGAATCGATCGCTTGTTTACCGGTATCCGAGTCTTTTATTGGATACTGTTGGGATTATTGGTGCTGTTGTTGTTGGATAAAGTAGTCAATCTTCCCTTCATCAGTCCGGTCAACGGTACACGTGCCTGGCTTGATTTCCCGGGTATCGGATCAATCCAACCAAGTGAATTCATGAAGATTGTTTTGGTCATCATGACCGCCAATGTTGTCCATGAACATAATCAATCGAAATCGGAAATGAGTTTCGCCAATGATTTCAGCCTCTTTTTGCGAATCGCGAAGTTCGTCCTTCCTCCCCTCATTCTTATTTTCCTAGAGCCGGATACAGGGGTTCCAATGATCATCGTCATCGGTATTCTGTGCACGCTGGCGGTAGGTGGGATAAGGCGAGAGTGGATATGGTTTGGCGGACTCACACTAATCGCCGGATTCGCCGGATTGATACTGCTCTTCTATACGAACCCTGACCTACTATCGAAACTATTGGGGTCCGGATATAAACTGAATCGCTTTTACGGGTGGTTGGAAACGGAAAAATATATCAGTTCTTGGGGATCGCAATTGTATCAGGGAATGTTGGCGATTGGATCAGGCGGATGGTTCGGTCATGGTCTCGCAAGTAAACTTGTGACGATTCTGGAGCCTCAGAACGATTTCATCTTCGCCGTCATCGGTCAGGATTTCGGTTTCTTCGGAACGACAGCTGTATTAGCGCTCAGTTTATTGCTTGATTTGAAGCTGGCGCTAATCGCACTGCAATATAACGAGCCCCGCGAGAGATATATGGTCGCAGGTATTTTGGGGATGCTGTTGTTCCAACAGATTCAGAATATGAGTATGATCGTAGGATTGCTCCCGATTACAGGCATCACATTACCACTGATATCCGCCGGCGGTTCTTCCTTGTTGTCGTTTATGCTACCGCTAGCCATCATTTTCCATATGAGCAGCGAAAATAAAAACCGAAGAATCCATTAGAATAGACTCTTCAGTCGTTGCCAGTAAACTATTTTCTTGTAGTGCGCAAAGCGTATCGATTTATGACATTCTTTGACCTCGATCGCCTTGACCCCTTCCAATTTATTATAGAGATGATCGTAGCACAGAATCGCTTTCTCGAAATCATCGCTCTCAAGACGAATCACCCCGTCTTTTTTTATGATGAGCGAGGATCCGAGTGATCGGTAGGCTTGGTGATGGATGCCCGTTATTTCGGTAAGTTGGAGATAATCCAATCCTTCCTGCAGAATAGCACCTCCCAAAGATCGGTTGTAGGCTGTGCTTCCGGCCTGTGAACTTACACACATTCCAGTGCCGCGAAAGGTTTCGAAGAACTCTTGGTCGATATAGATGTTGATAAGCTGTGTTTGTTTCACGTTTTCGACCCGCATCTCGTTGACAGCGAAATATTCGTTTAGTTTCACCCCATTAAAGGTAGTTATCTTAAGTAAAGGTACTTTCTGTATCTCCGCTTCTTTTTCCTTTAGGTCAGCATAGAACTCTTCTAGGTTATCTTGGGAATAATCGGTGAAGAATCCAAGCGTACCGGTATGAATTCCGACAAATGCGACTTGGCTGAGCCGCTCGAAATGCCGATGGATGGCGCGCAAAAAAGTCCCGTCGCCTCCGATTGTGATGACGAGTTCGGGATCTTCCGGATCATAGATGAAATTCAATCCGATTAAACGGTTTTTAACTTGTTCAAGCAGTTCGTCCGAATGGGCATCTCCGCGGGTTTCCAGTGTGAATCGTCGCATTGTGTTTCTTCCTTTAATTCTGTTCCTATTGTATCATGAAGACGAAAGGATTGGTATGATGCGGACAAACACAGAAATTGAATACAAAACACTGGTCAGCGAAGATCAGTTCAATCGCCTGCTTTCCCATTTTGAAGTTACAAGTACGGTTGAACAAACTAATACCTACTTCGATACACCCGATCGCAAACTAAAAGCGAAGAAAATCGCCTGTCGAATTCGTGTGAGTGATATGATCATCGAAGCAACCGTGAAAGAACAAACAGATGAGGGCATTTTGGAATTCAACCATACATTGAATGCCTTTGATCCGGAAATCTTCAGAACTGCAGAGTTCAAAGTCTTATTTGAGAGATTGGACATGCGCGAACCTTTGGTTGAAGTAGGCAAAGCAACAACATTACGTAGAATTGTGGATGAAAAGAACGGCGAACTTTGTTTCGACCGGACAATATTTCAAAACGGGGTCGATTTTGAATTGGAATATGAGGTCAAAGGCGACGCAGAAGAAGGATATTGCAGATTCATGGAGATTCTTGCCATGGAGAACATTCCTTATATGCCATCTCGAAGTAAGATGATGCGGGCTACAGCGTGAGAAAACTCACGCTTTTTTATACCACTGCGTGCCAGATCCGTCCTTATCCATCAATAACACTTCGCTGCTTCCCGGATTCGCTTCCACATAAGTTAGAAACGCTTTACCAAGCGATAGTCTGACCCCTTTTTTAAGGTTCACCCAATCCGTACCCAAGAGCGATTTTACATTGAATACCGAACCGGATTTGAGTTTTTCGACTTTATTGACCATTTCTTTATAGGATTGAACGAAATCGGTATCATCGAGGACGCGACTCTTCATGTACGTTTGGATACTCATGTGCTTATTACGTGCTTTATTCGTGAGGAAGGTAAATTCCTCCTCGGATAAGACTAACTGGATCACTGGTTTTGCCATAAAGAATCTCCTTTACTATGTTCATTTTAGCACAATTTCGCATGTTTGGCATTTGTATATTAGAAATATCATTTAATATAATAGAAAGGTGCTTTATCCTATCGATAATCCGTTAAGACGATGGTAATTGTAGCTTTTTAGATAAAAAGTGAGCCTTTTTTGCTCACATTAGGTAAATATCATTGCAATCTTGCGTATTGATTCAGTATTAGGTAGGTTCACGACTGTCTTGGTTGGGTGTAACTTCTCTATAATATAATATTGGGTTCCTCAATGGACTCCTTGTCGAAAGCAATTAGTGAGATTGAGTGTTGACTTAAAAGGTCGATCATATCTTGGGGAGGAATCATATCGCACAAAAGTGTGAAATGAATCTCTCTTCGTTTGATTTTTGGTAAGCGGGATTGTTGGCTGAGAACACATGCGATCTTCCCAATGAAATACAGTGTTTTACGTGTCATATCCGATTTATTGCTGACAAAAGGCAGAATGATATTGACTTCCCCGTTATCAAAGGCAAATAGTTCGCTCTTCCGTGAGTCGGCGAATTCGATTTCCGTATGGTTCTTTTGGTATTGCTTCAAAATACTCGTAGCACGGGCATGCTCGCGCTGCGTGTCAAATCCGGTGGCATATTCTGTGAGGATACCGCGCAGTGTTTGACGAATCAAATCATCGTCGAACACAGTTGCGTTGGGCGCATGACTGCTGACGATAGCTGTCCAGGCGTCAATTCCGACTTCATTGGCTTGGGCGAGTATTTTGGCGGTCGCGCGGGGGTCATCGCGATCGAGATAGATGTAGCTTTCGACACTTGCTGAGATGCTGGTTCCGATTTCCGAAAGATAGACAGGCGCTTGAAAAAAAACGACGTCGCGTAAGGTCAGGCAATGAAAAAGCGGGGATAAGGTTTTCGTCTTGGATACACGCAGGATTGCTTCTTTAAATTCATTGGCGCTTGCATATCCGTTCAGCGTACCGAAGCGGCTCCACATTTGTCTGAATGAGAACATATTCGCTTCTGTATAACGGCCATAACCTATAATGCCTTTTTCTCGGTTGATTCCATGTTCCGTTCCTTTGGCGAGGAAAAAAAGAAGGTCTCCTTCGAAAAAGTCGGTAAAACGTTTTGAACTGGTAGGACGCCAAAAATTCATGACGGAGTTGCCATGAATACGATGGAATTCAATCATATTCTTATCGGTGATATACGCGATCGAGGACATCGGCGATAAATCTCCTTTGTTTTATTGTAACATGCGAAGAGCCTTTAAAAAAGGGAGAATCCATTAGAATAAACCGGTGATTCTCCCATGTTCATCGATGTCGATGCCGATCGCAGCCGGTACTTTTGGTAATCCCGGCA
>JBBQGS010000074.1:0-8764 GCA_038323255.1 Erysipelotrichales bacterium | reverse complement strand
GCGACCTTATTTATAATCCCTTGGAATATGACAAGAAAATCATCGCTGGTGTAAAAAAAGTCGTATTGGAGCACATGGCTTATTTCAACAAAGGAGACTAAGATGGGAAAAGTAAATTATGCATGCGATCTGCATTGTCATACCAACCGGTCTGACGGAAAAGACAGCCCGAAAGAACTGATCGATCGCGCCTCCAAGATGGGACTAAAAGCCATTGCGATCACCGACCATGACATCACTCCGCCCAATACAGTCGAACACAAAGGGACACTTGTACCAATTCTGGACTATGCGAAGTCAAAAGACATTATTCTACTGCGCGGCATCGAGATTTCGTGTGATTCAGAGAATGAGGACGTGCATATTATCGCATTCGGTTGCGATTTTTCCGATTCTCACTTCCAAGAACTTGAAGTTGCCGTAATTCAAAGTAAAATTGAATCATACAGGAAATTTGTCGGACTTCTGAACGATGCCGGGTATCCGATCACATGGCAACAAGTGCTGACGCAAAACGGTTCTATCATCGACGAAGCACAAATCCAAAAGAAAATGATTTTTCAGAAATTAGCCGAGTTGGGATATTTCCCAAGTTGGAAAGAAGCGAAGAATTTCTCCCAAACACATCCCGAATTCAATGTAATGCGGCAAAAACCGGATCCCAAAGAAATCATCGACTTAATCCACGATACCCATGGGGTAAGCATCCTCGCCCATCCCTATCTGATCCAACCCAAGAACAGGACGACCGATGAATACATCGACCAACTGATCAAAGATGGTTTGAACGGGTTGGAAGCAAACTATAGTTACAGTAAGACGAATTACCGTGGAGATCTATCCGAACTGGAAATCGACATTCGGATTTTGACCAAATGCATCGCAAAAGGGTTATTAATTTCAGGCGGAACAGACTCTCATGGCATTGGCAACGATGGGATATCGGATGGCAGGGAATTAGGCACCAACGGAATCACCTACCCGAAGTTTCTTAAATACGGGTATCTAAACTATGTCGTTTGAACTGCGAAAGCAATAAGGAGGAAAGACATGAAAGCCATTATTTTTGATTTGGACGGGACGCTCATCGACACGATCGGAGGGATCGGATTTGCGGCCAACCTTGCTTTAAAGAAATTCGGTTACGCTCCCCGCGACCGTGACTTTTATGTCGGCGCCATCGGAAACGGAGCACGCATTCTAATTGCGAAAGCCATTGGAACAGACAGCGCCAATGAAACGCTTGTCACTACGGTATTGGAGTATTTTCTGGGTGAATACGAAACCAACTGGAACGTCGATTTAAAAATGTATGATGGGATATCCGAATTGATCGACAATTTGTTGGAAAAAGGGATCAAGATCGGGGTCAACACGAATAAACCCAATGTCATCGCCCAAAAAATTGTCCGTTCTTTCTTCAATGAAGACAAAATCATCGAAATCGTCGGAAGTCAAAAGGCTTTTCCAAACAAACCCAATCCAACCGGGACCTTACAAATGTTACAGAATCTTGCTGTTTCTCCTGAACAAAGTTTCTATGTCGGCGATTCCATCGTGGATATCCAAACCGCCAAGAACTGCGGGATGCCAAGCATCATTTGTACATGGGGTTATGGGGAAGAAAAGGATTTCAACGATGCGAATTTCATCATAAAACATGCGAGTGAAATATTGAAATTGATGTAAACGATTTTCTTTGTTTATAGTCGATCATGCTTACCTTATTTTGTATCCCAAAACATGTCCGGTACACCGGACTTTGTTTTATAGGTGCGAAGTGAAATATTTCTCTTCAAACTGCAATGTTTTTTCATAATATCTTTACAGTTCGCATGCATTTCGCTATCGTTATATCGATAGGATGCGAACATGATCCATCCAGCCATATTTTGCGAAAGAAGGAATATCAATGAAAATTCTATCGGTCGGGCAGTCTACGCTCGATATCAGCCTCCCGCTTGATCAGGATATCAAAGAAAACGAAAAGTTCAGAGTCTACGATAAACTCGAAGCACCGGGGGGACCCTCGACCACAGCCTCGATCTTATTAGGGCATTGGGGTGAAGACGTTACCCTGATGTCGCGCTTAGGCAACGATATGTATGGAAGAAACATCGCCGACTTTCTGCTTAACGCAAACGTCAAACACAACCGCATTCCCTGCGCTGGATTTGAGACACCGATCAGTGTGATCCTCACCAACAAACGAAATGGAAACCGGACGATCTTCAACTGTCCGGGGATCATTGAAGTCTCTGAGTTAAGTATCGAGGATGAATATCCGATCTTCCTCACAGACGCACACGAGCCCGAGATCGCGCATCGCTACATCGACCAACATCCTACCGTCATATCTGTATTAGATGCCGGAGGATACCGTGAAGCGACTGTAGAGCTTGCGAAGCGTGTCACATGGTTAGTCGCATCGGAAAGTTTCGCATTCGGACATTCATCCGTGAAAATCGACCTGAACGATCCCATTACTTGGGAACAGATGTTCGCAAAACTTCATGAACTAAACCCGCATCCCGTGGTCACCTTAGGTGAGCGCGGATGCCTGTATGAAATCAATGGGAAAATCAAGCACCTGCCTTCGTACCCGGTACATGCCATCGACACCAACGGAGCCGGTGATGTCTTCCACGGTGCCTTCGTCTACGGGCTGGCCCATGATTTACCGCTTGAAGAAATGCTAAAGTTGGCTTCGATGACTTCATCGATCCACGTAACACGCCGCGGCGGCAGTCTGTCGATTCCCAATCTGCAAGAAGTGCTCGACGCTTTGAAAGGAACTACCCATGGATAAACAATTTCTCCTCAAAGAATTCAGACTCGGCTTCAAAAGTGTAAAAGACAAACCCAACCGCAAAGTCTACGTTGCGATTGGCCAACTCGAAAAGAAAGTGTCCCGTTTAAACACCATCAGTTTATTGCTTGTGTTATTTAGCACCGTCATCATTTTCAGCGGCATCATCAAATCGATGCCTGTCCAACTCTTGGTGATTCTGCTTTATTTCGCAATATTGACGATTGTGTTGAAACAAATTGGGAAACGGATGATCACCGAAGAAGACCTTAAAGACGTGATTGTTAAAGAATTATACCTATAAAGGACAAGACAATCTGATTGCATTCAAACACAAAGGAGCGCACACAATGACCCAAAATCAAGTACTGAATCAGTTTCGACTTGGACGCACGAGGGTTCAGGATAAACAGACAGGAAAAACCTATATTGCGACCGGCTTACTGGAGCGAAAAATCAAAACCTTCAGAGTTACCTTGTTTATGTCGCTGGTCGTGATGCCCATCATCCTTATTTCATTCATGTTCAACGGAATCCAGGAAAAACTGACCTTTGGGATACTTTTGTATTTCTTACAAATCGTGTACCTGTTTTTCATCGGAAGAGTCACAGTCACTAAGCGGGATTTAAGCGAAGTAGTGGAAGAAGAAATTCGCTAAAAGGAGACCAACTATGATACTCTACTGCACAAAGAAACTGGCCGACATGTTGCCAAGTCCCGTCGAGGTTATTCCAAATGAAGAATCGTTCTTTAATTGGACGGCTAATCTTGTACGCTTTGGCCGAAAGAGTTTTCTGATTTTGTCCAACAGCCAGACGAAGTATCCGGTTATCTATGCCGGACTGACGAAACCGCAAATCAAGAATCTTGATGTGATCATTAAGTCGACCATCGCCGAACATTTAGCTTATGAACGTGTCAGTCCAAAGATCATTCGGAAATATCTTGATGAGCTGCAAAGCATCCGTTATGCGAAGCTATCTGATCGAAAATGGATTTCGACTCTGATCGGTTGGAATCAGCGAATCGACTCATTCTTCGAAAGAAACAATGGAGAAAAGGAGTCTTGTCACGAAATGACAGGGATTATCTGCGACGACTTAGTAAAATATGCCGGCAAAAATGATTATCGAGTTCCAATCGACGAAATGTTGCGTGAACTCAAGTCATTTGCGAATCAAAACATATTCAGTCTGCGGGCCGCAAAATATCGTTTCAAAATCAAAAATAGCAAAGGAGAGGTAGTGCGTACCCTCACTGTTCCTCTTCCGCTCTCATTTGGCATTTTCAACAAAATTATCGCTATTTCGTTTGGCTGGTTTGAAAACACACCGTATTTCTTTACACTCACCGACAAGAAAACAATGGAATTATTCCATATTCTGCCCTTCAAAAGTGACATTGCCAACGAATTGTACGATAACGAAGTACAATTGACGGATTTCAATCCAGATGATTATGAAATCGACTATATGCGTGGCGATGATCAAATCACCAAAGTTGAAATCAAATTTCTTGGCATGATGGACGGGTTCAACATGAATCGCCCACTTTACGAATTTGGCCAAGGGATAGCGTCTCCGGATGGTATGGATCCAGACTTCTATGACGATTTTAAAAGTGGGGATCTGGATGCTGTGAAGAAGGACTTACCCATCGAAACACTTGAGTGGATCTTTGCCAGAGTTGAAATGGCAAAGCATTGGTCGCAACCAATTGTAATCAACAGATATTTGGAAAGAGTCATTCAGCGAAATCCTGGATCGTATTATGAAAAATAATTACACTCATAATCAAGCTGATTTCCCTTTTTGAGGATAAGGGAATCAGATTTCTATTAATTCGTTTATTGTCCACAATTAGGGACAATTAGTTGTGATTCCCACTTAGACGCTTTACTTCAAGACTGCAGTACGATATTGTATTGTCGTGCACAAGGTGGGGCGTCATCGTGGGGATGGCGGAATCGATTCCGAAAAAGAACGCGTTGCGTTCTTTTTTCGTGTTCCTTAAGTACTGTGTCTGTATTCTGAAAAAAAAACAGTACAAACTAAAATTCGCGTAGTTTTATTATAGACTTTTCAACACTTCGAATACAATAAAAGCATGATTGACAAGGCTATACTTTAGAGTATGATGAAACTAACAGTATTTATAAATAAATGCGGGGGCATAGGAAGGGGAAGTATGCTTGGTGGGTTTGAAAGGGAAACAGATTTTAAATTTTTCAAAGATTCTTTTCAACAACTAACGAAGATTTTTGATCATTTAGTCTGCGGAGTCGTGCTGATCGACGAAAAAACCAGACGCACCGTATACGCAAATAACGTAGCGATGCGTATTTCGCAATGGGATGAAGGTGAGATTCTTGGCGAAATTTGCAACAAGTTCATCTGCCCGGCGGAGTCAAACCATTGTCCGCTGCTAGATCACAATCAAAAAATCGAATTCGATGAAAAAGTTATGATCGGGAAAATGGGCAACCATATTCAGATTTTGAAGCGCGTCACACGGATCGAAATTGAGGGACACAACTATGTTCTTGAGAGTTTCACGGATATCCGTGCGCAAAAAGACAGACAGTCCAAACTTGAGATTCTGCGAGAAACAGATGCACTGACGGGTTTGCCGAACAGAGCGAGTCTGGAAAAAATGGTTGAAAATATTTTATCCAATGAGAGTACGAAAAACTTGACCCATTCCTTAATCATGGTGGATTTGGATCTACTGAAGAATGTCAACGATACCTACGGACACCAATCCGGCGATGATATGTTACGTGAATTTAGTTCTTTTTTGAAAGATTCTATGCGCACATCTGACATTGTATTCCGGTGGGGCGGCGACGAATTTCTTATTTTCGCTGGGAACACAGAAAACCAGACCGCTGTTCAGATGGCCGAGCGTCTTCGCATCAGCATCGAAAAGAAACAATTCCCGCTGACCGATCACATCACCGCAAGTTTCGGGGTAGCGCAATCCCGTCCCGGCGAATCGTTTGAGAAATGGTTCAGGCGAACCGATTTCTGTTTATCCAAAGCGAAGAAAGACGGACGAAACAGGGTGGAAGACTGGGAATCGTTTATCAATCTCGTATGGAAAATCGGGAAGATTCCTTGGATTAAAATTTTGGAATCCGGAAATATCGATCTCGATCATGAACATAAGCACCTATTAGATAAGATTAATCGTCTATTCGGACAGATTGTAAATATACCTGTCGATACAAAACAAATCGCCTTGTTGGGAAGGTTTGTTTCCGAATACAAAAAGCATATGATCAGCGAAGAAAAGCTCTTTGAGAACACGGATTTCCCCCTGATTGAGCATCACAAGAGCGAACACAAACGAATTCATTATGATTTGAATGTTGGACTTTTGAAATTGAAAGAGGGAACAATGGACTATTTCTCGATGGTGGACTATATTGTGCGCGAGGTTTTCGTGTATCATATGACCATGGAGGATACGAAATTCTTTCCGTATCTGAAAATCCGGGAAAGTTGAGACAGGATGATACAAAAAACGATCAGTAAAGAACAAGCGAAACGTTTCTTGCTTTTAAAGCAAGGATTGATAGGTAAAAAGAAATTCAAGTTGAAACAGGGAGCCTATGATTACATACGCCAAGCAGGGTGTATTCAGTATGACCCGATTGATGTTTGCGGGAAGAATGCCGAATTGGTCCTACAGTCACGCGTGAAAGGATTCAAGAAATCCGATCTCGACGAATTACTATACAATGATCGTACCGTCGTTGACTACTATGACAAAGTCATGTCGATTTTTCCTATGGAAGATTGGCCCTATTTTTACCGTATCCGCGAGCATCGCAAAGTCAATGGACGAAGCAAGGAAAAAGTGACGGTGTTATATGACGAAATCAGAAATCTGATTCAAAAAAAAGGTCCGATTTGCTCACGCGACCTGGAAAAAACGGAAAAGGTGGAGTGGGACTGGTCACATGCGAATCTGGGCAGAGCTGCTTTGGAGACGATGTACTTCAATGGGGATTTGGTCATCCACCACCGTAAAAATACCATGAAATATTACGATCTGAGCGAAAAACATATTCCCACTGTGGTTCTGAAAAGCTCGGATCCATTTGCGAGTGAATTGGAATTCATCAAATGGCGGTTATTACGGCGTGTATCTGCGATCGGTCTCCTTTGGAACAAGCCTTCGGATGCGTTCATCTATATCGACATGGATGCGGCCACCCGCACGCAGGCCTTCCACCAACTCAATCATGAAGGATTCCTGTCCACCGTCCATATCGAAGACCGCAAAGAAACCTTCTATTTCCTCACATCCGATAGGCCGCTCTTCGACCTTGCGGTAGGCAGCACCACATTCACATCGCGCATCGAAATTCTTGCGCCGTTGGATAATATGCTGTGGGATCGTAAACTTATTCATTATCTGTTCGACTTCATGTATACCTGGGAGATCTATACACCTGAAATCAAACGGAAATACGGGTATTATGTGCTGCCGATCTTACAAGGAACGCAGTTGATCGGGCGCATCGAAGTGGTCAACGAGAAGAAAACGCAGACGCTCTGCGTTAAGAATATTTGGCTTCAGAAGGGGATATGCAATACCAAGAAACTTCAGGGTGATCTGACAAAGTGTCTGAAACACTTCATGATTTTAAATCAGATGACCAGCCTCGACTTCAAACCGGATACGATCAAACCCGCTAAAGAGTGAACTTTACAACGATTCGAA
Organism: Erysipelotrichales bacterium; assembly: GCA_038323255.1. Lineage (GTDB taxonomy): Bacteria > Bacillota_I > Bacilli_A > Erysipelotrichales > Erysipelotrichaceae > GWE2-51-13. The sequence goes on along the minus strand of JBBQGS010000074.1, from coordinate 1,223 downwards.
TTCAGAGTATGTTAATGTCGCCCTGAAGAATATGTGATAATATAAACATAAAGAAGCAGTCGCCGCTTTCATCACAGACTGTTCAAAAGGAGTTCACTATGAAACGCAGAATTCTGGTCACAGGCGCCACAAGTGGGATTGGGCTAGCCGTAGCGAAAGCATTGGTAGACACAGAAACCGAATTGATGTTGGGTTGTCGTAACATCGTCAAAGCTGATCGGATCTGGGACGACATCCGCAGTATCAGCGCAGCAAATGTCACAATCGTGGAACTTGACCTATCATCACTAGAAAGCATCGATAAATTCGTACTCGAAGTTGAAAAATGTATCACCGGATTAGATATCCTTGTCAACAACGCAGGCCTTTATATGGACCATGCCAAAAAGACGACCAACGGGTATGAGATGACAGTCGGCGTCAACTATGTTGGATCCCACTATCTGACCCGCAAACTCACACCTCTGCTCTTGAAAGGCAATAAACCTCAAATCATCAACATCTGCTCGCGCGCTGCCTTTTTCGGAAAAGCGGAAACCCGCAAAGATCAATTTGAAAACCATTCCCATGGTTTTAGAGGATACTCTGATTCGAAATTGATGCAACTTATGTCGACATTGTACCTGGCCGACCAATTTGCGCCGATCGGAATCAGCGTAAATGCTGTGCATCCAGGTGGAGTCGCAACCGGTATCTGGCGCGGAAAAACATTCCTGATGAAACTGATGCGGAAGTCAGTGTCCAGATTCAGCAGGACTCCGGATGAAGCCGCAAAATCCATTCTATATCTTATCGAGAATGAGTCGATGAGAAGTTTCACGGGATGCTTCTTCGAGAATGAAGGCGACCAAATCACGATTCCTCCTAAAATTGCCGATATAGAGAAATGTGCAGAATTGGTCAAATTGACGGAAGAATCGATACAATCCAAAGTAGGTCCGAAGAAACATCGTGTATTCAAATTGGGAGAGAGGCCTGATTTAGACTAATTCATCGATTAAGCAAAGATTCAATGTTGAGAGTGCCAAAAACTAAACAAGCCCAAATTATTCAATAATTTGGGCTTGAGTTGTTGATGCACCCAAAATCGCTTGAAGTCAGGGCTAAACAATTAGGTGAATGCTTTATAGTTTTGGTGCTCAAAAACGATGTCACTACGTTAGAGTTAGATCTGACTTCCCAAGTAAGAAATCAATGATATTCAAATGGATGATACCATCCCT
>JBBQGS010000073.1:0-8806 GCA_038323255.1 Erysipelotrichales bacterium | reverse complement strand
ATCGGACCGAAATAGATCACATTCCCTTTGTAAGCTGGATGGTTGCGCAAATAGGTTGCACCGAGGTGCTCGATGGTATGCACTTCGGCGGTATTAAGGACCGGTTCCATATTTGGTTGCGTGATTCTCAGATCATAGGTTATGATCGGTGAATCTGAAACATTATCCCTTCTGGATTCATAAATACCTGGTTCTAAATGTAGGTGGTTGACCGTAAAACTTTTGATTTTTTCCATATTTCCCTCTTTATCCCTTCGGATGTTTAAAGCGTTTCACTAATTCATAAATGGTGTTGGCATCACTCCCGCAACAACCGCCGATCAGTGTCACACCATGTTGCATCCATGGGGCGATTGCATTTGCGAATGTATCAGGATCGATATCATAATGCAGGCTTCCGTCGCCGTGCACATGAGGAAGCCCAGCATTGGGTTGAACGATCACAGGCAGTTTCGTACAGTCCAATATCTTCATAACGACACTGTTCAGTTCGATCGGTCCAAGTGAACAGTTCACACCAAGTGCGGATACACCTAGTTCTTCAAAGTCATGGACCATGGTTTCCGCATCCACACCCATCATCGTTCTTCCTTTAGATTCAAATGTCATCGTCGCAAATATCGGCAAATCACAGGTGTCTTTGGCGGCTTGGATCCCGGATTTAATCTCTTCGATGTCCATGAATGTCTCAAAAAGGATCGCGTCCACATCTTCTTTTCCTATCTCGACAATCTCTTTAAAATATCCATAGGCTTCATCGAGTGTCATTTCCCCGTAAGGTTCAAGCATTCCTCCGGTCGGACCGATGTCCAACACGATATAATTGGTCTCTTTTGCGACATCCTTCGCATTCTTGATTGCCGCTTGAATCACGTCTTTCAAAGGATATTCACTGTTTTTATATTTGTATCCATTGACGCCGAAGGTATTTGTGGTGATGAAATCAGTTCCGGCATCGACATAGGATTGGTGTATCTCTTTAACCACCTCAGGATGTGTGATATTGATTTCCTCAAACATAGGCTTAAACCGATACCCCTTCTCCAATAACCGCGTGCCCATGGCACCGTCAAAGATATGGATTTCGGACAGATCAATCTTTTTCATGGTTTCTCCTTCTTGTCATTAGCAAATAGAAACGCTTTGTGACTATGATACGCTATCGGATTTAGTGAATCAAGACACTTGTCAAAAAGCATTGATAAAGTCCGGCAACACGGCAGATTTTCGAGAATTATTTTCGATTCTCTTGGACTCTGTCTTTTCAGATTTACTGAACCTGGTTCAGGTCCTGACATATTAAATGAATTGTGTCCACTTCGACCTTAAATGGTTTTTTGATGAATTTTTTACTTGATTCATTCGAAAATCTCCAACCAATCATTCAAATGTGTCTCAATACATTAAGAACGTTGCGGGATGAACTTACTTCAAGCTACTCTGATATATTAAAATTATCGTCCCGCAATTAACTTTCCGAAATCACATAAATAATTGAATTTACCAAGTTTGCTACAATGTTTAACTTGTTTGAAAGTCGAGTTTTCGTCCTTCCCTTAGGTCAATTTGATTTCGATGACTTAGTATGACGAACTCAACTGATCACTCCTGTAAGTCAATCTTAGCTACGTAATGTCATTCTTTTTGAATAACTCGATAATCGGTATAAGAACTGCTGCAGAGAGTCCAGCGGCAAATCCATTATTATATAGATTAAGCCACCCGTGAAGATAACCCACATTGAGCGCTACCGAAGAATGTATAAATCCTGCGACAATCCCCCATTGCCATCCATACTTCCCTGCAATTGGCGCAAGAGCAGTACCAAATAATGCGGCTAATTGAATGGCTGGATCATTAATCGCAAATACTTTTACTATAGATCCGATAGTTACACCCAAAAAGATAGGCAAGATGTTTCTGGGGTGTTTGCCAAATAAACTAAACCCTGCAATTGTAAAAATCCCACCAATAGTCGGTCCATTCAAGTCACCATTAATCAGAAGGATATACGAAGTTGAAAGAATGCCCATTAGACCCATGTTGATCAACGAAACTCCAAATCCTTCTAATTGAACAAAATCAGTTATCAATTTGCCAGAGTGTTTTAATAATTTCCCATAATTTTTAAATGATTTATTATTAATCAAAAATCCGGTGATCAATATTACTAGAAATAGTCCCAAAAGATAAACACTTAATGTGGGATTGTTTCCACTTGTCCAAACGAACTGAGATGTAGGAACATATCCAAATGATCTGATGATTGAAACAAATACTAGACCTATCATACCGGCAGTAAACCCAATATTATAAAGATTAAAACCTTGATGCACATTGATTAGTGAAGAAGCAAGCGGGGCAATCAAAAAGCCTAACAATAAACCAAATCCAATAGCTAAAGGCAAACTGAAAGCTAAAGGAAGACTCTTCGTAAATGCGATTTCTGATACTGCAGGCGCCATAGCTGTTCCAAAAAAGGCTGGCACTAGATACTTGTTGAATTTTTCTTTCTTGTATCGTGAATATGCATATGTACCTAAAAGGATAAACCAAATATTAAACAAGTTTTTACCAAATAGCGCAAAACCTGAAATAGTTAGGATTGCTGCCATTAAGGGACCATTTAAACTCTGTTTTAGCATATATAACAATCCGATACATGCCAAAGAAACCAATCCTGCGTTAACAAAAGCTGCCCCCATATTACTTAATCCAATATAATCAGTGATAAGAGTGGATGGTGATGTAACAATTGATCTTAGTCCAGATAAGATTTCATCTAAGCTGTTCTGGGTAAACCCAAATAGTATTTGAGTTAAAGAAAATATGACAACAAACGTGTACTTGGAGTCAAATCGCATTTCCTTGTTCATGTTACCTCCTTGTAATCTGATTGGACCATATTATGAATCAAAATTCCGTTTTTCTGACACTTACTTTTGGAATCAAAATATTTCAAACACCTCATTGAATTCATTTATCGTTTCGTATCTTTTTTAATATATTCTAATGAAATTGTAATCGATTATGCAACAAAGATACAATACTATTTGAAAATGGATCTACCGTGATGAACACATACATGCTTCGCTTGCTTCTGACTCACCTGCTCTTTCAAACAAACGCAAAATCGTTTGTTTGGACTTTTAATACCGTACTTGTCGACAACTGAGTTCAAATCATTTTTCGTTTACACACATTGCGTAAAAAAGGACATCGCTGTCCTTTTTGCTTATTGACCTACCAAACGATAGAAGATTCTATAGGCTGCCAGTTTATCTGGGCTGCCGCTAACTTGAACCAAGGTACCCGTTTCGGTTTCCGTAGTCGATAGGATTCTGAATTCGTTACGGATTTTCATCAGGATGCTCTGGTTTTCGAACGGAATGAAGAGTTGGACCTGGATTTCATGAAGGGAAAGACGATGTTGGATTTCATCGATCAGTTCGTCCATGCCGGTACCGAATTTGGCGGAGATGCGGATTCCTTCGACCGGTACGTCCAAACAAGATTTATCGGTCTTATTGAAGACGTTGATCATTTGTATCTCACCGGCGCCGATTTCCTTGATGGTATCGCGCGTGATTTCCGCTTGCTTCATCGCATCAGGATGGGATGCGTCGATGACGTGGATGAGAATATCCGCTTCATTGATTTCTTCCAACGTTGAACGGAAAGCTTTGATTAAACCATGCGGAAGTCTGGACACGAAGCCGACCGTATCGGTCAGCACGATGCTTTTCCCATTAGGAAGATTCATACCGCGCGAAGCGGTATCCAAAGTCGCAAACAACATATCTTTGGTCGCTGCGAATTTGCCTTCTTTTTCGTTGAGTTTCTTGATGAAGGCGTTCATCAGCGTCGATTTACCAGCATTGGTATAACCGACCAGTGCGATGTTGGGCAGATCCATTTTGAGGCGTTGTTTGCGCTGCGTCTGGCGCTGTATTTCCATAATGCGCAGTTCTTCCTGGACATCCTGGATACGCTGTTTCAGGACTCTGCGTTCCAATTCAATCTGGCTTTCACCAGAACCGCGGGTACGGGTACCTCCGCCTTGTTGGTGCCCCGCCAAAGAATTATGACGGGTATTACTGCGAGGTAACTGATAGGTCAGCTCGGCGACTTGGACTTGCAGTTTGGCTTCACGGGTCTTGGCACGTTTTTCAAATATTTTTAAGATGAGCTGCGTCCGGTCGATGATCGTACATGGGAGCCGTTCTTCGAGATTGCGGATCTGCGATCCGCTTAATTCGTCGTTGAAAATGACGAGTTCGGCGTTCTGTGCCGTAATCGCCGTGATGAGTTCTTCCAATTTTCCGCTTTTAACATACGTTGGTGAAGCCAGCGAATGCGCTTTTTGCGTCATCGTCTGGGCGATGGTGATATCGCAGGCTTCGGCCAATGCTTCACTTTCCCTAATTTCCTGTTCGAAATCCCGCCGACCGGGGGTTTCAAGTGCGATGAGGATGGCTATGGGTTTCATGCTGCCCTTCTTTCTTAATCGATGATCTTCCATTCAAGATGAAGATCGATTTCAAATTGTTCTTTGACACGACGTTGGCATTCTTCCACCAAGGCAAGCATATCCTGATGGGTGGCGTTGCCATGGTTGACGATGAAACCGGGATGTTTGAGGGATACTTCCGCATCACCGATGCGAAATCCGCGCAATCCCGCTTCTTCGAAGAGTTTCCATACATAGAAGGTCTTACCTTCTTTGGTCGGCCGTTTGAAGACCGAACCGGCGTTGGGATGATTGCGGGGTTGTTTACGATACCGCTCGCGTTTGTATTCCAGCACCTTGTCGAGACTTGCGGCCGAATCGCCTTGGGGCATGCGTAGGCCGACGGCCAGTACGATTGCTTCCAATTCTTCAAGTCTGCTACGGCGATATCCAAAGAAGTCCGCATCGGGCACAATCCGCTCAAACGTATCCGTCGTTGGAAGATAGATATCGATCCAGTTCACGTACATGCCGATCGTGTATTCGAACTGACCTGCATTGCTGATGAGTGCGCCGCCGATGGTTCCCGGAATATCTTCCGCGAATTCATAACCGGCAATGCCCTGTTCGATGCAAAACCAGGAGAGACGTTGAAGTGAACATCCGGCTTCCGCGACCATTTCGTCGTCGACAATGCACAGATGGTCGGCATACGAGCTAACCAAAAAAGCATAGGAGTCGTCATAGTGATCTTTCGCCAGTAAGATATTACTGCCGTTGCCGAGAACGACACGTTTTTTATTCTTCGTTGCCAATATGGCTTCTTTAAAGGCTTGTTTTGAAAAAGGCAGATAAAGGTTTGCCGCATTCGCTTCGATACCTAATGTGTTATAGCGCTTCAAGGAAGCGTCGTGGAGGTGAAACAAATCACTCATTGCTATCAGTGCTCTGTTGGATACGAACGTATTTATGCGTGATATTCGGATTGGAGGTCTTGCGGGATTGCACTTCGAAACCCTTCAATGAATTGATCAAAGGCGTCAATTTCTGATAACCGTAGTTGCGGGAATCGAAATCAGGATAACGCTTGTTTAATACATTGCCGATTTCACCTAAGAACGCCCAACCGTCATCGTCCGAATTGTCGTTGATAATGGTTTTGATGGTTTCGATGAGTTCGTTGGTCGAAGCCATGTTACCCTTTTCTTTAACGTCGTTCTTCTTTTCGGTCTTTTCCTTATATTCAGGGAGTTCTTTCGCCTCAATCGGATTCAACAGAACTTCCAGATATTTAAATTTCTCGCAAGATGCGATAAACGCCGTCGGCGTTTTCTTTTCGCCCATCCCCAAGACGTATTTGCCTGCTTCACGCAAACGGCTGGCCAAACGGGTGAAATCACTATCGGACGAAACGATACAGAAACCATCTACGTTCTGCGAATAAAGGATATCCATCGCATCGATGATCAGGGCCGCGTCGGTCGCGTTCTTTCCGGTTGTGTAAGCATATTGCTGAATGGGGGAAATCGAATAATCCAACAACATTTTTTTCCAATTGGCGAACTGCGGTTTGGTCCAGTCGCCGTAAATCCGTTTGTATGTCGGGGTCCCGTGATTGGAGACCTCGTCGAATATCGCTTTGACGTATTTATCGCTCACATTGTCCGCGTCGATGAGGACGGCGATTCGTAGATCTTTTTCCATTGTTTACCTCGTTTTTCTCATTATACCATGTTTACTTTCGCTTCAAAAGGTCGGATACGACGGCAAACGCAATGAAAAGCCCAGCCGTCGCCGGTACGAAGCTGATACTGCCCGGGGTTTGACGTTTCTGATGACTTCCTGGCGTTTCGTCTAGTTCGATCGCAAAACGTTTCATCGGCTCTTCGGTGTAATAAACGACCTTGAGGGAGTTGATTCCCCTCTTCTTACACTCGTGCCGCATCACTTTCGCCAATGGACAGACTGAAGTTTCGTAAATGTCCCCGATCATTAAACGGGTCGGATCCAGTTTATTGCCGGCTCCCATACTGGAAATGATAGGAACGTTCAGGTTGGCGCAGCGTTGTACCAGTTCGAGTTTGGCACTTACGGTGTCGATCGCGTCGACCACATAATCAAAGCGGCTAAGATCGATCGTATCCGCATTCTGCGGTAGATACAACATCGTCAGCATTTCAAGTTTCAGGTTCGGATTGATATCCAGCATCCGCTTCCCCATGACTTCCGTCTTCTTTTGCCCGATCGTTGAATGTAAAGCGGGTAACTGGCGGTTGAGATTGGTCAGATGAACATCGTCGTCGTCGATCAGGGTGATCGCACCAATCCCGGTCCGCACCAGCGCTTCCGCCACATAACTGCCGACTCCGCCGATACCGAAAACCGCCACATTGGCATTCGCGAGAATTGCGAGTCCGTCTTCGCCGATCAACAGTTGAGTTCTGGAAAAAGGATGCATAGGTGTTTTACCTCTCTTGTCATAGATACTGACTTGCGTAATGTGAATGAAACAAGTAAAATAAGCAGGTAAATCGGAGATGCCATGAAACGAAATCCAACTCAAACCTTACTTAAAATCGCGATGATCGCGGCCGTTTATACCGCGGTATCGATGTTGCTGGCACCGCTCAGTTTCGGACCTCTGCAAGTTCGTGTTGCCGAAGCATTGACCATTCTGCCGGTTCTTTCGTTTATGCCGATCTGGGGATTGACCCTCGGTTGCGCTTTAACAAACTTCCTAGGTGCCCTGTCCGGTGTGAATATCCTTGGTTTTTGGGATGTGTTGTTTGGAACCTTAGCGACCTTGCTTGCGGCCCTATTAAGTTATAAATATCGTAATATGCGTTATCGTAATATTCCCTGGTTGAGCGCCTTGTTTCCAATCCTCATCAACGGCATTGTGATCGGCGCTGAACTGGCAATCGTGCTGCAGCTTCCCTTCACCGGCTTCCTTACGTTTGCGTTGTACGTCGCCGGTGGCGAAGCCTTAAGCGTGATCGTCATCGGACTCCCTGTTCTGCGCAGAATGGAGAAAGGTTCCTTTACGAAATACTTCAGTTAACACTCCAACGAGTGTTTTTTATTGATAGCCCAGGCTGATTTCTTTGGCGAAACTGATTAAATGTTCTTTGACTTCATCACAGCCCTTGATTTTCACTATTTCAAATGGATGCTTCGTAAACAGGATTTCCCCTAAGAAATCCCCGTTTGTTTCAAGCAGGATGAGATTATCGTTCAAGCATGTTTTTTTATGTACCTGCCCATTTAACATTTGTGCTTTTCTGCCAGCCGACGAAGACATGATAGCTTGGATTACTTCGGACTTGCCTTCGATATAGGCATCGATGTCAAAAATGAATTGTTTGGCTAAAGCGCGTTTCACTATCGCATAGCGCTCGATCGCCGAAGGATCCGCTTTCAATCCTTCACGCAGAGCCAAATGATCTAGATAACTGCCAGCTTGCGGTTTAACCACATACAGATGATGGCGCATGAACGAACTGCTGCCGTAGCCAAATGCATAGCGCCCTTTAATCCCTAGATCACCGCGGAAATAATAGCCGCGTTTTTCAAGGATTGGTCGGACTTTATCAAGATCATGGGCGGTTGACATGACGATATCGATGTCCAATACCGGTTTGGCAGCTAAACCTGGAACCGCGGTTGAACCCACATGGCGGATGGCCAGGCAATCGTCCTGTAGGAACGAAGTCAGGTGCACACACAGACGCTGAAATTCGCGCTGCCAAACAGGTGATGATTCCAGCACGACGATTTTCTTCATTTACGCAACGCCTGGATCTTTGCGACACTTTTCCGGGCGACTTTGCGACCGACCAACGTCATAAAGCCATGCAAGAATCGGTTGCGGTAACCGGAAATGGCGATCGCTTTGTTTTGTTGAGCATCGCGTATCGCCTGTTTAACGACGTCTTCACTTTGCATTAGGAACAGATTTTGCGAAGGTGCGGTTTTCGCACCGGCATTTACGAAGAACTCCGTTTGCGTCGGTCCGGGACAAACCGCACAGACATGCACCCCAAACGGCAGACATTCTTCATGTAAAGCCTCACTCAGTGATAAAACATAGGCTTTGGATGCATAATAGGCGGCCATATACGGACCAGCCATGAAACCGGCCATCGAAGCCACGTTGATGATGGTGCCGTGATGGTTAGCTTTCATGACGGGAATAAACGCATGGCAAAGTTCACTCAACGCTGAAATGTTCACATCGATCAGATTCTGGACTTTCGTATACTCTTTTTCTTCGAAACTGCCACCGATTCCGAAACCGGCATTGTTGATGAGGATGTCTGTTTTTGTAAGATAAGCATCGATCACTTTTTTCACTTC
>JBBQGS010000072.1:0-8970 GCA_038323255.1 Erysipelotrichales bacterium | reverse complement strand
CAGAAACTGAGTAATGAAGAATGGGAACAGATTAAGAAACATCCCGAGATCGGTTCGCGTATCTTAAGTTCATCGAATGAATTTTTCGATATATCCGTCGATGTTCTCCAACATCATGAGCGTTGGGATGGGAAAGGATATCCAAACGGGTTAAAAGGTGAAGAGATTTCATTAAAGGCCAGAATTATCGCCATTGCGGATACCTATGACGCAATGATGTCGGATCGTGCTTATCGCAAAGCGTTTACCAAGCAACAAGCAATTGAGGAAATCATTCGATGTTCGGGGTCTCAATTCGATCCTGAAATCGTGAACGTGTTATTGGAAATCATTCAAAGTAATTCAGACAGCGCTAACATTACCCTTTAAACGGATAAAAGACAGTGTTCCAAATTTGGATGCACTGTCTTTTATCGTAGAAACGAAGCAACTAAAAAATCCGGATTTCTCCGGATTTCGTCTTAGTTATTCGGTGTATAGTCGCGACGTGTGCCTTTAGGCTTATAATCGCTGCGGCTGCGGGAGAAGTTGCTTCCACCCTTATCACCGCCGTAGCTGCGTTTTTCATAGGCATGTTCGACGGTCGGAGTCAGGATGGCTTTAACCGCATAACCTTTGATCGTGGCTTTATTGACTTCTTCCAAGATCGCTTTATCGTGTTGCAGAGGAATCTCAACGGTTGTCGTACGTTCGCCGATACGGATCTTCCCGATATCGCGTCCTGAGATGCCGCTGGCTTCCGCAATGCAACTTACGATGTGAGCTGCTGCGATACCATGGCTGTTCCCGACGTCCAATGTGAGGGTCGCGTACCCTTTGTGGGTGACGACGCGTTGGGTGCTGGCCGGTGATTTGATTTCTTTGAAGACATCGTTGCCGATTGTCTTGAATAACAAGGCACGGCTGATTTCTTCCAAAGCGAATCCTTCGTCGACCAATTCTTCGACGATACGTTTGATCGCAGGCGGAACTTCTTTCGCCAGCAACTTGCGCATTTCGTTTTTCATTTGGGTAAACTTGATTTCCTGCACTTCCGCCAACGTCGGCAGAGGTTTCTTCGTAATCTTCGCACGGGTCAGTCTTTCCAGTGCGTTAACCAGGAAATGTTGGCGCGGGGTGATCAAACTGATCGCAATCCCGCCCTTGCCGGCACGGCCTGTACGGCCGATACGGTGGACATAATATTCCAGTTCTTGCGGGAGATCGTAGTTGAACACGATATCCATGCTGTCGACATCGATTCCGCGGGCGGCGACGTCAGTACAAACCATGATATCGATCTTACGGTCTTTGAAACGGTTCATGACTAAGGAACGCATTTCCTGCTTCATGTCTCCGTGGATCGCTGCGGCGCTATACCCTTTACCTAAAAGCAAGGTGGTAATGTCGTCGACCATTTTCTTCGTGTTACAGAAGATCATGGAGAGTTCCGGACGATAGATTTCAAGCAGTTGCAGCAATAAATCCGATTTTGTACCCTGATTGGTTTCGTATAAGATCTGTTCGATGGTAGAAACGGTCATTTCCGATGTTTTGATTCTGAGGTGAACCGGATCTTTTTGATAGGATTCGGTCAGATTCAAAATTTCTTGCGGCATGGTGGCCGAGAATAACACTGTCTGGCGTTCGGCGGGGAGATAGGTCAAAATATCTTCGATCTCTTCGCGGAATCCCATGTTCAGCATTTCATCGGCTTCATCCAAAACCAAAACCTTCACTTGTTCAAATTTCAACGTGTGACGGTCGATGTGATCCTTGATGCGTCCCGGTGTACCGACAACGATGTCGGCTCCGTTTTTCAAATCGTGGATCTGGATGGAAATCGGTTGTCCGCCGTAAATGTTTACAACACGGACACCTTCCTTGTATTTAGAGAACTTCCTCAATTCCTCGGCTACTTGGATGGACAACTCGCGGGTCGGACACATAATCAGCGCTTGAGGGCGCTTCTTGTCGCTGGGAACGATCGATTCGATCAACGGAAGCCCGTAGGCAGCCGTTTTTCCCGTCCCCGTTTGGCTCTGTCCGATTAAATCCAATCCCGACAACATGACGGGTATGGTTTTTTCCTGGATCAAGGTTGTCTGGGTATAACCCAAATCCTCAATCGCTCTGAGCAGCTCGGGGGATAAATTCAGTTCATTAAAGTTCATTCAATTCTCGCTTTCATCGCATGTTAAAAACATACTTGCGCATTATACCACATATCTCCTGATTTTGACAGAAAAACCCGAATTTTACAGAGTCTTAACGTTTTTGGTGGAATGTAACCGATACCATTCGCCCGAAGTAAACTTTCCTGTTAGAAAAGGCAATGAAATAGGGTTTATAATAAGATAAAGATGAGGTAAATTCGATGATCAAAAACCTTTGGTACGGCATCTTGGATGCCAAAGAAGTCAAACCCGGTAAACCGGTCGGCGTTACGCGCTGCAGTGAGAAACTCGTGCTTTGGCGACTGCCGGACGGCAAAGTCGCCTGTATCGCCGATAAGTGCTGCCATCGCGGAGCATCGCTATGTCAGGGCAAAATGAGTGAAGAGGGAATCGCTTGTCCATTCCACGGATTTGTCTATGATGTTTCCGGGAAAGTGGTTCGCATTCCTGCCAACGGTAAGAATACACCCGTTAGTGACCGTTATAAAGTGAAATCGTTCGCGGTCGAAGAAAAATATGGTTACATCTGGTTATGGTACGGGGATCCCGATGAACCCAAACCCGAGATTCCGTTTTTTCAAGAACTCACAAACGGCTTCGTCTATGGCGGTTTCAGTGAAGTTTGGCCGGTCCACTACACACGCGCCGTCGAAAATCAGTTGGATGTCGTGCATCTGCCCTTTGTGCACGGAGATACGATCGGTCGGGGAAACAGGACCTTGGTCAACGGTCCGGTAGTCACATGGAATAAAGAACGCATGACCTTCTATGTTCACAATACAACGGACGATGGAAAGACGATTCCGCAAAAACCGAATGAAATTTTGGATTACGAGAAATATTTCAGTCTGCAGTTCCAGATGCCCAATCTTTGGCAGAACAGAATCAGCGATCAAATCCGCATCGTGGCTGTTTTCGCACCGATCGACGAAACAAACACACGGATCTATCTGCGCTTTTACCAAAGCTTCCTGACTGTTTGGGGACTGCGCCACATGGTTAACTTCTTTTCTAAGTTTTCCAACAAGCATGTGTTGCATCAGGACCGTGCAGTCGTCGTCAAACAACTTCCGATCAAAACAGAATTCATAATGGGCGAGAACCTGATCCAGGGTGACGCTCCGATTTTAAACTTTCGTCGCCGCAGAGCGGAACTTAAAGGGGAATTTATCAATCCAAAGGAAAAGCAGAAATAAAAAGCAAACGGAATTCCGTTTGCCTGTCTACTTAATGATTGTGGCTAAATAAGTGATATCTGCCTTTGTCAGTCCGTAATCGCGATGCTTGGCGAAATACTTAATTTTCCCGACTTGCATTGCGAAATCGATGCTTACGTTAAAATCGATGATCTGTTTTTCAAACTCGAATTTGAAATTGAAGCGGCCTTCTTCTTTGGTTTGCTCAACGAGATTGCTGGAGACTTTCGTGAAGAAAACAGACTGCAACTTCTTTAATACGACCGGATCGGTAATCAACATCGGCTGTTCGGCGGTACAAGCGACTTCCAAACAAAAGTTATAGGTAACGGATACCGACTTCAGTTTCCCCTTGCCCACATTGTCATAATTGAGATAAGAACGACTGATGATGAATGTCCCGACCAATGCTAGCACGACGATGATGATGAAATACGCTGTTCGTTTCATGGATTACTTCCTTTGTAAGGTTAGTGTACCATGGTATTGCGGAAGTTCGACCGAACTCAATGATTATATTTTTTAAGAAAGTTTAAAAAAACGAGAGAAATTTTTGTCATTCACTTGAAAAAGACTGCCAAAATTGGTATAAATACATTAGCACTCTTCTGCTTTAAGTGCTAAATTCGGAGGAACACAATGTCAAAGCCGTTTAAAGCCGAGTCAAGAAGACTCTTGGATCTGATGATCCACTCGATCTACACCCACAAGGAAATCTTCCTGCGTGAGCTGATCTCCAATGCCAGCGATGCCTTGGATAAACTGTATTTCATGTCGATTAACGATGAAGTGAAAGATATCGACCGGACCGATCTCACGATCCACTTGAGCGTCGACCCTGAAGCGCGTACATTGACCATCACCGATAACGGGGTGGGCATGAGCATGGAAGAAATGGAAGACAATTTAGGTACGATCGCAAAGAGCGGATCGCTCGCCTTCAAACAAGCGATGGACCAGTCGGATAAAAAAGACGACGTGGATATCATCGGACAATTCGGAGTCGGATTCTACTCCGCCTTTATGGTCGCCAAAAAAGTCGAAGTAACCAGTCGTAAAGCCAATGAAACGGCCGCGTTCACCTTCGTATCGGAGGGGGAAGAAGGCTACGATATGTTGGAAGGATCGCGCGATACCATCGGGACCAGCGTCGTGTTGACGATGAACGATGATACTGACGACGACAACTATTCCCAATATCTGGACAGCTATAAGATACAGGAATTGATCAAGAAGTATTCCGACTATATCCGCTATCCGATCTTAATGGAAGTGGAAGAAGAAAAGAAAAAAGAAGACAGCGAAGAATATGAAACAATCCATGTTGAAAGGACCTTGAATTCAAGAATTCCTTTGTGGAAGCGCTCCAAGAGCGATCTTACGAAAGAAGACTATAACGAATTCTATAAAGCCAAATTCGATGATTACCAAGATCCGCAGCGGGTCATCCATACCAATCTCGAAGGGGCGATTTCATTTGATGCATTGATGTTCATTCCCTCGCGCGTTCCGTTCAACTTTTTTGCGCCGGATTACGAAAAGGGACTGCAACTTTATTCCCGCGGTGTCTTCATCATGGACAAAGCCAAAGAACTGATCCCCGACGCATTCCGCTTCATCACAGGTTTGGTCGACTCACCGGATCTTTCATTGAACATTTCCCGGGAAATGTTGCAGCATGACCGGCAACTCAAAGCGATCGCCAGCCGTTTAGAAAAGAAAATCAAAAGCGAACTGCTCGGTATGCTGAAGTTAGAACGCGAAGAATACGAAAAATTCTGGAAGAACTTCGGGACCCAGATCAAATACGGCCTTTACCAAAACTATGGTGCACAGCGCGAACTGTTAGAAGACTTGTTGCTGCTGACCTCCAGCCATGACAATAAACTGGTCATGTTGGAAGAGTATGTCGCACGTATGAAAGAAGACCAAAAAGGCATCTATTATGTCTCCGGCGAAACGGTCGAAAAATGTGCTGCCGTTCCGCAAAGTGAATGGGTCCGTGAAAAGGGTTATGAAATCCTATATCTGACTCAGGATGTGGATGAATTTGTCCTGCAGATTCTGCATACCTATAAAGGAAAAACCTTCAAAGCCATCAACCAAGGGGAATTGGATATCGCCAGTACCGAGGAAAAAGAAGTCATCCAGAAGAAAAGTGAAGAAAGCAAAGACGTCTTGGCCATGATTAAAGAAGCATTGGGAAAAGAAGTCGAAGACGTTCGTCTGTCGACGCGTCTCAAAGCTCATCCGGTTTGTCTGGTTAGTTCCGAAGGTTTATCCTTTGAGATGGAGAAAGTCCTCAAACAGATGCCGGATGCCAATCCGGACATCAAAGCAGGACGCATCCTTGAAATCAACGCCGATCACCCTCTCTTTGAGGCAATCCGTAAAGTGTACGAATATACGCCTGAAAAAATCGCAAATTATGCGAAAGTTTTATACAACCAAGCCTTGCTGATTGAAGGACTGACGATCGATAACCCGCTTGAATTCTCTTTGCAGCTGTCTGCGCTGATGATCGACGCCTCGCATTTCCATTAACGTTATCTTAACGAAGAGTTTGCTATACTTTGCTCACATAGGAAAATCTCTATGAGAGGTGATCGCATGCTCAAACTGAAAAGTATCTCTATCTTTACTCTAATCAGCACACTCATGCTGTTTCTCTTCATCACGCCGATATTTGCGAGTGATGTTAAATCCTGTTCGGTAAGTTCAGAGGGGGCAGAAATCTGCATCATCACTACACCAACTGCCGGTGCAGCCTCAAGCCCGGGTTCGACTGGATCGGGCACGATTGATCCGAGTGCGAGTATCGTCGAACCGATACCTGCCATTCCAATGGAGAAGACGATTGCGGGAACCGGTTTGCCGATCGAAGTGAAACCCAGCGAAACCGCAACACAACCTGTCAAAAGTGCACCGGACGAAGGGTTGATTGTCAGTACGACAACTCCGAGTCCGATCGAAGAAAATCCTGGGATCGCTGAAGATTCGATCAGCAAGAATGATATCCGTTATCTCAGAGCAGGGAAATCCAGTCTTGAGGGGATTACTCTAGCCTCACCATTCAGTTATCCTATCGGTTGGGTAGCAGGGTTGACCTTGATTGCTTCGTTTACGGGTGGCTTGGTTTACGCACAGCACGCAAGAAAAAACAAAAAGTAAAACACCAAGGTATTTCTTTGGTGTTTCGTCTAAGAAAGGAGGATATCTGATGCGCATTTTGATCGTCGAAGACGAGGTTCAACTTGTCGAAGCGCTTGTCAAAGGGTTAAAAAAAGACGGCTATGCAATCGATGCCGCTTATACCGGCCGCGACGCATCGGAACTTTTGGCCATCAATCAATATGATTTGGTCGTTCTCGACATCAACTTGCCGGATGACAGCGGCCTCAACGTACTCAAAAATCTGCGGTTAACGGACAACGAAGTCCGCGTCATCATCCTTTCCGCGAACCGGTCGATTGACGATCGTATCCAGGGATTAGATATCGGCGCCAACGATTATTTAACCAAACCGTTCGACTTTCAGGAACTCAACGCAAGAATTCGGGCATTGCTGCGTAGAGACTTCAACTCGAAACCCGCGATTTTGTCTCAAGGTGATTTCACGGTCGACCCCGCGTTACACAGAGTGAAGTACCAAACCAACGAAATCCCGCTTACCTTGAAAGAATACTCCATCTTCAGTTATCTAGTGCGCAATGCCGAGCGTATCGTTAGCAGTGAAGAACTCCTCGAACACATTTGGAACGAGGAAGCAGACCCGTTCAGCGACGTCATGCGCGTCCATATTTATTCTCTGCGCAAAAAACTTTCGGTAGCCACCGGCGGATTGATGTTCATCCAGACCGTGAAAGGATCAGGCTATCACTTTGATGCGAAAGGAGGGAAACCATGAAACATAAAACAGACATTCGTATTCGCTACGGACTGAATGCGATGATCGGATTATTTGCGATCGGAGCGTTTTCTCTGTTTTTAACATACACACAACTCCTGCCTTCGATGCGTACCGCTCTAAACAAGACAGTCGATATTCAGTCGGCGACCGGCAACACCGATTTCGTCGTTCCCGAAAATACGACAATCGATAAATCCGCCTATGATGCGGCAGCGACTAAAGCAGCGTCAGTACAAGAACAGTTCAATGTTTCCCTCGAGCGTATTATGTGGTTGAGCGGAGGAATCCTTGTCATCATCGCCATACTGGGTGGTGCAGCCGCGTATGTTTCCAGTGGAAAAACACTAAAACCTTTCCGTTCACTGAATGAAAAGGTTCGTTTGGCGAATGCGGAAACAGGCGATTCCATCGCACTTCAGGATCCGACTCGTGAAGTCCGCGATTTAACCCTTTCGTTCAATACGATGCTGGCAAAACTGGAAAATGCATCCACTATGCAAAAACGCTTCAACGCCGCGGTCGCCCATGAACTGAAAACACCGCTGGCCGTCATCAAAACCCATATCGACGTGCTCAACGACCAAGAATTGAAATCGGTTGAAGATTATCGTCAAACGATGAATGTCATCGAAACCTCCATCCGCAAGATGAATGCCCTAATCGATACGCTATTGGATTCAATCCAGGTCGAGAGTGCCGGACTGGACGATCAGATATCTTTGGACAACATACTATTTGACGTCATCGAAGATTTGTCGCTGGTCGCCGCGAAACAGGAAGTTCAATTGATCTCTGTTATTCCAACCGTCGATAAAATCACAGGAAATGAAGTCCTAATTTATCGCGCCTTCTATAATATCATCGAAAACGCCATCAAATATAATCATACCGGCGGTCAGGTCGACGTGAAACTGACTCAAGACAAAGACACCATTATCCTGCGCATTAAAGACACCGGAATTGGAATCGCGAAAGAGAACACGGATCTAATTTTCGAACCTTTCTATCGGGTAAAAAGCCAAGCGAAAGCCGAAGGATTCGGCTTAGGGTTGGCGATGGCGAAGTCCTTTTTAAAGATGCACGGCGCAAGCATTACGGTCGAAAGCGAATCCGGGCAAGGCAGCGAATTCATTCTCAAATTCCCGAAATAACGTACGCATATTTGCCTTTCGTTTACTTTCCCCTCTGTTTTCGATACAATATGACTAGTTCAGGGGGATTTCCAATGAAAGAAAAAACAGTTCTGCCGCGTCACATCGCAAGCGGACGTATGACTCTCTTATTCATGATCGTGTTAACTTTTTTAAACATCATCCTTTATTATATGCATTCTTCTATTTCATTTCCCTATTCGGCGTTCGTCCCGTTTGTGGCAATCGTCTTCGGGGATTTTTTCTGGCTTCAAAGTGGTTCGATGTTTCCAATCTATATCTCTTACGCGATCGCATTAACTTGCTTAGCGGTCTATATCATCGGATGGTTCAGAAGCCGCAGGCATTTCGGTTGGTTTGTCGGAATCGCGATATTCTACTTTCTGGATACCGCCTTCATGGTCTATGCATTATGGGGAGGGTCGAATGTTGACTTACTGATCGATCTGGCACTGCATTCACTGATCATCTATTCGTTCATGATGGCGGCGCTTTATCATCTGCAGGAAAAGAAGCGATTGAAGGAAAATCCATTGTTTTCAGAAGAAGTAGATGCT
>JBBQGS010000071.1:0-8983 GCA_038323255.1 Erysipelotrichales bacterium | reverse complement strand
AAATGGGGCTTTTGTACCGCTTGGAGCGGATGATGGGAATCGAACCCACATAGTCAGCTTGGAAGGCTGAAGTTCTACCACTGAACTACATCCGCAATAATTGGTGACCCGCTGGAGACTCGAACTCCAGACCCACTGATTAAAAGTCAGTTGCTCTACCACCTGAGCTAGCGGGTCAACTATTTGGCTGGGGTACCTGGATTCGAACCAGGGGAATGCCAGAGTCAAAGTCTGGTGCCTTACCGCTTGGCGATACCCCAATTTAATGGTGGGGGGGGACGGATTCGAACCGCCGAACTCGGAGAGAATTGATTTACAGTCAACCGCGTTTAGCCACTTCGCTACCCCCCCATATACGGTATCGCACCTATAGGGAAATGGTGCCGGCTATAGGACTCGAACCTACAACCTACTGATTACAAATCAGTTGCTCTGCCAGTTGAGCTAAGCCGGCAGTAAGATAAAATGGTGGAGGTTGAGGGGCTCGAACCCCCGACCCTCTGCTTGTAAGGCAGACGCTCTCCCAACTGAGCTAAACCTCCATTGCGCCATAGCGCTTTATAAATATACCATTATATGTTTTGACCGTCAACAAATATCTTCCTTTTTTACAGGTTCCGACGGTGTTTTCATCCCTTTGCGTTCATGGTATAATTAAACGGAAAAAGAGGACGGAACCATGTTGAAAGTATATAACAAGCAAGCCTTGACACGCAATCAACGCTTTCAAAAAGCGTTATTATTCGGGGGTGCCGCAAGTGTCGTCAGCATAATCGCCTATGCGGTGATCTCATCCATCCTCCCCTTCGAACTCTCGATTCTGTATATCGGCTTTGGTTACGGGATCGGATATGTCATCCGCACCTATGGGAAAGGTGTCCAACCAAGGTTCTCCATGTTGGGAGCCGGATTAGCCGTGCTGTGTTTCCTGATCGGTGATGCGATCGTAATCGCTGGTTGGGGAGCCCTGATGAATCCTCCGCTATTCATTCAGGCAGTAACATACAATGTTGGTTACTTGCTTGGGTCCGGCATCAACGGACTTATCGGTCTGGCCTTTCGTTTAGCGGGCGTATATTTCGCTTATGTCGAATCGCGAATCGTTTAACTGAACCGAGGTAAAGTGATGTTCTACAGAGAAACCTGGGCTGACATCGATTTGGACGCCCTGCAGGAAAATATTGAAAAGTGCGAAGCTTGGACGAAGAAAGCTGTTTTCGCCGTTATTAAAGCGAACGGATACGGTCACGGAGATGAATTCATCGCCCGCAAGGCGATTGAAGCTGGTGCGAAGATGCTGATGGTGTCTTCGATGGACGAAGCTTTATCGCTTAGAAACAAGAAAATCATTGGGGATATCCTGATATTAGGTTATGTCCGACCCAAAGACGTCAAACTGGCGCTTAAGCATGATATCCGTCTTACCGTTACATCCTTGGAATGGCTGAAGGAAGTCATCAAGTATCCGGTCAAAGGATTGATTGTCCATGTGAAATACGATACCGGGATGAACCGGTTAGGTGTCAAATTGATGGATGAAGTGAAGGAAATCCTGGCGATTTGCGATCGCTTTGGGATTCTAACCGAAGGTATCTTCACTCATTTCGCGTCGAGCGACGATGAAGACAACAAGTTGACCGCTAAACAGTTCCAACTTTTCGAAGTGTTGCTGGATGAACTAAAACGTGAATTCAAATGGATCCACTGTGCCAATACCGACGCGGCGCTCCACTTCCCTGAGAATCGATGTAACAGCGTCCGAATCGGATTGGCAATCTACGGTTATTCGACATTCCGGCACGATTTGAAGCCCGTCATGCATCTATATTCGAAAATCGTGCATATCAAACAGGTCGAAGCCGGTGAAACTGTCAGTTACGGAGCAACTTATTCCCCTAAAGAGACTGAATGGATCGCAACGATCCCCATCGGCTATGCGGACGGTTGGAACCGCAAACACCAAGGTGATGTCGCTTATATCAACGACGAACCCTGCGAGTATGTCGGGCGCGTATGCATGGACCAGTTGATGTTGAAGTTAAAAAACTATCATCCTGTCGATACTGTCGTGGAATTGATCGGCAAGCATGCGGACTTAACCAAGATGGCGAAACACATGGATACGATCCCTTACGAAATCCTGACGCAGGTCAGCGACCGTATTCCGAAATGTTACTATGAACACGGGAAGAAAATCGGGGAAGTCCATTCCAGAATGAAATAAAAACTCGGAATTCCGAGTTTTCTTATTCCCATTCGATCGTACCGGGTGGTTTCGAAGTGATATCATAGACGATGCGATTGATCCCTCTGATCTCATTGACAATGCGACGTGCCACAATATCGAGCACATCGTATGGAATACGGGCGTAATCGGCGGTCATCCCGTCGATCGAAGTGACGGCACGGATGCCTAACGCATAATCATAGGTACGCTGATCGCCCATGACGCCGACCGAGCGGATATTGGTAAGAACAGTGAAATACTGCCAGATTTCGCGGTCGAGCCCGGCATTCTTGATTTCCTCGCGCAAAATGAAATCGCTGCGGCGGACAAGATCCAGTTTCTCTTCCGTGACATCTCCGATGATGCGGATGGCCAGACCCGGACCCGGGAAAGGCTGACGCATCACGATTTCTTCGCTGAGTCCAAGCAAAAGTCCCAGTGCCCTTACTTCATCCTTAAATAACAGATTCAGCGGTTCGATCAGTTGGAACTGCATCGTCTTGGGTAATCCGCCGACATTATGGTGCGATTTGATGGTCTGAGCGGTAGCGGTTCCCGATTCGATGATATCGGTGTACAGGGTTCCCTGTGCCAGCCATTTGACATGTGTTAGCTTGGAGGATTCCTGTTCGAACACGCGAATGAATTCTTCGCCGATGATCTTGCGCTTGGTTTCAGGATCAACGACACCTTCCAACCGTTTCATAAAGCGTTGGCGGGCATCGATTTTGATGAGTTTGACGCCGAATTGTTTTTCAAAGGTATCCACGACACCGTCCGCTTCCTTCAAACGCAGGAGTCCATGGTCGACGAACATACACGTCAGTTTCTTCCCGATGGCTTTGTAGAGCAACGCAGCCACGACGGCGGAATCGACGCCGCCGGAGAGAGCACACAACACTTCATCGTCGCCGACCTGGGCTTGGATCTTGGCGACCTGCTGGTCGATGAACGTACCCAGTTGCCAATTGTTTTGCGCTTTACAGATGTCGAACACGAAATTATGCAGCAGATCGTTCCCGTGCACGGTATGCCGCACTTCGGGATGAAACTGTAGACCGTAGAGATTGTGGGTTTCATCGCTCATCATCGCCAGAATGCCGGCTTCGCTTTTCGCGTTAGCCGTAAATCCGGGTGGAAGTTGGGCGACATGGTCGCCATGGCTCATCCAAACTTGCTGATGAGAAGGTAATCCGATCGTCATATTATTGGGGATGGTGATATCGATGGTATTCTTGCCGTATTCTCGGGTATGTCCCGCTTCGACCTGGCCGCCTAACTGATACGCCATCAGTTGCATACCGTAGCAGATGCCCAAAATAGGGATGCCCAGTTGATATATCTTCGGATCAACCAACAAGCCTTGCGGATCATAAACCGAGTTAGGTCCGCCGGAAAAGACGATGCCTTTGATTTCGGCATCATATTTCAGACTGTCCATAGAAATGGTGTGCGGTTTCAATTCGCTGAATACTCCCATTTCACGAATCCGACGGGCAATCAATTGGTTATACTGACTGCCGAAATCCAATACGACGATTTTATCGGCCACGGTAGTTCGGTGCCTCCTTGACGTTTTCCACATTGTGCGGATGGCTTTCCTTCAACCCCGCATTGGTGATCTTGACGAAACGGGCGTTGACCTTTAGTTCTTCGATGGTCTTGCATCCGCAATACCCCATCCCTGAGCGCAGCCCGCCCATCATCTGATACAACACATCGTGCATAGGACCTTTATAGAAGACGGTCGCTTCGATACCTTCCGGTACCAGTTTTTTTAGTTCAGTCTGCCCACCTTGGAAGTAGCGATCGCTGGATCCGCGCTGCATGGCGCTGAGCGAACCCATCCCGACATAGTTCTTGACGCGTTTCCCATAGACTTCGATGACTTCGCCCGGAGTTTCTTCACAGCCCGCCAGCAAGCCGCCCAACATGACGACGTCCGCTCCGGCTGCCAATGCTTTGACGATATCGCCAGAAACGGTGATGCCACCGTCTGCGATGACACCGATATGGTGTTCTTTTGCGATTTGATAGACATCGTTGACTGCGGTCAACTGTGGTACCCCGACACCGGACACGACGCGTGTCGTACAGATGGAACCCGGTCCGACGCCGACTTTCAGCACGTTGGCACCAGCTTCAATCAGAGCGATAGCCGCTTCTGCGGTGACGATATTCCCGCCGACCAAATCAAGGTCGGGATAGAGGGCATGGATGGTGCGCACCTGCTCGATGACGCCTTCGGAATGACCGTGGGCACTGTCGACCGCGATGATGTCGACGCCTGCAGCCAACAGTGCTTTGACGCGTTCGATGTTTTTCTCACCGACACCGACCGCCGCACCGACCAATAAACGGCCGTTCTTGTCGATGGCCGCATCCTGCGTAGAGTCAGGTTCCGTATCTTTGACTCGTTTGACCATCGCGGCTTGTTCGGCTATCGAAAGGTTCTTGTGGATGAAGCCCAATCCGCCGGCTTTCGCCAATGCGATCGCCATAATGTCTTCGGTGACGGTATCCATCGCCGCCGACAATACGGGGATTTTCAACAGTATTTTTTTGGTAAGATGGGTCGACAACACGACCTTCGCCGGCACGACCTTCGAAAAAGCCGGCACCAACATCAAATCGTCGAACGTATACCCTTCTTTGATTACTTTGCCATGTAGAGTATCCATTTATTTCTCCTCCTCATAAACCGCGATTTCCAAGACTTTACCGCGCACGACGTCGATTAATCCGATATCGGTGCATTTCACTTCCGGAATCACGGGTAATGACATAAACGACAACATCAAGAACGGATTGAAATCGGTTACTGCAGAAATAGTTCGCAATGCAAAATGGAGTTTTTCCCATTCCTGTAAGGACTCATGCAAGGTTTTCGACGTCAATAATCCGCCGATTTCCAACGTGACAGATGCAAGCAATTGCCCATCGCACACAACCACGTAACCGCCACCGATGCGCCGCAATTCAGATGCCGCAAACAGCAGATCTTCGTCATTGGTGGCGACGACAATCAGATTGTGACTGTCATGAGCGACGGTAGAAGCAAAGGCACCCTGTTGCAACTTGAATCCGCTAACCGGACACACGCCGATGTTGCCCGATGCATGGTGACGTTCGATGACGCACAATTTCGCCAAATCGCGCTCAGTCGCATATTGGTAGAATCCGTCTTCATCGACCGCACACGATTCGATCGATAATTTGGTCAGCACATTCCCAGGGATGACATTCATCACACGGGCCAATTTGTTCGGGTAGAGCCAGATGGCTACATTCTTTGCGTTAAAGGGAGCATAATTGATCGAACATGCTAATCCTTTAGGGATTTGATCCTTCTGTTTTGAGTGGGATAGAAGGACATTGTTTTTTGCAACGACCTTCCCTGCTTTATAGACAGTCATTGCCTGTATGTTTTGAAGATCATCGAACAAAAAGAAATCCGCTTCGTAACCAGGCGAGATTGCGCCTTTATTAACCAATTTATAACAGGTCGCAGGATTCAGCGTAGCCATCGTCATGGCCATCGCAGGGTCGAGCCCCAATGCAATCGCCTGTTTAACCACGGCATCCACACCGCCCTGCATACGGAGTTCATCCGGATGCTTGTCATCGGTGCAGAAGCAGAAACGGCGGAAATTTTTCGGTGTGACGGCCGGAAGTAATGCGGCTAAGTTTTTGGTTACCGATCCTTCGCGTATATGTACATAGAAACCGCGGCTGATGCGTTGGGTCGCTTCGGATGCGTCGACACACTCGTGATCAGTCAAAATCCCCAACCCACTGTATAAATCCAGTTCCTGAAGATCCAGATTTGATCCGTGTCCATCGATGGATTTACCCGCTTGGATTGTATCGTTAATTTTCTCAAGCATATCATCGTCATAGCGGACCGCTTCCCTATCCATGACTTCCGCCAAGCCCAATACTCTTTGATGTGTCAGATACGGTTTAAGATCGTTTGCCCTCAGAATCGCCCCTGCATGTTCGAAGGAAGTCGCCGGTACACAGGAAGGCAACATAAAACGGAAGTCCAGGTCAAGATCGGCACTTGAATCCAACATAAAATCAATTCCTTGGGTACCGGCAACATTGGCGATTTCATGCGGGTCGGCAATCAACATCCCTACTCCCCTCGGAATCAGGAAATTGTTCAATTCCGAAGGCAGTACGGTGGTCGATTCAATATGCATATGCGCATCGATCAGCAGCGGAGAGGCATATAATCCCTGTGCATCGACAATATTCTTACTGCGAAGCGCTCTCAGCGCGACGATTTTACCTTGATGGATGGTAAGATCGCAGAGATGGAACTCACATTGAAAGGGGTCCAGCACGTTCACGTTCAAAAGAACCAGATCGGCATCGACCGTAGCATTGAAGAGATCGCGCATGATTTTCAGATTCATCATTTCCATACTACGCCTCCTTTTAAACAAAAAGCTTACGTACCCGGAGTGTTTATAAAAAAACACTTCCGAGGTAGTCCGCCACTAGGCCGGCGGGTAGATACGTCCGCGCCTGTTGCGGACTATACATCGTAAAGCTTTGTGACATTATACCAAACCCTCCCACCCTTGTATAGAGGAGGACTCTGAAAATTTTTCAGGAATTTTAAACCTTCGGCGTACGCTGACGGACGACTTCAAACGCAAGCACAGCGGTTGCGCTGACTGCGTTCAGGGCAACTTTGGTGGTCGAGGGATAGGGAATCACAACCGACAGGTCGGTGGCGTCTACGACGACTTTGGAAAGTCCGCGCATTTCCCCTCCGATGCACAAGAGTAAACCCTGCGTGAGATCGACGGATGTCACCGGTTTACTGAAGGGCGTACGCAGGGCACTGATGATTTTAATCCCCTGCCGTTTTAGTTCATTGAGCGTTTCCTTTAGATCATCGGATTGCAGAATCGGCAGTTCGTCGAACGTTCCGGCACTGGATTTCATGAGCGTTTCCTCGGCCGAGGTCCAATCGCGCTGCGCAAGGAAAACGCCGTCGCAGCCGGCTGCCCGCAAGGTGCGGATACAGTAGCCAAGGTTGAACGGATCTTCGACGCCTTCGATCAGCGCCAAAAACGGAATTTCGGGTAGATTCAGGTCTGCGAGTTTCTCGTAGATACGCGGTGATGCGAACGCGATGATACCGCCGTGGGTCTTCCCTTTGGCTTTCTTTGCCACTTCATCCGCACTCACCCGCTTCATCGTAATATGTCTTGATTTACAGCGGTTTACGATATAATCGATATCTTTGGTATCTTTGGACTTGTCGATCCAAACCTCCCTGACTGTACGGGCACGATGATTGATGACCGATTTAACCGA
Organism: Erysipelotrichales bacterium; assembly: GCA_038323255.1. Classification (GTDB taxonomy): domain Bacteria; phylum Bacillota_I; class Bacilli_A; order Erysipelotrichales; family Erysipelotrichaceae; genus GWE2-51-13. Next base: position 1,422 of record JBBQGS010000071.1, on the reverse strand, counting down.
AAGCGCCCCCTCAAAACAAAGTTCAACCATGGTTAACCCCTTTCTTCCTTAGGAAATCACCGGCTTCGACCGCAAAAGGAACGGTGATTTCAAGGATTTCCATCGGGATATTCGCGGTGTCGATAGCGACACCTTGACGCTCTAATGTATTCAATGTGAAACTACGTATAGCATATCGCGGACTTAAGACTTCAAGTTCGATACCGCACGGAAGATTGTTGCGGATGACGATGCTGACCCGATGATTCGATAATTGTTCGTGGACGGTAGCCACGAATTCCTGGTTGATCCCGTCTCCGTCGGCTGAGTAGAGGTGGTGCGACGATCCTGGGATGCCATGGAAGAATCCGTCGGCGACAGGTCTATTTTCAGCCTTCTTAAGCAGCGCCAAACAGTTGGATATTGCTTCCGTTTTATCCTCGCCTTTTTCAATTGAATCGATCAGTTTACGATATGCATCGACCACCACGGCGATATAGTAGGCCGATTTCATGCGGCCTTCGATTTTCAGACTGGCGATCCCGATTCTCATCAACATTGGGATTTCTTCAGCCGCAATCAAATCTTTCGAACTCATGGAAAACAAGCAATTCGGATCGGAAATCTCATCTTTATTGCGATAGAGTCTATATTTCCATCGGCAAGACTGGGCACATCCTCCGCGGTTGGCGTCACGCAGGGTCATTTCATTGCTTAAGGTGCAACGGCCGGAATAATTAACGCACATGCCGCCATGGATAAACACTTCAAGATCTGTTTTCGATTCATGCGCGATCGTTTCAATCTGCTCCAGCGATGTTTCGCGCGCCAGCACCACACGATCGACACCGAGTTTGCGATAGAACTGCAGGGCGCTTGAATTGGTAATTGATAGTTGGGTTGAAAGATGCACTTCCATTAACGGAGTGATTTCCTTTGCCAGTACTGCGATATGGACAGACGCCACGATTACGGCTGCTACACCGATGTTCTGCAGTTCAAGGAGGTATTCTTCCAATCCTTCCAAATCTTCGTCATGCGGTATCATATTGACTGTCACGTAGATTTTAGCGTTATGACTTTTCGCAAAGACGACGGCTTTACGTATATCTTCTAGTTCGAAATTACTAGCGCGCGAACGCAGGGAGAAACGCTTCCCTCCCAGATAAACCGCATCGGCGCCATAGCGTATGGCTGTTTTAGCCCGCAGAAGATCGCCGGCCGGAGCTAATAGTTCTGGTTTCATACGACACCTTCTTTGGTTAGATTGGTTTTCTTATATAAGTAACCTTTTGAAAAAACTTCTCCCGCTGATAATGCATGTAACTTCCCGATTTCAAGCTGTGGGTCTTCACCCGCCAAAACTCGTTTGCATCCAGCGATGAATTCAATAAGCAGATGCTCATCGATCAACAGATCATCCGCGATCAACGAATATACTCC
>JBBQGS010000070.1:0-9011 GCA_038323255.1 Erysipelotrichales bacterium | reverse complement strand
GTACAGTATTCTTTCCCCTTTATAAAAAGAAAAAAGGTTTCCCCCCCTTTTTTCTTTTTGGCTCTAGAATAAATGTTGGGGTATAGGTCCTAAACGAAAGAAAGGACATAAGAAACAGAATCCGATACAATGTATTCGTTCAACAGGGAATGGGTTAATCTTTTTGGGTCGGAATTATTGCCAAGTTTTCTGCTGGAGTTTCTTTTGAAGTTTCGAACGCAGATCATCGTTGAAGCGAATCTTGACGACACATTGCACAACGTCGCGTCTTTTTTTGACGATCGAGTCCAAGGTGATGCGCTCCACCCCCTGGATGTACATCAGCAACGAATGGTGGTAGAGCTCGGGGATGAGTCCCAATACATCTTTGTTGAGGACGATTTCGATTGATTCGTTTTTACTGTTGATATGATAACTGAGCTCGGCATGTAAGGCGAGTTTCTTTAGAATTTTTTGTTGCTTGCGGCCGGTGATTGAGATCAGTCGCACATCGATGTACAAACCATCTTCATCGACCCACCAGTCCCCGAAGAGAAACTTCGGATCTTCTTTAATTTCGACGCTTTTATCCCCAATCGGTTCGGGTTTGAAAATCAATGGTTGAACGATCGGTGGGGTTTTGACTACATTTGATTCTTCTAAGCGAACAGGTACACTAACAACGGCCTGTTCGATGTTTGGGGTAAGTTCGTCAACCTGTTCCTGCGGAAGGGGTGGTTGCATATAAGCTTCACTTGGCTCCTCAAAGTCACTGACTTCTGGCACTTCCAATGTGTTCTCAATCAACGCGGTTTCATCGGACGGGACTGCTTCTTCCCTCAGTGTCCGCGTCTCATCATCGATTTCATGATCACTGAGCACTTCTACCTCAAGTCGGACGGTATCTTCCGCAATGTGCGGTCTCTCTGCGAAGGGCTGCGCTTCACGAATCGTGATAGGAATGGATGTGGTAACTTTACCGGCTGGTTTCTTCGTCAAAGTGAAAAGCAATGAAACAATGCCGCAACACAATAAAACCAACGCGAAGGCGATGTAAAGTCCGGTGGAGGTCCAGTCTTTTATTTCATAGGAAAGGAATGCCAAATAGGACGCATAAACACCACATAGGATAATTAGCATGCTGACGAACGATTTGAGTATTTTCATGAAATTCCCCTGTATAGGGTTATTTTACCACAAATCCATCGCTAAAATAGTGCTTCTGTAAGGGAAAAAGAGCGTAACTATGGCATAATAGATGCGAGGTAACGACATGGACGAAAACTACTACCAAAAAATCATCCTGGAGATCCGTGACGATCTCATGCGGGGAGACATCGATCTTGCCACAGAAAAACTAGAAGAAGAACTTAGGATGCCGTATATCCCGCAGGCTTATCTCGATGAGTTGATGAAGTTAAACAAAGATGTACGATCGATGAAAAAAGAAAGCAAGCGTCCGACCCGCATCGAAGACCCCGAAGAACTGATTAAAATGCTGAAAACGGACGCCGGGCAGTTCGCCGTCGTCGCTTCACTTGGCGTATTGAATTTGCGTAATTATGAAGAAGTGTTGAAGAAGGCGTTTGCGACCATTCAGGATCGTGCGCTATTGTCGGTATTGGTCGAATTGTGCGCCCGTCAGCAGTTAAGAACCGAGTTTACGTTTTCGGTCGATCATGTCACCTACACCTTTATTCCCGCAGCACTGGAATTGCCCGAAGAGAGCGAAGGGGTGGACGCTTGTCTAAAACAGGCCGACGACTGGCTCGAAAACGACAATCCTTCGATGCTGATGCTGGCGAAAGAATCGATTTTACGCTTAGCCTTACTTCGATTGCCGGAAGGGATCGACGTGGATGAAACCGTTTTGTTGACGTTGGCAATCGTTAAAAATCTTTTTTTGAATCTTGCGAGTGTACAAGAGTGGCATGAATTCTGCGAAAAGAATACAATAAATCAAGACATGATCGAAGGGCTCGAAGAGTTCAATCGATTTTAGCACTCAATTGTTGACAGTGCTAAGACCTATGATATAATAGGAATGCTAACTAGGAGGACCCAATGAAAACTACTTGGACCATGAAAGAAAAATCCACCGGTGTACTGGAAGTCACCATCAACGACGACGCTTGGAAACAGGCTCAGACGAAGGCACTCGACAAACTCGTAAAGAGCGTCAACCTGCCGGGATTCCGTAAAGGACAGGCTCCCAAAGAGCTCGCCCGCAAACAAATCAGCGAACAGCAGATCCTAGCGGAAGCCGTCGATGTTATTGCGAACGACGCATTGTTCGAAGGGATCAAGGAACATAAATTGTTGCCGATCACTCGTCCGGAATTGAACGTATCGAAGATTACCGCTGAAGAAGTCACGATGACATTTGATTTGGTTGTTAAACCGGAAGTTAAATTGGGCGAATACAAGGGCTTGGATGTCAAGAAAGCGCTCGTTACCGTTTTACCTGAAGAAGTCGATACGAAGATTGAAGAACTGCGTGTCCAATTCGCCGAACTTGCCCTAAAAGAAACAGGTAGCGTCGAAATGAAGGATACCGCTGTCATCGACTTTGAAGGATTCAAAGACGGAGTTGCATTCGAAGGCGGAAAAGGCGAGAATTTCGAACTGGAGATCGGTTCGGGATCCTTCATCCCAGGTTTCGAAGATGCTTTGGTTGGAATGGAAGCCGGTGAAGAACGCGAAATTCCGCTGACGTTCCCGGAAACTTACGGACAGGCCGAATTAGCCGGACAACCGGTCGTATTTAAAGTCAAGGTCAACGAAATCAAACAACGCACTTTACCGGAAGCCAACGATGAATTCGCGAAAGAAGCCAATCATCATGGAACCGAAACGATTGCGGATCTGCGTGCCCATTTGGAAGAAGACATTATGGAAGAAAAAGCAAGTAATGCCGATGTCGAATTCGGAAACCAACTTTTGACCAAAGTGGTCGAAGCATCCGAAGTGGATATACCCGACGTGCTGATTGAAGAGGAAACCGATAGTTTGGTTCAGGACTTCAAGAACCGGATTACCCAACAGGGTTATACGATGGAACTGTTTACGCAGATCACCGGACAAAAAGAAGATGAACTGCGTGGTCAGATGAAAGTCGATGCGACCAATAAAGTCAAAGTAAGATTGGTCTTGGATGCGGTCGCGACAGCCGAAAAACTGGATGTCACACCGGAAGAAATCGTCAAAGAATACGAGGCGATCGCTACTGCCTACAGCATGGAACTGGCGCGCGTAAAAGAACTTGCGCCACAAGATACGATCGCTTACGATCTCCGTTTACGTAAAGCTTTTAACCTTATACGCGAATCCGTTCAACAATAAGACGCGCTGCGTCTTATTCCCTTTAAGGAGGTGTACATATGGATAACGAAAAAATGGAAATCAGCGTGCCCGTGATTTGCACCCGCGGGATCATCGTTTTTCCGAATCAGGATGTTTTAATCGAAGTAGGACGCGAAAAGAGCGTCAGCGCCATCGAAGAATCGAATACCTATTTCAACGGCCATGTCTGGGTTGTCAGCCAGAAAGATGTGTTGGTCGATGAACCCCATGAAGACGATTTATTTAAATTCGGCACGCTTTGCAAAATCAAAAACGTTAAGCGTAAAGAAGGATTCATGCGTGTCACCTTCACTGGACTGGAACGTGCCAAACTGGTACGCCTGAGCGAAGACAACAAAATGTTCTTCGCCACCGTGCAGCCGGTTGCCGACATCGCGGGCGAGAACCTGGAAGAAATGGCGCTCATCCGCCAAATTGCCAAGGGACTCGAACAAGTTGCCACCAGCAATGCGAATTTCCCGACTGAAATCATCAACCAATTAACCAAGGGCGTTTCAGCGCAACAGCTTTCCGACCAGATCGGGCAGTATTTTCCGATGGGGTTGGATGACCGTCAGGCGATTCTCGAATCGCTTAACATGAATGAACGTTTATTATTGATCATTCAGAATCTGCAGAAAGAAAAAGAACTCACCAACATCGAACAGGGGATCAACGATAAAGTCAAAGAACGTATCGAAGAGAACCAACGCGAATACTATCTGCGCGAAAAACTCCGTGCCATCAAGGAAGAGTTGGGCGATGTGCCCAATGCAACCGACGACATGGATGATCTGCGCAAATATGTAGAGGACAATCCGTTCCCCAAGAACATCAAGGAAAAAGCGTTGGAAGAGATTTCACGCTTTGAAATGCTGCCTAGTGCAAGCGGGGAAAGCGGTGTTATCCGCACGTATCTAGACTGGCTCCTCAAAGTGCCATGGTGGCAGGAATCCAAAGACAACGATGACCTGAAAAAGGTCAAAGCGGTCTTGGACCACGACCACTTCGGACTCGATAAAGTTAAAGAACGCATCATGGAATATCTTGCCGTCAAAACGATGACCCAATCGCTCAATGCGCCGATCATCTGTTTAGTCGGGCCTCCGGGAACTGGGAAAACCTCCTTGGCGAAATCCATCGCCAACGCACTGGGACGTAATTTCGTCAAAGCGTCGTTGGGTGGCGTACGCGACGAAGCGGAAATCCGCGGACATCGCCGTACCTATTTAGGCTCTTTGCCGGGACGCGTTATCCAAGGCATGAAGAAAGCCGGCGTCATCAATCCGGTCTTCCTGATTGACGAAATCGACAAGATGTCGAGCGACTACAAGGGCGATCCGAGTTCGGCCATGCTTGAAGTGTTGGATCCCGAACAGAACTTCCTCTTCAGCGACCATTATCTCGAAGAACCTTACGACTTATCCAAAGTCATGTTCATTGCGACCGCCAACTATCTGGAAGACATTCCGGATGCCCTGCGCGACCGTTTGGAAATCATCAACTTGTCTTCATACACTGAAGACGAAAAAGTAAACATCGCCCTGAATCATCTGGTTCCGAAACAGGTTGCGATGAACGGCCTCAACGACAAACAATTCAAGTTAGGCAGTGAAGAACTGCTGTATATGATCCGCCAGTACACCCGCGAAGCCGGCGTCCGTCAGTTGGAACGCATCATTGCGAACCTCTGCCGTAAATCCGTCCTGCTTATTTTGAAGGATGGCAAGAAGAGCGTCAAGATCACGCAAAAACTGGTCGGTGAATGGTTAGGTAAAGAAATCTTTGAATACGGACGTAAAGAGATGGAAAACCAAATCGGTGTCGTCACCGGTTTGGCCTATACTTCCTTCGGCGGCGATGTATTGCAGGTCGAAGTGACTTCGTTTGAAGGCAAGGGTAGGTTGATCATCACCGGTCAACTCGGCGACGTCATGAAAGAATCCGCTGAAATCGCCTTCGGGTATGTCAAATCCAACGCCCGTCGTTTGGAAATCGACCCGAAATTCTTCGAAGAACACGATGTCCACATCCACGTTCCCGAAGGAGCCGTCCCGAAAGACGGACCGAGCGCCGGCGTCACCCTGACGACCTGCATCGTATCCGCCTTGACGCAACGCCCTGTCTACGCCGATTTGGCGATGACGGGTGAAGTGACTTTGCGCGGAAACGTCTTGCCGATCGGCGGTCTCAAGGAGAAATCCTTGGCAGCCCACCGCACCGGCATCCGTAAAGTGCTCATCCCCAGACTCAATATGAAAGACATGGACGACATCCCGCAAATCGTCAAAGACCATATTACGTTCATTCCGGTCGATACGATGGATCAAGTCCTTGCGGAAGCTTTGGTACACTAAATGAAGACCTTCGCGACCTCCAAGTATCTGATCACCGCGGCGAAAAAAGAACAGTTTCCCGCGACGACACTGCCCGAGATCGTGCTGGCCGGACGTTCCAACGTCGGTAAATCCAGTCTGATCAACGCGCTGGCCAATGTAAATGCGCTGGCTTTCGTAGGGAAACGGGCCGGGAAAACGCGTTACCTAAATTTCTTTGCGATGAGCGATGTCTTCCATTTGGTCGACGTCCCTGGTTACGGTTTCGCCAACCGCTCCCAAAAGGAGCTGCAAGATTATGGACAACTGATGGAAGATTACTTCGGTTCACGGACGCAATGCGTCGCCGCGCTATTGGTGGTCGACATCCGCCATGGTCTGAGCGCCGATGATTTGGATATGTTGGAATATGTACGTGCCATCGGTCTGCCGACGAAAATCGTCGCGACCAAAAGCGATAAGCTCTCTTACAGTCAACGGTTAAAAGCCAAAAACAATATCACCGGCCAAACCGGCGATTCGGAAATCATCATCTTCTCCGCCGAATCCAAAGAAGGGGTCGACGCGGTTCGACAATGGTGTTTAGATCACATACAGGTACCTCAATAGAGGTGCCTTTTTTTTGATGTAACAATTTACTTTGCTTCTGAAAGAATGAAAGTGAATGTAAGGGTTGAAACAAAAGGGTTGCAATGGTAAAATAAGTCAGTTAAACCGGAGGAAAAACTATGAAAGAAGCACTGTATCTGCATGAATCGACGGCTCTTGTCAATTTTTCGGCAGCTTATTGTCAAACCACCGACGAGATCCTTTCCAGTGACAGTTTCAAATTCGTCCTCGGGCATTATCTAGCCGCGCTTAAAAAGAGCGATCTCGATCTCTATAAATGGACGATGCGCGACTGTGGTTTAACTGAAACAGTCGTCGATATCGTACGTCTAATGAAGATGCTGATGGTGTTGGAAGTCGATGAAATCGCACATCCGTTTTTGGATCAACCGGAAATCCTCACTAAACTCATCGAAGAAGCCTATAACTTTTGGCGCAACCTGCAACGTTGCTCGGTGACCCGCACGGGTTCCAACAGTTCCTTGCAACTGGCCAATTTCATGGAAGCCGACTCTAAATTCAACCAATTGGTTTTATCTGTATATCGTGGTGCGCAGGAAAAAGTACAGGGACGCAAGAATCGTATCTATCGTCAACTCCAAGCCGGTACCAACGCCGCCATGGTCATCCGCGACATTCGCTGGACGATCCCGGAAGGCTATGAAGCGCTTAAAGGTATCCTGTTCGTCGATTCGATGCTGCTACGTACTCCTTTACTTTTACATCCCCGTTCCAATAAACGCAAAGGGTCCTTCAAACCGACCGTAGTGAATCCTTTTCTCAACGCCATCATCAATAAAGATGAATGGTTCTGTTATCCGGCGAAAGTCGGAAGCCTACTGATGCATATATATTTTCACCGCGATTATGCGTTCTCTGGTATTTCATTAGCGAATCTGTTCGAGTTGGCGACCGAAACCGAAGTCCTCAAACGGAAACCCGACTGTATCGTCCTCTTCGGAATCAAAGACGAAAACCTCGAGTGTACCTATTATCTCGATAAAACCACCGGCATCTGGATCGGGAAAGTCCCCAACCAGACTATCATTGAATACTTCGGTTACATGAAAAAAATGACCTTAACCCTACATAACGTCGCCATGATGGCCAAAGGATGGTTGCCTTTACACGGATCGATGGTCAACATCCATCTACGTAACGGAAGATCCAAAGGCATCATTTTCATCGGAGATTCGGGTGCAGGTAAGTCGGAAACCATTGAAGCCATCCAATTGTTGGGTGAAGACGAAATCCTGTCGATCGACGTTGTATTTGACGATATGGGATCCCTGCATGTGGAAAACGGTGTCGTGGTTGCCCAAGGCACCGAAATCGGAGCCTTCATCCGTTTGGACGACCTCGACAAAGGCAGTCCGTATAAAACGATGGATCGATCAATCTTCATGAACCCCGAAACAGTCAATGCCCGTGTCGTCATCCCGGTCGCCCCGTATTCCCTGATCGTCAAAAACCATAAAGTCGACTATTTCCTCTATGCCAACAACTATGAAAACAAGATCGGCATGTATCTTGCGGAGAAAGCCGCCGACATGAAAGCGACTTTCGTGGAAGGCAAACGCTGCGCCATGCAGACGACCGATGAAGTCGGCATTTCGACCACCTATTTCGCCAATCCGTTCGGTCCGATGCAGCATCCGGATATCTGTGATCCGCTGCTCGACCAGTACTTTATTGCACTCGACGCCGCCCACGTTAAAACAGGCGAGGTCTATACCGGTTTGGGTGTAATGGGTGCCGATGACAATCACTTGGAAAAGACCGCCCGTGAAGTCCTGCATATGATCGACGAAGACTGAATGAAAAAAACCGAGGCAACTCGGTTTTCTGTTTGAGATATTACTTGATATAGCCCAATTTTCTTAGTCCGTTGGCGATGCCGTTATCTCCGACATCTGTCGTAATAAATGTCGAAATCTCTTTCAGTTCATCGACCGCGTTGCCCATGGCGACGCTCATCTTGGCATATTTCAGCATTTCCACATCATTCAGGGAATCTCCGAAGGCAGTATACTCTTCGTTCTCCCAGCCCATATGTTCCATCAGCGCTTTGATGCCCGTATACTTGCTGGAGTGTTCGGCGATGATGTCGCAATACGTTGAAATCCCGCGGATGATCGTGACACCTTTAACGTTTTCAAACGGAGTCAGATCGAACTCATCCGGCATATACAGCAGCATCTTGTCGATCGGCTGGTTGCTGTACTCTTCGTAAGGGAACAGCGGTTCTGAGAAGAAAGAATGTGCCGTGGTCATGTTGATGTCGATATCCGTGACACGGAAGTTATAGGCTCCGCTAAAGGTCGCCGAAAGTTGATATTGCCGAAGTAGCCCCAGAATTTCCAGTACTGCATGTCGTGCGATCGTGACATGTAGGACTTCTTGAAAGTCATGGTTGAGGACGAGTTGTCCGTTGGTCAGCACGAATCCGTCCCATTCGAGGATGGAAAGCACTTCGTGCGATTTCACCATCATCCATTCACGGCCGGTCGATAGGCAAAGTTTGTATCCGTTGCGTTGTACTTCACGCAAAGCCTGTATGGCCGAAGCGGGGACTTTATGCGTCTTGGCGTCGGTCAGGGTGTTGTCCATATCAAAAAAAAGAATCTTCGGAAGATTTAACGTCATGAAAGTCACCTCCCTGTAATTATATCCGAAACGGCGTGAAAAAAGTGCTATAATGTACACCGTGCAAGGAGAATCCTTATGAAATCCATCCAAAATATC
>JBBQGS010000069.1:0-9023 GCA_038323255.1 Erysipelotrichales bacterium | reverse complement strand
AAGCAACTCCCATACGTCCATAGAAATATACAGGTTTGGTTAGTCCTATTGCCAATTTAACGTCCATCAGCATCTGTCCGCCGGATAATTCCGCCACCATGACGAACTTCATCCGCTGACTGAGATCATAAATCGCTTGATAGGGGAAAGGCCATAGGGTAATCGGACGAAGCAGACCGACTTTCATGCCTTCGGCACGCAAGTCTTGGATCGCCGATTTCACGATACGCGACGGCGTTCCGTAAGCAATGAAAATATACTCGGCGTCATCCGTTTTATAGGACTCGAACATCGTTTCGTTTTCTTCAATCGCTTTATATTTTTCCTGCAGGTGGATGTTATGGCGCTCTAAGTCAGCGACATCCAGATGCAAAGAGTTGACGATATTGCGCGGGCGCAGACCGGAATTCCCGTCCGCCGCCCAGGCCGGAACTTCAAACGGAATCGGATCGGGATTCAGATCGACCGGTTCCATCATTTGCCCGATGAAACCGTCCGCCAGAATCATGACAGGATTGCGGTATTTCGCTGCTACGATGAAAGCTTTGCGTACCAATGATGCGGCTTCCGCAATGCTGGCAGGCGCAAATACGGGTACATGATAGTCCCCGTTGCCGCCGCCGCGGGTCGCTTGGTTGTAATCTCCCTGTGAGGGCAGAATGCCGCCCAAACCAGGACCGCCGCGTGAAACGCTGACGATCAGTGCCGGCAATTCAGCCCCTGCGCAATAACTGATTCCTTCTTGCTTCAAGGCGATGCCTGGTGACGAAGAAGATGTCATAGCCATCGCACCTGATGCGGATGCACCGTAAACCATGTTGATGGCGGCGACTTCACTTTCAGCCTGAACGAAAACGCCTCCGTTGGAAGCCATGTATTTCGCCATATATTCGCATAATTCGTTTTGCGGCGTGATCGGATATCCGAAATACGCCCGGCAACCCGCCAAAATCGCCGCTTTGGCGATGGCTTCGTTGCCCTTCATTAATTGTTTGGCCATTATTGATCCACCCTTTCCACGCTGATGCACACGTCAGGGCACATCAGTGCACAGCTTGCGCATGCGATGCATTTCTCGGGGGCGATGCAATGACTGGGATGATATCCGATGGCGTTCACTTTCGTTTGGTCCAAGGCCAGAATATGAACCGGACACACATCTACGCAAAGTTCGCATCCTTTACAGCGATTCTCGTCAAATGTCACAATGCCTTTCAAATGGAATCTCCTTTCATCCATTCCGCCCGTAAAGCCCATTGGTCTACGGGAAGGATCGGAGAGTTTATTTCATGTCTCAAGTCTATCATAAAACGGCGATCAAGCATCGTCCAAACGATTGGAATTTTCACTTTTAACGAAAATTTTTCGATCTGTTCATTGGAGGTACGGATCAAGCCAAGATCGGTCTCACTCAATAGATGTGTGTTATGGACAAGACCAGTAACTTCCAGGTTTTGTTTGCGTAAATCAAGAATAAACTGCTCAAGTTCAACAACGCCGCTTTCGGCGCGCATCAGGTTGATTACCAGCCATACTTCACAGGCATCCAGTACGTCGCGAAAGAGCGTTAGCGGATGCGTGCCTATGATACTGCCGGCTAAATCCACGATTACACGATCGCCATTTTTGATGTAGGATCCGACATCCCCGCTCAATCCGGGAAGATCCAGATTAGTCGAGTTGTGCGTATTGTTTCCGATCACGGTGACGCCGTGCTCCTTTAAGAACCCATGGATTTCACGGGGGCGGAAATATGGATTCAGAACATCCAGATCCGCCAAATAACACGGAGCCTGCGTTAGCGCATATTGGATAGAAAATTCACTTTTACCGACCCCGTAAGGTCCGGTACATATCACCGAAGACTTCATTTACCAAGATAGATGGAACTGATGGCGCTCATCATTTGGATACGTTTCTCGGCCATCTGATCCGCCACCAAGTAGGTCGGGGTATCGGTTTCTTTGGATGTGCGGATGATTTCACGGATACGGTCGTAGATGATGTCGATTTGACGAATCACGGATTCATAATCATACCCGATGATTTCCTGATACACATTGATCAGACCGCCGGCGTTAATGACGTAATCGGGGGCATAAAGGATTCCCATTTCATGGATTTTCTTACCGTCGGATTCCGCATCTTTCAAAATGTTATTGGCGGCACCGGCGATGATTTTGCATTTCAGCGTCGGAATCGATTGTTCGTTGATAACTGCGCCCATCGCGCAGGGGGCAAATATGTCGACATCCAGTCCGACGATCTCTTCCGGCGCAACGATCGTTGCGTTATAGTATTTGGCGATTTCATTGACCCGTTCGGTATCGATGTCGCTAACAAACAGAACAGCTCCTTCTTCATAAAGATGTTTGCACAAGTAGGAACCGACATGACCCAAACCTTGAACGGCGATTTTCATCCCTTCCAGTTTTGAAGTCCCGGTTAATTCTTTCGCACAGGCTTTGATGCCTTTATAAACGCCCAAGGCTGTCAACGGTGAAGGATCACCGGAAGTGTTGCGCAGCCCGGTAACATGTTTGGTTTCCATATGAACGAATTCCATGTCTTCCGGCGTAGTGCCTACGTCTTCGGCTGTGATATAGCGTCCACCCAACGATTCGACATATTTACCAAACGCACGCCAGAACGCTTCACGACGAACGGTGTCTAATCTTAACTTCTTGGAATTCCCGATCAGCACGGCTTTCCCACCACCCAGATTCAAACCGGCGCAAGCCGCTTTCTTAGTCATGCCTCTGGCTAAACGAAGGACATCCAGGACAGCGTCTTCTTCGCATTCATATTCCCAAATCCGTGTTCCGCCCAAAGCCGGACCCAAGACGGTATTATGGATGCAGATCAGACCTTTCAGTCCGGAATTGCGATCATGCATGTAGACCAGTTGTTCGTAGCCATACTTCTCCATATACTCAAATTTTTCCATTACATTCTCCTTGTGCTTTTTGCATCAGTTTATTCGGTTAATGAAATTACAACGGTAAGTAAAACGAATCGTTCGTTTCAGCTTACTAATTTTTGATAAAACCACAATCCTTTTCTTTTAAATTCAATCAATACTTATTTCGTGCAGTTGGATATTGCTTCGCTTCCTTGTCGTATCGTCGAATATTTTCTTGGTTACACTTCTCCTTTTCGTTTTAGCGCATCTGTTTTTTACGTTTGAATTATCTTCGAAACTAAATGTATGCGCTTACTTCCTTTATAGTATAACAAACAATTTCCGATTTAAGTCCGATTCGTCCATGATTTCGGTGTGAGAATTGGATGAAATCGCGACTTCGCTGTTACGTTTTCAAGATGAGATGAAAATGAACTTGTTTATTCCCTGAAAACACTGAAACAATCCCGCTTTAACTGATTTTTCTGTGAATTATCGAGTTTTTTAAACAATTCGGTCCTTTTTTCAGCTGCTTGTCCATTTCAATAGGCGGATTTGAAATTCTAAATGTTTCATGTATACTTATAAAAGGATAAGTAACACCGCGCTTACGTTATTGCATAACGTTGCTTCTGCGGTTGATAAAAGGTGCACGACATGCTGAGTGAAAAAGTGAAGATACAGTTGCTAGTGAAAGTGTCAAAACTCTATTACATGGAGAATAAAAACCAAAGTGAAATTGCGGATATCCTGAAAGTCAGCCGCTCCCTTGTCAGCAAGTATCTTTCGGATGCGAAAGAACTGGGCATCGTTGAAATCAACATCCATGATTTATTACAGGAAGACATTAATCCGGTAGAATACATCGTCGACCGTTTCAAACTTCAAGGCGGTAAAATCGTGCCGTTCAGCACGAACGAAGATCTGATGAACGAATGGTTGATCGATCAGGCAACCCAAACGGTGATTCAAAATTTGGAAGGACGCGACCATGTCTTCGGACTTGGTTGGGGTTCGACGATCGGAGATGTCGTCTCCAATATCGCACGCACCAACCTGAACCGGAATCTTAGTGGCAAAATTGTTCCGATTATCGGTAACGCCCCGACTTCCAACCGCAATTACCACACCAATGAATTGGTGCGCATGCTGAGCGAGAAAACGAGTCTGAAACCGACGTATCTTTACGCCCCCGTGATCTGTTCCTCGGAAATGGAGCGCGATGCGTTTGTCAGCGCCGAGAGTTTCCAGAACGTTGAAAAAGTTTGGAATGAACTTGATACCCTTTTAGTGAATATCCGCAACCACCCTTCCGTGCCCGATCTGGCGACTGTCGCCCGTTTCGGCGAGCGTCTACATGACCAAACAGCCGTCGGCATGCTGCTGGGTTATTATTTCGACATCAACGGGAAAATTATTCCGGGAGAGAGTGATTATGCCATCCAGATTTCCTTAGCGCAAATCAAAAAAACGAAGAAAGTGATTGCTTTGGCCAGTTCGAGGGTTCGTCCTGAAGCGATCATCGGCGCTTTGAACACAGGATTGATCACCCATGTGCTGATCAATCGGAAAGCTGCCGAAGAAATCATGAAAAAGAAATAGGAAGTTCCTTCTCGATTCTACATTAAGAATTTCCACTCAGGAACTTCTTTTTTTATGATGGATACACCTATTTTTCTGTACAATAATTTGACATATGACAACTTTCATGCATTCAATTGACATATGTTATTAGCATGTGATAAATTCTAATCGGAGGACTGCGATATGATCCTGAACAAGACGTATTGGTCGTCAATGTTTACCTGCACTGCTCGCCTGATGAAAGAAAACAAGAAGCTCTTGTCGGAAATCGATTCCAAATTCGGTGACGGCGACCATGGGGTGACCATCGCGAAAATCGCGGATATTTTCGAAGTTGCGGTTGAGGAATGGAAATCCAACGAATGGACGCTGCATGACTTCTTCGCTACGATCGGCGATCGTGTCATCAATGTCAGCGGAGGTTCAGCCGGACCTTTGTACGGTACGTTCTTAGCCGGTTTGGGTGAATGTCTGAGTGACGAGACAGAAGCCGACGCACCCTTATTAAAGCGGATACTGCATTCGGGTTTGGTTGAACTGCAGTTTCTCACCAATGCGAAAGTCGGCGATAAAACGATGATGGACACGCTAATCCCTGCCATCAATGCGGCGACCCAAGGTCCCGACGATGTCGTGGAAATGCTGAAACTTGCGAAAGACGCCGCCCTTGCCGGTGCGAAAGCCAGCGAAGGCTTTGTCAGTAAATTCGGCCGTGCGAAGAGTTATAAGGAAGCCACAATTGGGACTCCGGATGCCGGGGCACTCAGTTGTACTTATATTTTCTTAGGTTTCTATGAGGCAGTAATCTCATAACGAAAGGAGAATCACTATGAGAATGAAGAAATTTATCAATGATCCGTCGACGCTTACAAAGGAAGTTTTGGAAGGACTGGCACTCGCCAACAGTGATCTGATCGAGCTGCATCCCAATAATCTAATCGTAAGCAAAGCCTTGAAGAGTGCCAACCGCGTTACGATCGTAACCTTGGGCGGGGCCGGCCATGAACCGGCATTGTCCGGATTTGTCGGAGATGGCATGGTCGACATCAGCGTCGTCGGCGATATCTTCGCAGCGCCCGGTCCGCAGGCCTGTATCGAAGCCCTCAAATTGGCCGACAAAGGAAAAGGCGTCCTGTTTATCGTTTTGAACCATGCCGGCGATATGCTGACGGGGAATCTGACGATGAAAGAAGCCAAGAAACAAGGATTGAACGTTATTAAAGTCGTTACACAGGAAGACATCGCGAATGCTCCTCGTTCCAACAGCGACGACCGTCGTGGTTTGGTCGGTTGCGTCCCGACATACAAAATCGCCGGAGCCGCCGCAAAACAAGGCAAATCCTTGGAAGAAGTCGCAGCGATTGCCCAACGTTTCGCCGATAATATGGCGACCTTGGCTGTCGCGGTTAGAGGGGCAACCCATCCGTCGACCGGCAGTCCCATCGCCGAACTCGGTGAAGATGATATGGAAATCGGAATGGGTCAACACGGCGAAGGCGGCGGCGGCAGACAAGGTCTGAAAACCGCGAAAGAAACCGTCGCAATCATGGCCAACGGATTAGTGAAAGATTTAGGTTTGAAATCCGGCGAAAAAATCATGCTTATCCTTAACGGCACCGGTGCCACGACCTTGATGGAACTCTTGATCGTTTATAAAGACTGCGTCGCTTATCTGAAAGACCTCGGAATCGAAGTCGTAGCGAACTTCGAGGGTGAACTGTTGACCGTTCAGGAACAAGCCGGTTTCCAAATGTTCATGGCCCGGATGGACAAAGAACTATTAGGTTACTGGAATGCGCCGTGTTATACCCCCTACTTCAAAAAGTAATTAAGGAGCAGCTATGGCAGACAATCAAGGCAACAAACTCCAGAAGGATTATCACTTTGACATACCGTATGTAAACTCGGCCTTTCATGTCAAAGGGATGGAAAATGTGGATTGGGGGATGAAAGACCGCTTAAGCCGGATCTTCAATCCGAAAACGGGAAGAACCGTCATGCTGGCGTTTGACCACGGCTATATAATGGGATCGACCTCCGGTCTGGAGCGCATGGATTTGGTATTGCCTGAACTCATCGAACATGTCGACTGCATCATGGGTACCCGGGGCGGCATTCGCACCTGCGTTCCTCCGACTTATAATAAAGCGGTGGCGCTGCGCTGTTCCGCGGGTTCAAGCGTACTTGACGACGATATGAGTTTTGAATCCATCGCGGTGGATATCGACGATGCCATCCGAATGAACGCAAGTTGCATGGCCATCCAAACCTTTATCGGAGCGCCAGGCCAAAAATCCAGCATCGATAACCTGTGTAAGACGATCGATGCGGGAAACCGTTACGGAATTCCGACCCTCGGCGTAGTCGCCGTCGGTAAACAGATGGAAAGGACGACCCAGTTTTTCCTGCTTGCCACACGTATGCTGGCGGAATTCGGCGCCCAGATCATTAAAACATACTATTGCGACGACTTTGAAAAAGTAGTTGCTGCATGCCCTGTTCCGATTGTCGTCGCAGGCGGGAAGAAACTACCCGAAAACGAAGCGTTAACCTTGGTTTATAAGGCAATTTCGGCCGGTGCTGCGGGGGTGGATATGGGCCGCAACATCTTCCAGGCCGAATCGCCGCGCGCCATGGTTCAGGCGATCGCCAAAGTGGTGCACGAAAACTACACGGATATTGAAGCTTATGCCTATTATGTAAAGCTGAAAGAAGAATATACACATTAACTGTACAACTAAATACCTTTCACACAAGGAGGAAACACATGGAATTCGTACATATCGGAGCGCCGGTAACCAAACCGATGCCCAACGAAGTTTACAATGATGGAATGAAGGTTTGGATCTCTGATCCCGATCTTGATGAATTCAAATTCGAATACTTACGTTTTGAGAAAGACTCATGGCTTGCCAACGAAATCCAGACGCAGACTCATATCGCAGTGAAAGTCGATTCAATCGCAAAAGCGCTTGCTGGATGCGAAAAGATTCTCCTTGAACCGGTTGCGGTCAGTGATAAAATGACGTTGGCCTTCGCCATCCGCAACGGCGTCGTCATGGAATTCATGGAAGTCAAAGACTAATCAGCCTTTTCCCCTCTTTGCGAAAACGCATTCCAAGAACGGAATGCGTTTTTCTTTCACTTTATTTTTCGATATATAAGCGGTAATATTCATCGAACGTCATCTTTTTCAAATTGTAATCCATCGCAACTTCGATGCCTACATAGCGCCAATGCCAAGGTTCGCTGATATAACCGGTGATCGCTTGTTTGCCTGCCTCATATCGAAGGATGAATCCGTAATGTTTGGCATTTTTCACCATCCATTTATATTCCTCTGTATTTTTGAATGTTGAGAACGAAGAACCTGTTGAGACGATATCGAATACCGTCCCGCTTTGATGTTCGGAATGCCCCGGACGGGCACTATAAGTATCGGCAGCGCTCTTCCCATCCAGTTTAACATAACGGTTATAGAGACCCGTTTGGGTTATGTAACTGCGATACGATGAAATCACGTTCGGATGCAACCCGGCAAGAATCATTGCTCTACACATCAATCGCAGCGCATCAGCTGCTTCCTTGATCAACCTTCCATTTCCGCAGATGGTAATCGTGGTGAGTTGCGCCGGAACATAGTTACTTGAGAAGCGAAAATGCTTGTTGACAAGATACAGGTTCCCTTTCGACCTATCAACAGGTAAGATTTCGGTGTAACTTGAATGGTCGGATAAGGTGTTGATGATCTCTTGAAGATTTCTCAGCGGTAGATCAGGATGGCTTTCCCAATAGGCAAGATAAGCAATCAAATCCCTTTTAACGGTATATTCAGAAGTAATCAAACTATCATACGTTGGTTTATACCCATTCTTTAATATCCCCATGATATCGACGCCTGGCATGGCGAACAAGATTTGTCCGATATTCTCACTATAACCGGTGTTAAGTATCGACCGGTAAACAGATTGGGACAGATAGTCTTTCCACGATTTCAGATATGGAAGTTCCTGAAGTGAAGCGACGATTGTTTCGTCAGATACCAAAATGTTTGCTAAATCTTCTTCAGAGTACCCGATCCCTTTCAGTCGCGCATAATGTGAAACGGTCAGGATTTTCACGATATCTTGCTGATACTCACTCGCCAGTATCGCCTTTAATTTATCTGCAGAATGATTGTGAATGATTTCGATCTGCTGTTCACTGTATCCGATATGAGTGAGTTCTTTATCGTCAGAGTTTGATGATTCTTTGACAGTTTTCCCGATTTGATCTCGCGAAAAGCAAAGTGCCATCAATCCAAAGATGGTTCCACCTACAATTAGTTTTTTTACTTGCGCAGAGTGGCTCATATACTAACTTAATAGGTTGCCAAACAATCGATTCCTTAAAATATCTTTAAGATGTAGTCAACAAAAGAAAACGAGGTTTTTCGCCTCGTTAATCCTTAAAATCGGATTTATACTGTTCAAACTGTTCTTTGGTGATTTCGCCTCTGGCATACCGTTCTTTCACGATTTGCAAGGTGTCCCTGTGC
>JBBQGS010000068.1:0-9056 GCA_038323255.1 Erysipelotrichales bacterium | reverse complement strand
TTTTGTATTTTGATGGCTTTGGGGGTACCTTTAGCTCGTTGGATCATGGTGTTTTACCTCTTCAGACTCCCATTATAAAGCAAATCCATCCAACCTATAAGCCCCTATTTGAACTTTCGGAACTTTAAGTCTCATCAGTTTCATATATATTCCCCTTTCTGTCTATACGATAAATCTTTTTAAAGCGGATGTAAAGAAGAGCGCTATATTAGGCGCTCTTCGGTAGTTTATTTTAGAATCGGATGACGGGCTGCCTGTACATCATCGACGCGTTTGATTGGCATGGTCGACGGCGCATTGATCAGAACTTGCGGTGTATGGTAGGCGATATAGTGGATTTCGCGTAAAACTTCGATTGCGTGATCGAGCGTTTCCTTGCTTTCCGTTTCCGTCGGTTCGAACATAAGAGCCTCGTGCACGATCATCGGGAAATACATGGTTGGAGGATGGATGCCGTAATCCAAGAGTGCTTTTGAGACATCTTTCGCACTGACTCCGGTTTCATCTTTGAGTTTCTGGCAGCTTACCACAAATTCGTGCATACAAGCCCCAGGATAGGCCACAGGATAGAGATCGCTCAGTTTAGCCATCATATAGTTGGCATTCAGAACAGCGTTCTCACTGGCTTCTTTGAGCCCCTCACCGCCAAGGCTTAAAATGTATGTCAAAGCGCGGATATTGACGAGAAAGTTACCATAGAAAGCACGTAAACGACCGATCGAGAACTCGCTGGATATCGTGAGTTTCTTTTGCGTTGGATGCAGAGTGCCTTTAGGCAGGAAGGGAACTAGAAGGGATTTGACGCCGACCGGTCCGCTGCCCGGTCCGCCTCCGCCGTGCGGAGTGGAGAAGGTTTTATGTAAGTTAAGATGGACGACATCGAAACCCATATCTCCGGGACGGGCGATACCCATGATGGCGTTCAGATTCGCACCGTCATAGTATACCAATCCGCCGGCTTCATGAACCAGTCGGCTGATTTCAAGGATGTTAGGATCGAATAATCCAAAGGTATTAGGGTTGGTCAGCATCAATGCGGCCACTTCGTCGTTGAGGACGCTCTTCAGCGAGTCGATGTCGACGCCACCCAAGGCATTGGATGTAACTCCGACCACCGTATATCCGGCCATCGCAGCGGATGCAGGATTGGTACCATGCGCCGCATCGGGAACAATGACTTTCGTGCGTTTCAAATCGTTGCGATGAGCATGATACGCATGAATTAAGAGTAATCCGGTAAATTCACCGTGTGCTCCCGCTGATGGCTGAAGGGTGAACGCATCCATGCCGGTCACTTCGCACAGCGACATCGATAATTGATCCATTGCCTCCAATGCTCCATGCACAGTTGCTTCGGGCTGCAAGGGATGAATCTGACTGAATCCCGGCAGCGAGGCGGTTTCTTCATTGATTTTGGGATTGTATTTCATGGTGCAGGATCCCAGCGGATAAAATCCGTTGTCGACACCGAAAGCGTTGCGTGAAAGTTCCATGTAATGACGTACAAGATCGACTTCGGCGACCTCAGGCAAAGCGGGTGCTACAACGCGCAGCAGAGCTTCATCGACGGTTGAAACAGGCACATCCAACGGTGGCATTTCGACGCAACGGCGTCCGGTCTTGCTTTTTTCGAAAATCAGGGAGCTCATGCGATCGCCTCCTTCAGGATCGAAACGACCCGATCCAAGTCGCGCTTGGTGCTTGTTTCGGTGACACACCACAGTACGCCGGACTCATCTAGCGGTAAACCTGACAAAATACCTTCTTTGCCCAACAATTCCTCGACTTTATGCGAATTCAGGGGACCGTCGGTGATGAACTCATGGAAGAAAGACGAAGGGTAGCGAAGATTGAACCCGATCGACAGTAACTGCTGACTCAGATAATGGGCTTTCGACGTACATTGTGTCGCGACGTCTTTCAATCCTTGCGGACCCATCGCGGCCAGATACATTCCTGCCGTAAGGGCGCAATGCGCCTGATTGCTGCAGATTGAACTGGACGCTTTTTCGCGACGGATATGCTGCTCGCGGGCTTGCAATGTCAACACAAAAGCGCGCTTGCCATCCAGGTCGACGGTTTGACCGACGATCCTGCCTGGCAGACGACGGACCAAGTCCATCGTTGTGGCCATATATCCAAGATACGGACCTCCGAAAGCCATCGGCATACCCAAGGGTTGGGCTTCGCCGCATACGATGTCGGCCCCGCATTCACGTGGGGTTTTCAGTAATCCCAAGGTCATAGGATTAGCGGCAACGACGACTTTTGCGCCGGCGTCATGGACCAGTTTGGCCAAACCTTCCACATCTTCCAAAATGCCGAAGTAATTGGGCTGTTGGATGACAAGGCAGGCAGTTTCCTGATTCAGGAGTGTATTTAAACTTTCAGGATCGATTTTTCCGTCTTTGAGTTCAACCAATTGAATCGTGATCGGCAACCATTGGGTATAGGTCCGAACGGTTTCCAGTATTTCGGGATGAATCGATTTCGGCAACAGGGCGATCGTACGTTTGCGCTCGCCGGTCATATTGACCGCTTCGGCAACGGAAGAGGCACCGTCATAGACCGATGCGTTACAGGCATCCATGCCTGTGAGTGCGCAAATCGAACTTTGATATTCAAAAATTGACTGTAAAATACCTTGCGAGAATTCGGCTTGATAGGGAGTATAAGCGGTTAGGAATTCCCCCCGCGTACTAAGTTGGCGAACAACGGCAGGGATAAAGTGGGACTCGCTGCCGGCTCCACGCAGAATCACATCGTATACCGTATTTTTGTTCGCCAGTTTTTTCATATGGCGAAGAACTTCCATTTCGCTGACCCCGGAAGGAAGATTCAACGGCCGGTCAAGTTTGACCGAATTCGGTATGGCTGCGTAAAACGATTTTTCACTCAGCCCAGCTTCCTTCAGCATCGCCTTGCGTTGTTCTTTTGTGTTGACGACGTAAGAGGTCATATCAGTGTTCCTGCGCCAACAGCGTATCGTATTGGGCTTTATTCAGTAAGTGGGTTTTATCGAACTTACCCTCGACCTTTAAAATCCAGGTGTTAGGTGCGTCCGCATTGAGTTTCTCAGGTGTAGCGATCAAGTCTTCGTTGATTTCCGTTACCGTTCCGGCAACCGGTGAAATCAGGTCGCTGACGGCTTTGACGGATTCAACATCGCCGAACCGTGTCGCTTCAACGACCGTGTCCCCGATTTCCGGTAGATTCACAAAGACGATGTCCCCAAGGGCATGTTGGGCATAATCGGTGATGCCGACTTCGGCATGCGTGTCATCGATGAATTTGACCCATTCGTGGGTAGCGGTGTAATACGTGTTTTTCATAGTGTCGCTCCTTTATTTGCGTTTGTAGAAGGGAAGCGGAATCCGCTTCGCAGCCAAGATACGACCCCGCACATCTAATTGGAAGAGAGGTGCATCAATCGCATCAATATCGACGATCGCCATTGCAATCGCTTTACCCAATGTCGGACTCATCGTTCCGGAAGTCACAAATCCGACGTCCACTCCATCGACATAGACCGGCGTGTGTTCACGCGCAATTCCGCGATCGACCAATTCCAACCCGATGCGGCGACGTGTTATAGGAAGAGACAGGGCCTCTTTTGCGATAAACGCATCCTTGTCGAGTTTGACGAACGATTTCAGACCGGCTTCCAGCGGTGTGATTTCTTCGCTGAGTTCATGTCCATACAGTGGCATCGCGGCTTCCAAGCGTAAGGTATCCCGACATCCTAATCCGCAAGCTTGCAGACCCTCGTCTTTACCTGCTTCCAGCACAGCTCTGAACAACTTTTTTGTGTCTTTCGCCTTGCAATAGATTTCAAAGCCCGCTTCACCGGTATATCCGGTCGCACTGACCATACACTCGATCCCGGCTACGTTGACATAATCTTTAAATGTGTAGTACTTTTCAGGCAGATCATTACAGATTTTCGATAAAATCTCTTTGGCGAGCGGCCCCTGCAGAGCAATCTCTCCGATGCTGTCGCTAACATTTTTCAATGTCACATCTCCAAAGAGGTGTTCTTGAATCCATGCATCGTCCTTATCGGTATTGGATGCGTTGACGACGATGAAATACTTTTGTTCGCCCATTTTATAAACGAGCAAATCATCGACCGTGGTTCCGTCTTCCTTCACCAAAATCCCATATCTGACATAACCGATTTCCAGATTGCGGTAATCGTTGGTAACCAACTGCTGAAGATTGGCGAGCGCATCGGGACCTTCCAAAATCAGTTCCCCCATGTGGCTCACATCGAACAGACCGGCTTTGTTTCTGACCAGACGGTGTTCATGCAGGATCCCGTCGGGATAGTTGACCGGAAGCAGATACCCTGCGAAAGGCACGATGTTGCCCTTCAATTCGACGTGGAGGTCGTAAAGCGGTGTTTTCTTTTCCATAGTGCTCCTTAGTGCAAAAAAAGCGCACAAAGTAATGTGCGCCTTCGTTCCTTGTACCTGAAAGATTCTCCTTGCGGATTGCATCTTCGGTGGATTGCTCTCTCTCCGAAGTATCGTCCAAATCCGGTCCTTTTGCCTGAGAGTTCGTGCGCGAGTGCTCCTTCGGCTCCAATATGGTCTCTCCCGGATTCTTCAACCGATTCTATTTTTATTATACTTGATATCCCGCAAAACTCAAAGCACGGTGTTGTTTTTCGAACGGACAAGCGCGGCGAGTTCTCCGATCGCTTCGCTCAAAGTCGGGTGGGGATAGACGATATCATTGGCTTGGGTGAAAGGTGTTTTGTGTTCCATCAGGAAGGTGAAGAAGGGGAGGAATTCAGATGCATCACTCAGATACATCGATACACCC
Organism: Erysipelotrichales bacterium; assembly: GCA_038323255.1. Classification (GTDB taxonomy): domain Bacteria; phylum Bacillota_I; class Bacilli_A; order Erysipelotrichales; family Erysipelotrichaceae; genus GWE2-51-13. The sequence continues at coordinate 4,229 of JBBQGS010000068.1, read as the reverse complement.
AAGATGAGATGATTCTCATCGAGGTGAATGTTGATGTATCGACGTCCGTCACTTTTGATTTTACTCTTCGCCAACGCCCCCAACGGTTGTCGGAAAGCGCGGTAACCAATGCCCTGTGCCTTCAGTTCGTCTTCGCTTTTACCCAGCCACGTAGCTTGTACAGGTGTATAGATGGCAGAAGGGATCAGGAAAGGTTGACATTCTTTTCCTTCAATCAGATGATCCAACAGAACCTGTGCCTGTTTTGTGGCAACATGGGCTAATTGAACCCGGCAGGATGCGTCTCCGACTGCGAAGATGTGATTGATGTTGGTACGATAGTTTTTATCTACTGTGATGAGTCCTTTTTCATGGTCGATCCCCGCTTTATCCAAATGCAGCGACGAAGTTGAGGGAATTCTGCCTGCACAGAGTACGACCACATCGTATTCTTCCCTTTGTCCGTTATATTCCACGGTATAGACTTCACTTTGCGTGATCGATGTGATATCGATCGAAGTCAGGATCCGTATGCCGTCTTTCTTGAAATCCATCGTTAAACTTTGAACAAGATCTTTCGGAACATTCGGCAAAATGCGATTCTCTTTTTCGAAAATCGTAACACTGTGTCCCAAATCAGAGTATAAGGCGGCTAATTCGATACCGATGACGCCGCCTCCGATTAAAAGGATGCGTTTCTTTCCATTGATTGGAGTAAACAGCGCTTCGTCGCTAGTCCAAAGTTTGGCGTTTCCCGGGAAATCGAACATTCTGTTTTGACTACCTGTCGCGATTAGGAAAATGTCGCCCGGGATGGTTTCACCGTTCACATGGATCGTATTAGCATCCGTGAAACTTGCTTCCCCGTGTATGACGGTGATCTTTTTCGCAGCAATCTGTTTGGTCAGCGTGTCGGTCAACTCAAGAACTAATTTATCTTTGCGCTCAAATAACGCCTTTTCATCCAGTTGGATTTCTCCGTAACGCTGTGTCGCAAGCTTATAGGTGTGGGCTTCTTCCAGTAAGGCTTTGGTGGGGATGCAGCCGCGCTGCAGACAGGTTCCACCCAGTTTGTCTTTTTCGATCAATACGGTATTCCATCCTGCTTCGGCCGCTTTCAAAGCAGCTGCCGTGCCGGCCGGACCGGCTCCGAGTATGATGATCTTTGTCATGTGTTCACCCTCTGAGCCATGCGATGAGTTCAGCAAGCATAGCGTCGTTTTCGTTGATGGATTCCAAACGATCGGCTAAGATTATCGGATCTGGTTTTACTCCGATCGCTAAGTCGGCGATGCGCTGAACCCATTGGACATCCATGGCATCTGTAAAGATATTGCTTTGCGTAATAACTCCTTCTTTCGCTTCAAATTCCCAACGGATCGATCCGAAGGTGAGGTAGGTTTCCAGTTTAATCAGGTGCTCGAAATGTTTTCCCGTCAGCCAATTATCGCTTGCGAAAAAAGCGATTTTTTCGCTTGAAGTAGATAAAGGGAAGGGCATGTCGATGCCTTTTGCCCCATATTCATCTTCAACCGCATTTAAACAGGCCTGAATGATTTCATCCAGTGAGACAGGTTTCAAATCATTCAGATTCACGATTCGTGCTTTGACGGATTCGACTTGTTTGCGTTTCAGTTTCGCCTCGCTGACCGTCAAATACATCCCCAGTTTTTCTTTGTTTACATTATGCAGAATGGTGCCATGATGCAGCCCGAATCCATTGCGCTTCAGAAACGCATTGCCCGAGACTTTGGCTCCGTCGATTTCAATGTCGTTGCGTCCGCTTACGATTGCCGGATAACCCAACGACTGTAAGGCACGGGCGATCACGTTCATTTGTTTCTTCACGTCATACAGGGTTTCTTCTAAAATGAACGTAAAATTCAGATTGCCCAAATCATGATAAACCGCTCCTCCGCCGGAAGAACGGCGCGCGAGTTTTCCATGGTCGCGGGTAAGCTTATCCATGGCGACCTCGCTTTGGGCGTGCTGGTTTTTTCCGATGACGACTGTGTGTGCATTTTGCCACAAATAGAATCGCAAGGTATCGGGAGGACAGGTTGCAAGTAGAGTTTCTTCGACGCCCAAGTTGAAATAGGGATCAACATAGGGCGAACGGTAAAGTTCGATGTTCATAGCGTACCTCTGATGGAATTATAGGGTCAAATCGTCGTTACCACAAGGCTCAAGCAAGAAACATGCAAAAGAATGGAGAGATAGGATATACTATCGTCATCGGAGGAAATACGATGCAACCCTTAACGCTGTTTTATCTAAAATTCTGCCCTTACTGCAACGAGGCGAAAGGATATATCGAAGAATTATTACAGGAAGAACGCTACAAAAACATCCAAATCAATTGGATCAACGAAGGGAAGGAAGCACAACTCGCAAATCAGTATGATTATTATTTGGTGCCAACCTTTTATTTAGGCAAGACGAAACTTTTTGAAGGGGCGATGACGCGCGAAGACGTCGTGAAAGTGTTTGAAATCGCGCTAGCCGCATGAGGGAAGTCGTTCTTTACATTGCGGTTAGTCTGGACGGATTCATCGCTGACAAAGAGGGGAAGATTGACTGGTTGCTGAAGTATGATGCGGCAGCGAGCAGTTATGCAACATTCATCGATTCAGTCGATACCTTGGTTATGGGTAAGACGACGTATAAGCAACTTGCAACGGAATTGAGCCCGGATGTTTGGCCGTATCCGGACAAGCAGGTCTTTGTGGCATCCCGAGGCGAAAATACTGAAGATTCCCGCGTAACGTTTACATCCGATCCGGTCGAACTTATCCGCAAACAAAAAGAATTATCGGGTAAGGATATCTGGATTGTCGGCGGATCGCAACTTGTTAAAAGTCTGATGGACGCATTGTTGATCGATATAGTGAGACTGACGATTGTACCTGTTTCGATTGGAAGTGGAATCCCCCTCTTTTTAAATCTTCATGCGGATTTTAACCTGGAAAAAACGGAAAGGTTTGGACCTTTTGCTGAACTGACGTTTCGCGTCATCAATCGATAACTAACAATTTAAGATAGATAAGCTGAAAATCAACTTCGAAAGGATGACTATTCGATCTTCGCTCCTTTTAATTCGCGAAGATCGATCTATAACGCAGTTTGTTAAACTAACACAAGTAACAATCATTGGAATACACGGATATGCTATAATTTTTAGGAGGAAAAACTATGTGGAACTGGTGGCGTAAGAAGAAAATAACGGATGGGGAAATCGAACTCCATCACTACTTAACGACCCAAGACCCCAATCCCGATGGATGGGGGAATACTTTTTCATATGACATCGTGGAAGTGAAATCGAAACGGACACTCGGACGCTGCGATTTGCGTATCGGGAATTCACATACTTTATATATCGGCGGCAACATTGGTTACTCCGTTTACATCCCTTACCGCGGACACCGTTATGCAGCAAAAGCCTGTATGCTCCTGTTTGAGGTGGCCAAGGAACAGGGAATGAGCGAACTTATCATCACCTGCAATCCGGACAATGTCGCTTCCTACCGTACCTGTGAAATCTGCGGGTGTACGCTAAAAGAAATCGTCGATGTGCCACATGAACATGAACTATATTTGCAGGGTGACCGGCAAAAATGCATCTTCGTGAAAGAATTAATCGAAACATAGGACCGAAACGCTTAAAATCGGTCTTTTTTTCGGCTATAATAGAAAGGAAAGAAGGAAAGAAGATGCAGAAATTCAATTATCATACCCATACGAACCGTTGCGGCCATGCGGGTGGCGACGATGAACAATATGTCAAAGCGGCCATTGCGGCCGGATATGAAATTCTTGGTTTCAGCGACCACGCTCCTTTCCCGGGTGTTGTGCATCCTGGCGACCGCATGCGGATGGACGAACTCAACGGATATCTTACCTCGATTAACAGCCTCAAAGAAAAATACAAAGGTGTCATCGCAATCAAACTCGGATTGGAATTCGAATATTTCCCCGAAATGGAGTACTACTATCAACATCTTCGTAGTCTTACCGACTATCTGATTGTAGGTCAGCACAACCGCTTGTTGGATGCATTGGAATACAACCATTGGACGGATGACGACGATGTACTCTACTATGCCTATCAGATTGTTACCGCCGTCGAGCACGGATTCGCCGACATCATCGCCCATCCCGATTACTTCATGTTGGGAAGAAGAGGATGGAGTCCTGCCTGCGATAAAGCGGCCAGAATGATCTGCGACGTTTCACTTCGATATAATGTC
>JBBQGS010000067.1:0-9088 GCA_038323255.1 Erysipelotrichales bacterium | reverse complement strand
TCATGAAAAGATAGACGGCCGGTTGCATCGCCGCGAGTTTTCGCGCGTCGGTTTCCCCTTCGTCGACGACAATCGATCCTGGGGTTCGCACTTGGAGATAGGTGATGTCGATATCGATGCCATCTTCTTTATCGTCGATGCTCGTAAACGGGCATAATGCGACGAAATCGGCTTTCATTAATGCCTTTGCGAAGTCGTCCGCAAAACGCAGGACGCGTGAGACGCGGTGCGGTTTGAAGATTGCGATCAGTTTTTTATCGGGATAACGCAACCTTGCAGCAGCGATCGTGATGGCGACTTCGGTCGGATGATGGGCATAGTCGTCGATGAAGACGCTAGTCCCGATCTCTTCTACGACGAAACGACGGGCTGCGCCTTTGAATTCGGACAATCCATCTTCGATTTGTTCCAGATTCATGCCTTCGAGTAGACCGATGGTAATGCAAGAAAGTGCGTTCCATAATAAATGACGTCCGACAAACGGTAAATGGATACGACCGATGCGTTTTTTGTGATATTCGATGTCGAATTCCATATTGTGCGTCGTTTCAAGGATGTTGGTCGCCCGTACATCATTGTCGGCATTAACGCCATAGAACAGTTTATCCTGTTTTAGCTTTAGTGCGCGTACCAAAGGATCATCTCCGAAACAGATGACTTTCTTTTTGACGTTAGCACTGAATTGTTCATACGCAAGATAATAATCGGCTTCATCCTTGAAATAGTCGACATGATCGAGATCGACGTTGGTGATGATCGCATAATCCGGATGGTATGCCAGAAAATGACGGCGATATTCGCAGGATTCAACAACCATATACTGACTGTCTGCTTCAAGGTGTCCGTGCCCGTCGCCGATGAGATAGGCGGTTTTCGCCTGTTTCTTCAGCATGCTGGACATCATGGAGGTGGTGGTCGTCTTGCCGTGCGACCCTGCGATCGAAACGGAGACATACTTTTCCATCAGATGACCCAGATATTCGTGATATCTGAAACAGGTCAGCGTTTTATTGCTGCGCGCTGAAAGTACGTCGGGGAAATCTTCTTTAAACGCGTTGCCGATGATAACGGTGCTATGGTCAGGAATCGGACTTCCAAACGGAAGAACGGGAATCGCATGGGTATGCAGTTCCTCTTCCGTAAAAATATGTTTTTCGATATCGCTGCCGGTGACTTCGTTGCCGATTTCCTTCAGCATGCAGGCGAGTGACGCCATACCTGAACCTTTGATTCCGATGAAAAATATCATATTACCCTCCTTACATGTCAGGATTGTCTTCGAATAGGGAAAACTGTTCCAGTGATTTTTGTTTTGCGGCAGTTTCTTCTTCGTGCAGGATTTCATCGAGTGTGAAATTTTTGATGTCGAGCGTCAGATTCGCCGCCGGTATGACCGGTTGGGTGAATTCTTCATTGGCGACTTCATTGTTTTTCATGACCCCGTAGATCGGCGAAATGATGGTCTGCAGCGGACTGTGCTGGGTCGGCTGCTGAGGGGTCGAATTCGCAACGACAACCGATTTTCTGTCTTTTTCGCTAATGCCGAAAATCGGGCTGATGACCGGTTGGAATTCATAGACGACTTTGTTTTCGCTAACGCTGCGTTTAGGCTTCAGAATGATTTCCGGGCCGATTTCGATATGCTTTGGGGTTTTGACGACCGTTTCACCAATCGGCGGAAGTTTCGCCATTTCAAGCGGTTTTACGTCATGCACGGTTTCAAGTTCAACGCGCGGTGTCTTTTTCTCTGCTACTTTGGCGATAGGAGGCAACTGCGGCCCTTTGGCCTCGATTTCCTCTTCTTCGACGATTTCTTCCTCTTCTTCGAAAAACAACGACGCTAGTTTACGTAACATGGTGTTCCTCCTTTCACGGTCTTTTATTCTTCGCCACCACTCTGCCCTGCATCGACGGAAATCATATCGATGACTTTTCCGCTGTCCGGGGCTAGTTGGCTGAATATTTCCAAGGTTTCTTTTTGATAATTGATGGTTTCACGATTTGAATAGCGTAGAACGATTTCAGCTTCGTTGACTCTGGTGGTACGTGCGATCAGCAGCATATCGTAGAGCAGATCCGAGGCCAAGGCAAAGGGTGCGATGGCTGAGAACAGGAAGTAGCGGGTCTGCAGGCTGACTAATACGTTTTGTCCCTCAATCGGCAATATGACGGCTGAATAGGGCAAGCTTTTATGATCGAGATCGAAGGTCGCTTCCGACCTTTTATAGATCGGCGTGCCTTTCGCGATGAAAGCCCTTAGCAATTCGGTTTTATCACTCTTATAGAAACGGTCGCTCAGCACCGATACGATGTCAAGGTTCATCAAGACATTGGTGTTATGGCTAACCAGGATAGTCGAGGACTGGGATGATTCTTTACGGCCTACATCCGGCGGCAGGTAGTAAACATAATTTGCTTTGCGGAGTCCCTGATTCATGATCAGATTAGTATTGGCGGCAGCGTCGAGCGCGAGAGTAATGTTTGTTTTGATATCGACGTTGTTGATTGCACATCCACTAAGCAAAACGACTAATACAATTATTTTAAAGATCTTCATCAGGTCCTCCTTTCTAACGGTTGGATTCTTTGAGGGATTGGATTTTAGCCGGCGTCAGCGAGAGAATCATCGCAAGCGCAGCTTTTTTCGCGTTTAGGAAGTCATCGCGGTCGATGATCGAGCTGTTAGTATGAATATTGCGGGCGCAAATGCACATCGTCAGCGTCAGCACACCATCGAATAACTTGTGCAGAGCGCCGGCGTCGGTGCCTCCCATGGATTGATAGTATTGATAGGGTATGGCTTCAGTCTCAAGAAGATCGACGTAGTGGTCCAGAAATCCTCGGTGCGGCAGGTAGTTGGCATCGATGAAACGAACCAGAGGTCCCTTCCCGAGTTGACCGAATTCTTCTTTTTTACCGGTCGCATCATTGGCGGGTGAACAGTCGAAAACGATTGCGGCATCGGGTTTGATCAGATAGCCGGCTGTGGTCGCGCCACGAAGTCCGACTTCCTCTTGGACGGTTGCGCCGACCACCAGATTGACGTCAAGTTTGACATCCTTCAAAGCGTCCAGCACTTCGAGTCCCATGATGCATCCATAACGGTTGTCCCAAGCCTTCGCAAGCAGGCGACGACCGTTTTCCAACACCACGAACGCCCCTTCCACAACGATTCCGTCGCCGGGTAAGATTCCCCAACTCAACGTTTCTTCTTTTGAGGCCGAACCGATATCGACCAGCATATTTTTGATTTCCATCGGTTTAACGCGGTCTTCTTCGGTTAGTAAATGTGGTGGGATGCTTCCGATGACCCCTTTGAAGGTTTGATTGGCACGGTTCTTAACCAACACGCGTTGACCCAACAAGGTTTGGTTCCACCAACCGCCGATCGCTGTCAGGCTGAGACATCCGGTCGATGTGATATCGCGGACCACAAATCCGATTTCATCCATATGTCCTGCCAATAATATTGTCTTGGCAGTTTCGTTTTGCGCCTTCTTGATCCCGAATACAGATCCCAAATTATCATAGATCACTTCATCGCAAAGCACTTCATATTGTTTCGCCAAATAGGCACGAACTTCGTTTTCCTGTCCGCTGATCCCGAAAAGCTGGGTCAGTTCTTCCATTCGTTTTAACGTTTTTTCATCCAATGTCATGTTTTCTCCAAACCGCGCGATAGATTGGTTGTCCCAATCCCATAAAACGCGCTTCATATTCACTAATTGCGTCGAACGCTTGTTCAATGCGACGGAAATCCACCCAGAATTCACTCATTGTTAAGGGGTACCCCTCACATTGTAGCACGGAATATTCGAAGAAACCCGAGTTATCCGTTTTCAGTCGGATTTCACCGTCGGGTTTAAGTAGCGTGAGATAGGTAGGTAAAAAGACCGGAGATGTCAGTCTCCGTTTCGCATGATGTTTTTTAGGCCATGGATCGCTGAAGTTCAGATGCAGAACGGAAATTTCGCCGCTTTCAAACCACTGTGCGATGGTAGCGGCTTCCGCTACGATCCACAGCATATTATCAGGTAAAACGCCGTTCACTTTTTTAAGGGCGACAGCGGAAGCACTGGGATCGCGTTCGATCGCAATCCAAGCGGAAGTTGGGTAAAGTGCGGCCATTTTCAGACAGTAGTCCCCTTTTCCACTGCCGATTTCCACATGCAGGTCGCTGCTTTTCAAAAGGTCGGCCCACTTACCTTGGTTCACTTCAGGGTTGAAGACGACTTGAGGGAGGCTTTCGAGATAGGCGGCCGCCCAAGGTTTTTTACGCATGCGCATGCGGTTACCTCGTCAGTTCGTAGATCGCTTCCGCATAAATCGCGGTCGCCAGCACCAAGGTTTCGATTTCAATACCTTCGTCTTTTTGATGAGCGTCGCCAACCCCTTCGATATGCGGGCGGTTGGGGAACTCGGCGCCGAACGCGACGAAATTCGGCAAGGTGCGGGCATAGGTTCCTCCCCCCATGGTCAAAAGCGGCGTCGCTTCGTCACCGCTGTGCTTGCGGTAGATCTTTTCCAGGGTCGTGACTAATTTACTCTTGGGATCCACAAAAAGCGGACCTTTGTCGATCAACAGATCAACATGCAAATCTAATCCCGTATTTTTAACGGCTGCTTGGATCGACGCTAAGACTTCTTCGCCTTTACTCTCTTGCGGATAACGGATGTCAAGCACCATCGAGAAATCAGTCGGATGTACTTGAAGAATACCTAAGTTAACGGTCAGATCGCCCATATGGGCACCGTGCTTTTTAATGCCCAGTTGCTTGCCGCGGTAGTCGGATAAAAGTGTTGCGATCTTATGGGCTGTTTCATCCTGATACGCTCCGCCGACGAAATTGAGTGCATGCCAGGCGGCGTTGATGCCTTCCTGCGGCACGGATCCGTGACTGAACACACCGTCGAAATGATACACGGTTCCTTCATGTGTTTCATGGTAGTTTCCCTTCATGTCATGGGTCGCCAGATAAAAATCGAAATAGTCCTTTTTCGCTTGTCCTGAAACAGTCACTTCGGCTTCACCGATGACGATGTTGGGACGCTCGCCCGCTACCAGTTTTAAGATGACGCTTTGTGCGCTACCGTGGACTTTGACGTTCATGATTCCTTTTTCACCGTAGATGACCGGAAAAGAGGCGTCGGGAACGAAGCCGAAATCAGGAATCGGGCCGTGTTGTTTATAATAAGTCATACAAGCCATGCCCGATTCTTCGTCGCAGCCAGCAATCAGATAAATTTTCTTCTTAGGGACGAAGCCGGCTTCTTTTAGAATTCGTAGCGCCGTAAGCGCACAAACGGTCGGACCTTTGTCGTCGCCCGTTCCGCGACCATACATAACGCCGCTGATGATTTGGGCTCCAAAAGGTTCTTTTGACCATCCGACACCGATCGGGACGATATCCAGATGACCCAGAATGCCCATCGACTCTGCACAGTCGCCCCACGACAAGGCACCGGCATAGCCGGCATAATCAGTCGGGGTGAAACCGTATTCTTTGCCTTTATCCAAAAACCAATCCAGCGCATTGCGAAGTTCTTTCCCAAAAGGTGCGTTGGTTTGTATCGTATGCTCGTCCGACAGACTGGGAATCCGCACGATCTGCGTCAGATCGCGTATTAACACCGGTTCGTACTGTTTTGCTAATTGATAGAAATCCATGGTTTATCTCCGTTTCATATAGGTTATTTTACCATAATTAATCTGTAGCTTGAAAAGAAAACGGCTTTTGGGCCGTTTACTTTCTGTCTTTGTTGCCTTGATACGGACGGCGTTCCGGACGATCGGAGTGTTCACGGGGAGCACGAGCCGGTTCGACGTAGCCTTCCGGTTTCGGAAGCAGGTCTTTGCGGGATACGTTGACGCGTCCCTTTTCATCGACTTCGATTACGACGACTTTCACGAGTTCACCCATTTTGAGGACATCGGAAGGTTTTTCGACACGTTCGTAGGCGATCTTGGAGACATGGATCATGCCGTCGGTGCCCGGGAACAGTTCAACGAACGCTCCGAACGCTTCCAAACGGACGACTTTGCCTTCATAGACTTCGCCGACCTTGGCGGTACGGCAGATGCCTTCAATTTTTGCTCTGGCTTTATCGATGGACGCTTGGTCGAGGTGATAAATCATGACTCTTCCGTCGTCTTCGATATCGATCTTCACGTTATTGCAATCGGCGATAATCTGATTGATGATCTTCCCGCCGGCTCCGATAACTTCGCGGATCTTATCGGTCGGGATCGTCAACATACTGATTTTCGGTGCATATTTGCCAACATGGTCGCGCGGTTTCTCGATCGTCGCAAGCATATTGTCCATGATCTGTTCGCGGCCGATCTTAGCCTGAGCCAGTGCTTCTTTGAGGATTTCGCGGTTTAACCCGGCAATTTTGATATCCATCTGCATCGCGGTGATCCCGGTTTTGGTCCCTGCGACTTTGAAGTCCATGTCGCCGAAATGATCTTCCATCCCTTGGATGTCGGTCAAAACGGTGTATTTGTCGCCCCATGTAACCAAACCCATCGCGATGCCCGCGACCGGTGCCGTGATCGGTACGCCTGCAGCCATCAGAGCCATGGTACCGGCACAGATGGAAGCCTGCGAACTTGATCCGTTGGATTCAAGGGTTTCCGCGACTAAACGGATGGCATAAGGGAACTGGATTTCGGTAGGCAACACTTGAAGCAGGGCGCGTTCGCCCAAGGCTCCGTGCCCGATTTCGCGACGCCCAGGCGAACCCATACGACCCGTTTCACCGACCGAATACGGTGGGAAATTGTAATGGTGCATGAAGCGTTTGAAATCGACTTCGGTCAAGTCGTCGATGATTTGGTTGTCGCCCAACGGGCCAAGTGTACAAACCGAAATGACTTGCGTTTCACCGCGGGTAAACATGGCGCTTCCGTGGACGCGCGGCAGTAAATCGATCTGGCTGTTCAAAGGGCGCAGTTCGGAAACGGCACGGCCGTCCGGACGGATCTTTTCGACCGAAATTAAACGGCGAACTTCATCCGCGATGATCGTATGATCGATTTCACGGACTTGTTTGAGGGTTTTCGACTTTTCGGCTTCACTTGCATAGGTACGCGCTTCGAATACGGCGAATACTTCGGCTTCGATTTCGTCGATTTTTCCGTAACGTTCCAGTTTATCGTGAATCCTTACGGCATCTTCCATTTTCGTCTGCACGATTGTGCGGACTTCTGTATTCAAAGCAGCATCGACTTCATACAATTTGATTTCCATCTTCGGCTTGCCGACTTTAGCAGCGATATCGAGTTGGAAATCGCAGATGATTTTAATGAATTCATGACCGAACATCATCGCTTCCAACATCGCTTCTTCACTGACTTCTTTGGCGCCTGCTTCGACCATGTTGATGGCTTCTTTGGTGCCGGCGACAATCAGGTTGATGTCGGATTTGGCTAGTTCTTCAAGGGTCGGGTTGATGATATATTCCCCGTTGACGCGTCCGACTTGGACACCGGCAACCGGGCCGTTGAACGGGATATCACTGACGCAAAGCGCCATCGATGCACCAATCATCGCCGTCATCTCAGGCGTACGGTCATAATCGACCGACAACACGGTATTGACGACTTGAACTTCGTTGCGGAACCCTTCCGCGAATAAAGGACGTAAAGGACGGTCGATCATGCGTGAAATCAGTGTCGCATGTTCACTCGGTCTGCCTTCGCGGCGCAGGAATCCCCCCGGGATTTTCCCGACGGAGTAGAGTTTTTCTTCATATAGGACGGTTAACGGAAAGAAATCGATATCCTTGGCATTTTTGGCTGCGGTTGCGGCTGATAATACGACCGTATCCTCATAGCGGATCAATACGGATCCACCTGCTTGCTTGGCAATTTCTCCCGTTTCGACGGTTAGATTTCTTCCGCAGAAATCTAAACTAAATACTTGTTTTGCCATTTTTTCTCCTCATTGTTTTAACTTCATTATTCTAACACAGGTGTAATGTAAACGCTATTGTTGTTTTCTCTGTCAAAACGCATGAAAAAGCAACCTTGCGGTTGCTTGTCTGACTACTTGCGTAATCCTAAACGTTGGACTAAGACACGGTAGCGGTTGACGTCTTCCGTGCGCAGATAACCCATCAGGCTTCTACGTTTACCGACCATTTTCATCAGTCCGCGCAGGCTGTGGAAATCTTTTTTGTGTGCTTTCAAGTGTTCCGTCAAATGGTTGATTTGAGTGGTCAGAACGGCGACTTGAACCTCGACCGATCCGGTATCCCCTTCAAAACGGGCATACGATTTGATAATAGACGTTTTTTCATCTTTCGATAACATGATTGTACTCCTCCTTGTTGAGTCCTTCTGAACCGCGTGGACGGATGAGGAAATCCGTAGACCCAGTACAAAAGCAGGTAAACAATATCATAATCCAAGCCCTTTGGCAAGTCTTGCCCGTGATATAATGGTTCTAGAGGTGAATCACATGAAGAAAATCGCATGGATAGGTACCGGAGTCATGGGAAACGCGATGGTGCGCCATTTAATGGATGCCGGATATACGCTTACGATTACGACGCGGACCAAAAGCAAGGCACAGCAGCTGATTGACGACGGAGCCATTTGGACTGACGATATTGCGGCTTGCGTCAAGGATGCGGACATCGTTTTTACGATGGTCGGTTATCCCCTGGATGTCGAAGAAATCTATCTAACCGAGAACGGCATCTTCGATAGTGTCAAAGTCGGGACGATTTGCGTCGATATGACGACCTCTTCGCCCAAACTCGCAGTCAGGCTTTATACTGAAGGATTGAAGCGCGGGATTCCCGTATTGGACGCACCCGTTTCGGGCGGCGACATCGGTGCCAAGAACGCCACCTTGGCGATCATGTGCGGAGGTGATGAAGCCGTCTTTGACGAAGTGGTTCCCTGCTTCGAAAAGCTGGGCAAGAACATCCGTTATATGGGTAAGGAATCCTATGGGCAACATACCAAGATGGCGAATCAAATCGCCGTGGCCGGTGCGATCGCGGCGACCACCGAAGCGATTCTCTATGCGCAGGCAGCCGGACTAAATGCCCAAGATATGTTGGCGGCAATCTCCAC
>JBBQGS010000066.1:0-9153 GCA_038323255.1 Erysipelotrichales bacterium | reverse complement strand
CACGCGGCATTTCCTTGCGGGAAATGAAACTCGGGTTCATCGAAGCGACTTGCATCGCCATGTCATGCGCAAGCACGTCGGATGCACCGGCACTCAGTTTCACGATGACGGAAATCTTTCCGCCCATGTGGATATAATCGCCGAATACTTCTTCATCCGTTTTGGTGACAAGTTGGAAACGACGCAAACTGATCTTTTCGCCGATGGTCGCAGTCGCATCGGTGATGTAATCCCCGACACTACGCAGGCCAACTGGCGCAAGCAGCGCTTCTTCCAGGGTCAAAGGAGCCGATGTCAATAATGCGGCGCCGGTCAGGTCCAACAATTCCAAGAATTGTTCGTTCTTCGCGACGAAGTCGGTTTCTGAATTGATTTCGTAAACGACGGCGAGATTGCCTTTGATTTTGGCGCGAGTCAATCCTTCAGCAGCGATACGGCCGGCTTTTTTAGCGGCTTTCGCGATCCCTTTTTCACGGAGCCAGTCGACGGCTTTGTCAAGCTCACCGTTGGTTTCTTCCAACGCGCGCTTGCAGTCCATCATGCCGACACCGGTCTTATCACGTAGTTCTTTTACTTGAGATGCAGTAATCATGTAGGTTCCTCCACTGTTATTCGACCGGTTTTACGACGACCGGAGCTTTTACTTCTTCAACTTTTTTCGGCGCTGCGGCTTGGTGTTCGCCGAAGTTGCGCGGTTCGCGCGGCGGGTACTTACGTTCGCTGTTGCCTTGGTAACGGTCGTTGCTTCCGTAACGGCGTCCCTTGTCTTCTCTGGCGCGACGTTCTTCGATACGTGCTCTTCTGCGACGTTCGTTTTCTTCATTCTGCTGTTCGACGTTGATGATGACATCCGTCATGGTGACGTCTTTTTCAAGATCCTTGTCGGAATAGGCGAAACTTAAGAGACCGCCTTTGGTTTCGACGATCGCATCGGCCATCAGACCGACGATGAGTTTGATCGAACGGATCGCGTCGTCGTTGGCAGGAATGCCGTAATCGATTAATTCCGGATCACAATTGGTATCGACGATGCCGAATACCGGGATGCCCAGTTTGCGTGCTTCGGCGACGGCGTTGTGGTCTTCCGTGGGGTCGACGACGAATACCGCATCCGGCAGTTTGATCATGGTTTTGATGCCGCCCAGGAAGTTTTCCAGACGTGCGGCTTCTTTGCGCAGTTGCGCGATTTCTTTTTTCGGATAGACATTGATCGTTCCGCTGGCTTCCATCTCTTCGATTTCAAGCAAACGGCGGATACGTTTTTGGATGGTCTTGAAGTTCGTCAAGGTTCCGCCCAACCAACGTTGGTTGATGTAGAAGGCACCGCTACGCAGCGCTTCGTCCAATACGACAGGTTGAGACTGTTTCTTCGTCCCTACGAACAATACTTTACCGCCCTTTTCGGCGATCGCTCTCATGGCGTTATAGGCGTCTTCGAGCTTTTCTTGGGTAATCTCCAGGTTAATGATGTAAACACCATTTTTGGCGGCGTAGATAAACGGTTTTACTTTCGGATTCCACTTTCTAGTCTGGTGGCCAAAATGACTCCCGTTCTCCAACAATTTCTTCATCGATACGACTGACATTGAATGTCCTCTCTTTCCGTTAGTCCTCCACCGGTTCGAACACGGATAACCCTAGATTGGGCACGGATCCATGAATTCCCGATGTGCGATGTGCATCCTTCGATGCCACTGAATACTATACCATAGTAAACTGCTTCTATCAAGCCTGAAATCACTTGTCTTTCGCCCTTGGATGAGCGCTTAAATAGGCGCTTTTCAAACGGTCGACACTGACGTGCGTGTAGATTTGGGTGGTGCTTAGATGGGCATGTCCCAGCAGTTCCTGCACGATGCGCAGGTCGGCGCCATTGTCCAGCAGATGGGTCGCAAAGGAATGCCGCAACATATGCGGATGGACGGTTTTGTTTAAATTGGCCAATTTCGCATATTGGTCAAGCAGATATTGTATCCCTCTTTCACTGAGGGGTTTATGACGATTGTTGATGAAGACGTGCTCATCCCTGCTTCCATCCAACAGTTCGTTTCTGTCTTTTCCCAGGTAGTCCTTTAAAAGGTTGCCGATGGATGGATAGAACGGGACGAAGCGCTCTTTGGAACCTTTACCTCGGATACGCAGCACGCGCTGGTTCAGATCGATGTTGGATACCAGTAACTTCGCAGTCTCGGCGACCCGCAGCCCGGAGGCATACATCAGTTCAAACATCACGCGATCGCGTCTGCCTTGTGGAGTTTGCGTATCGATCGCGTCGAACAGACGCTCGATTTCCTCAAATAACAGAAAATCCGGCAGTAGTGCCGCACCGCGTAAAGCGCGTATCCGGGTGAACGGATTGGACGCTACCTTGCCGTTGAGAATCAGATAGTTGAAAAACGAACGCAGGCCTGATAGATTGCGGTTAAGCGTGCTGCTTTTAAGAAAAGCAATGCTGTCGCCACACAAAAAATCGATATATTTCTTGGCAGTATCTTTGTCGACCTTATCCCAAGTGTCGATGTTTTTCCCTTTTACATAATCCAAAAAGCGTCTCAAATCGCGACCGTAAGCGTCAGCCGTGTGTTGCGATCCCGTATTCTTGTTTTTTATATAGACTAGAAATCGTTCAATTTCCTGTTCCATCGGCTTCATCGCGGACAAACTTTTCGATCCGGGCAAGCGCCTGTTTCATCAGGGCTTCTTTACGATCGTTTTTGTTGGACGCTTCTTTCAAGACCATTATACCAAAATTTGCGTTCATCGGCTGAAAGGAGTTCGGATTGGCATTGGCGATATAGGCTGCCATGGCTCCGATCATGCAGGTGTTGTCCAGCGATAAGGTTTTGTTTTCTTTGAGGTAATGGGCCATGTTGATGCCGGCCAAACAGCCGCTGGCGCACGATTCCACATACCCTTCGACACCGGTCATCTGACCTGCGAAGAAGAGATCGGGGTTGGTTTTGGTTTGATAGGTCGGATACAAGATGGTCGGCGCATTGATATAGGTGTTACGGTGCATCACGCCGAAACGTGCGAATTCAGCATGCTGAAGACCGGGGATCATGCGGAAGATGCGTTTCTGTTCCGCCCAGGTCAGATGTGTCTGGAAACCGACGATGTTATACAGGGTCGCCGCCGCGTCATCCTGACGCAACTGGACGACCGCATAAGGACGCTCGCCTTCGCGCTCTAATCCAACCGGTTTCATGGGTCCGAAAAGTAAAGTTTGGCGACCACGTCTGGCCATCTCCTCAAACGGCATACAGCCTTCGAAGTAAATTTCTTTTTCGAATTCTTTCAATTTTACTTTTTCGCTGCGTAAGACCGCATCGTAAAAAGCGTCAAATTGTTCTTTGGACATAGGACAGTTGATATAGTCGCCGTCCCCTTCGTCGTAACGGGATTTCAGATAGGCGATGGTGAAATCGATCGAATCCTTTTCCACGATCGGCGCTGCCGCATCGTAAAAGTAGAGTGCATCGGTACACAGAAAAGAGCGGATTGAATCCGCCAATGTATCGGATGTTAACGGTCCGCTTGCGATGATGCATGGTCCCTCGGGGATTTCTTGAACTTCTTCGCGCACGATTGAGATCAACGGATGAGAAGTCAGTTTCTTTGTGATGTAGTTGGAAAAAGCATTGCGGTCGACGGCCAATGCGCGGCCGGCCGGAATAAGCGTCGCATCCGCCGCTTCCATGATAATCGAATGCATAAGTCGGAGTTCTTGTTTCAGGACACCGACCGCATTGTTTAATTGATTGGAACGCAACGAATTGGAACACACCAGCTCCGCGAACCCGTCGGTATGATGGGCGGGAGTGCTTTTCACAGGACGCATTTCATGCAAAATGACATGAATCCCACGCTCTGCCAACTGCCAGGCGGCTTCGCTGCCGGCTAATCCGGCACCGATCACATGAACGCTTTTCATATTTCTTCTTGTGTTTCTGATTTCTTGGCGTAAGGGATATTCTCAAGGAACTTGCATTTGGGGAAAGAACTGCAGCCATAAAAGAATTTGCCATATCTATTTTTGCGTTTCACCAGGAAACTACCGCATTCCGGACAAATCTTATCCGTTAATTCGGCCGCCGGTTTGTCGCTGGGTATCTTGGCAGTGTATTTGCATTCAGGATAGGTACTGCAGGAGATGAACCGTCCGAAACGGCCGGCTCTAAAGACCAGCGGTTTCCCGCAGGTCGGACACATTTCTCCGGTTAGTTCAGGCGCCTTCTTTTCCATCGCATCGTTGGCTTTGGTGATCAAAGGAGCGAAGTTGTCGTAGAAAGTACGCAGGGATGAAACGGAATCCCGTTTCCCTTCCGCGATTTCATCCAATTCGTTTTCCATTTCGGCGGTATAGCCGACGTTGATGACGGTTGGGAAGTGCAATTCCAACTGTTCATCGGTCAAGATTCCCTGTGGGGTCGGGATGAACATCTTGGTTTTCTGCGTCCCTTGTTTTTCCAAGGTGACATACATGCGTACTTGCAGCGTATCGATGATGGTCGCATAGGTCGAAGGACGGCCGATGCCTTTTTCTTCCATCGCTTTGATCAGTCTTGCTTCGGAATAACGCAGCGGTGGTTCGGTGAAGTGCTGTTTCCCTTCCAGTGACTTGCTTAACAATTCTTCGTTTTCAATGAGTTCAGGCAACATTCTGTCCTTCGTCTGTTCATATTCTCCATATACGCGCAGATACCCGTCGAATTTCAGATGGGATCCGGTCGCAGCGAAATCCAGCCCGTGTTGGGTCAAAGTGACGCTGACTACATCGCTGATTGCCGGGCTCATCAGGGATGCCAGTGCACGAGCATAGATCAGTTTATAGAGTTTGTATTCATCTGTTGAGAGATGTGCTTTGAGGAAGTCGGGGGTATATTCAACATGCGTAGGACGAATCGCCTCATGGGCGTCCTGCGAGTTTTCTTCGTTTTTGACACGATAGAATCCATTATAGTTAGCTCCGAAGTTCTCTTTGATGAAGGCTTTGGCGCTTTCCCTGTATCCGCCGCTCAAACGCGTCGAATCGGTACGCATATAGGTGATCATCCCTTCCATGCCGCTGGGTAGATTCACTCCTTCATAGAGTTTCTGGGCCGTACGCATGGTTTTCTTAGCTGAAAAGTTCAGTTTGTTGGCGGCTTCCTGTTGCAGGGTGGACGTGATAAACGGTAATTTCGCGTCCTTGTTGCGGGTCTGTTTGCGAACCGATTTAATTTCAAAGCCGCTTCCCAGTCGTGCTAAAACCGCATCGGTTTCCTCTTTATTGACAAGTTTCGCTTTCACTCCGTCAATTTTCTCCAAAACCGCATCGAATTCCGTGCCGTCTTTCTCGAATACCGCATGGATCGTCCAATATTCTTCCGCAAGAAAAGCGAGGATTTCCTTTTCCCGTATGACAATCAGTTTCAGCGCGACCGATTGGACACGCCCTGCCGATTTCGATTTGATTTTATTATAGAGAAGTTTTGATAGTTTGAATCCGATGATACGGTCTAAAATTCTTCTTGTTTCTTGGGAACGGACCAGGTCCATGTCGATCGTACGAGGATGCTGGAAGGCTTCGACGATTGCATTCTTGGTGATTTCGTTGAAAACCACGCGGTTGATCAAATTCGTATCCAGTCCGAGTTCGTCAGCAAGATGCCACGAAATAGCCTCTCCTTCGCGGTCGGGGTCGGTTGCGAGATAAACTTCGTCGCACTTCTTGGCTTTCGCCTTGAGTTGCTTCACAACATCCGTCTTGTCTTTACTAATGGCATAAGTCGGTTTGAAGTCGTTTTCAACATCGACGCCTAAACCGTCTTTTCCGCGCGTCGCCAAATCACGAATATGTCCCTTGGACGATACGACTTCGAAGTCGGCCCCCAAGTATTTCTCAATCGTTTTCGATTTTGAGGGTGATTCCACAATCACGAGTTTTTTCATTTGCGTCTCCATTTCTACGGGTTTCAGTTTGAAACAGAAGTGTTTCTTTGTCAACTGTTTTCACTATATGATGTCCAAATCACCTGTGTTTGTCAATATCGTCGCTCCTTGCTGAATCAAAAGGTTGCATCCCGCCCCTTCCTTACTATTATAAGGATACGGCAGGCAATAGACCTCGCGCCCCAACTCTAACGCCTCCTTGACACTTAACATCGAGCCGCTTTTACATACCGCCTGCGTGACAAGGATGCCTCTGTTTGCGGCCGCAATCAAGCGGTTACGATAGGGAAAATGGTGTTTGAGTGGTTTGGACGTACCGGGATATTCTGAGAGTACAAGTCCATTTTGCTTTAGTTGTTCATACAGGTCGCGATTTTGCGCGGGATAGGGAAAATCGATGCCGCTGCCCAAAATCGCAACGGTAGTTCCGGTTTCAAGGGCCGCAATATGCGCCGCAGTATCGATACCCTTGGCCATCCCGCTAAGTATGACATACTTTTTCGCAAGCAAGCGCGCAATGTCCGCTGTCTGTAAGATGGCATCGGGCGTCGCCGAGCGGCTGCCTACGATGCCGAGCGTGTCGCGGTTCAACAGACTGAGGTTGCCATAATAATAGATCACAAACGGCGGATGTCGCAATGAACGGTAAAGTTGAGGATAGTCGTCATCCAGCAAACAGACACATTGAGGCAGATAGGCCGGGATTTCGATTGCTTCCTCATTGTGTATCGCTTGGGCAATTCGATATGGTTCGCCCTGGTATTTTATACTGTAGGCAATCAAAGTTTCACGTTTCATCTCATCACTCCCCTATCCATTACGATAGAAATAAACAAACTCCGTCAAAAAAGACGGAGTTGGGAGATTTCACGGATCGGCGCATAGGTCATACGGTGGATGGGCAGGATGCCGTAGGTTCGGATGGCTTCGATGTGTGCGGCGGTTGGATAGCCTTTATGTCGGGCAAAACCATACTTGGGATAAAACAGATCGAAGCCGCACATGATTCTGTCGCGGGTGACTTTCGCAATGATGCTGGCGGCCGCAATGGAGATACTTAAGGTATCGCCTTTGATGAGGTCGACGACTTCTTTGCCTGCGACGTTGAAAGGCATCGCATCACTCAGAATCAAATCGGCCGGTGCGTTTTTTGCCAACAGGATCATAGCGTGTTTGGTCGCTTGGTAGATATTTTCGTGATCGATCGTCGTTTCGGATACCGCGATGATCGAAATGCTGATGGCATCGCGCAGGATGTCCCTATAACAAGCTTCACGTTTCTTTTCGCTGAGTTGTTTGGAATCGTTGATTGTCTTGTGCGTATAGCCGATTGGAAGAACGACCGCCGCGACCACGCAGGGTCCGGCCAAAGGGCCTCTCCCAGCTTCGTCGATGCCGCAAACAGAACGTTGCATTTCCCAGTTACGGGTTTCCAGTGCGTGAATCACGGGGCGCGCTCCACGGTCACTGGCCCGAATTCATCCTGGCGCATTTCCCTGACCAAAGTATGCATAGCACGCTCGATATCCGCTAACCCGTTTTTGAGATAAGCACGCTTCGTGGCCAAGTTGGTGAAGAATTCAACGGGATCGTCGCAAAGTGTCAATTCAAAGCGCTTTTCGACGCGCTCGGAATAATAGGTCTTCAGAAAGTCATAAGTATGGAACGCCACTTCTTCCAATGGCAATACATCGTCTTTAATGGCGCCGGTAAGGGCCAGGTTCAGTGCAACATTGCGGTCTTCAAAGCGAGGCCACAGAACGCCAGGTGTATCCAACAGATCCAAATCGGGATGGACGTTGGCCCACTTAAGCGCCATCGTGACGCCCGGACGGTCGGCGGTGATCATGACCTTACGTTTGCCGAG
The DNA here is from genome assembly GCA_038323255.1 of Erysipelotrichales bacterium. Lineage (GTDB taxonomy): Bacteria > Bacillota_I > Bacilli_A > Erysipelotrichales > Erysipelotrichaceae > GWE2-51-13. Next base: position 1,352 of record JBBQGS010000066.1, on the reverse strand, counting down.
TTGGTTGATGAGGGTCGATTTCCCGACGTTGGGGATGCCCAACACCATGGCGCGGATCTTACGTGGCCGTATCCCTTTGGATAGCCAGCGGTCGAACTTGGGTTTCATCGCCAACTTACATCCTTCCACGATCTTAGCGCGCACATCGTCGTTGAAAAGATCAAGCGCCAGTACGTTGGTATTGTCGTCGCTTAGAGCTTTGATCCATAAATCGGTCTGCGCTTTATCTGCTTTGTCTTTTTTTGTTAAGATGATCAGTCTTGGTTTATTTTGAGTCAGCGAAACCAATAAGGGATTCTGCGAGGAAAGCGGAATGCGGCTGTCGCGACATTCGATGATCATATCCACCATTTTCAGGCGTTCTTCGATTTCCCTTTTCGCACGGGTCATATGACCGGGATACCATTGGATGGTCATAAAGCACCTCCTATTGGGTTATGATACGGATCTGATTTATAGGAAAGAGAATATAAGCGTCTTTACTGACAATTTTATTGATCAAGAAAGCGCCGAAGCGGCGGGAGTCGCTGGAAAACGGACGGTTGTCGCCCATCAGCCAGACTTCCCCTTTTTTAACGGTATAAGGTCCGAATGAATTCGTGAATTCAGCGTTGATGTTTTTCTTGGTAGCCGCTACATACTCTTTATTCAGGAATGTTTGTTCCACCGGCTTATTGTCGATGTAGAGCGTTTCGTTCTTATACTCGATGGTTTCACCGGGCAATGCGATGACGCGTTTGACCAGGTATTCCTTTAATTGGTCGACATAGACGATGACTACGTCGAAACGGTGGATGCCGAACGTTTTCAATGAAAGGACGTTGGAAAAGCCGAGTTCCTGATCAATCAGCGTCGGATACATCGAGGATCCGTTGACGCGGATCGGTTTGGCGATGAAGGTGGTGAAGACCACAACGAAAATGATGCTGAAAATCAGCGATTTGCCGAATTCTTTGATGCCGAAATGATCGTCTTTTTTGGGTTTGTTACTTTCCATAATCCTCCTAAATAGAATAAAAGCCGGTAGCCGGCTTTTATTAACGAATTTCGACGAGGCGGGAAGCCTTACCGGAACGGCCGCGCAGGTAGAATAGTTTGCTTCTGCGAACTTTACCACGACGAACCACGGTGATCGAACTGATGATCGGTGAATGCAATGGGAATATGCGTTCTACCCCGATCTGGGATGACATTTTGCGGACGATGATCGTTTCCGCCACACCACTACCCTGACGGGCAATGACGAGCCCTTCGAACGCCTGAATACGCGTCTTATCGCCTTCCTTAATCTGGACGTCGATACGAACTGTATAACCCGGACGAATATCCGGCAGGTCGGTGCGAAGCTGGGA
>JBBQGS010000065.1:0-9230 GCA_038323255.1 Erysipelotrichales bacterium | reverse complement strand
GATCATTGCTGGGGTTACGCCGGCGTCGGTAGATTGGTCCCGTCAAGGCGCAGATCGTGCAAGCGGGCGGAGGCCGGACCAGGATCCGGCTTCCGCCCGCTTTTCTTTCCTCGGGATTCTTCGTGTCTTTGTGGCTCCCTGGGTTTGGATCGCGGCTGCGCCGCGAGGCAGACAAGAATGTCCGCCCCACTGGAGAGGCTGGAGACGGGGAGAGACACAGGCAAGAATAGGCGACTACATACTTGACTCATCATTTTACGAACTCATCCGACGAACCTGCTCGTAGTCGAGGTTGTCGCCGCGCGCAAGTCCTTTTGATGGTAGCGCATGGAAAAATTCGGCTCGTTCAAAGCAGTTTGATTCATCGCCTCCATGCAGAGATAGGATAAATCGTTGGTGGCATCGATGCCGTTCTCATCCACTCCCCCGATCATCAGATTCGTGTAGAGCGGATATCCTTGCGAATAGGTTGTATGCGAGTTGGGACGAAGTTTATTGAGTGAATTGGTCATCAGGAAGAAATGGATGGTCGCTTCCAAAGCCTGTTCACGGCTAAGAACGCCGTTCGTTATATCCTGTTGATAGAGCGGATACATCTCTTGGTCAAATCGTCCGAAACAGAACGAATGCCCATTACTTTCAATCGACTGTAGGATGTGGACCAGATACATCGTTTGGATCCCGTCAAGATAGGAAGAGGCTGGACCTTCAAAAAGCCGGTTTGCCCGCTTTGACATGTCTAAGAGTTCTTGTTTACGTAGTAGATGATCACATTGATGAGCTAAGTCAAGACAAACATCCGCATAGCGTTTCGCAAAATCCAACGCAGCTTCCAGCGCAATGCGAACACTACGGTAGAAATCCGTGTCGTTTGGTAAAGTTGCAAGGATATTGCGAAACCCGAGTTTCAAGATCAGCGTAAAATCCGGCACCAAATGGCCGTCGCCGCTCATGGAGATGCCGCCTAAATGCAGGGCTCCTTGTTTCTGCGCCAACAGGACATCTTCACTGAGATCGGCTAGGACTTTATCTTGATGGGTTATCCCTTTCCAATCGTCGAAGATGGAAAACAGATCCGCGCGAACAATTGGATCGACGCTGAAGGCATCGCCTTTGCGAAGCGGGAACGAATCGATTTCCTGTTTGATCCATGCGATGGAATACTCGGGATAAATCGGTGCCGCGAAATTGCGCGAAGCCTGATTCCCGAAGAATAGGCTGTCTTCTTCCACATAAATGTGCATATTTTTCAACGTATAGGCAAAAGCCTGCGCTTTGCGTAGAATCATCGGCTGATTGATCGTAGTACGGAAGGATTGGGTATAAAAAAGCGCCCGTTCGCTGCACAGGGATGCGTCATGACGCAACATCTTCGCACGTAAACGGTCGATCCGGTGAAAGTCGATCAAATTTACGTTGAAATCCATGTTCAGTAAAGGGCGCATCGGTTTACTTCCCTGAGCGCACGTCTTCGATGGTCGTGCCCAGTACCATGCCGGTCGACTTGTATCCGATTCCCATCCGGTCGACGCCCCTATCGATATATTCCAAAAAACGTTCGCGTGAGCGGATGCCGCCCGAAGCTTTGACTTTGCATTTCCCCTTGACTGCGTCAAACATCACGCCAAGCACTTCGGGGGTTGCGCCGTCACTGCGTCCGCCGGTAAAGAATCCGGTGGAAGTCTTGACGAAATCAACATCGACTTTCGCACAGATTTCGCTGGCGATACGCACTTCATCCAAAGTCAGCGCATCGGTTTCAAAGATCACTTTGATTGCTACTTTGTGAGCATGGCAAATATCGGTAACGGCTTTGATATCTTGCTCAACCAGATCCCAGCGTCCGCTGCGGATCCAGCCGTAATTGGCGACGACATCCAGTTCGAAAATATCCCAGTTTTCGATATAATATTTCGCCTGCATCACTTTGACTTCAGTCGGGGATAAGCCAAACGGAAAATCACAGACGATACAGATCTTGGTTTCTGTGCCTTTGGTTAATTCCGCGGCGATGTCCAAGGATGTCGGGTTGATACAGACGGTTCTACATCCGAAATCGACCCCTTCCTGCACATATTTACGAATCTCTTCCTGTGTAAATTCCGGTTTAAGGACGGATTGGTCGATATAGCCGGCCAACTCCTGACGGGTCATCTCAAGCGCTTTTTTTCTGGTCATACTAGCCTCCTTGTTTAGTTGAAATACAGATACTCTGTAAAAAGTTCCATCAGCGCAGGATCACTCGCCAATTCGACTGATACGATGCGCGTTGGATCAAACAACGTGGTTTCGGATGCCGCAAAGAGCAGCTTCGCCGCTCCCCGTAGGGCGGTATTTCCGACGATATGTACTTTATGCTTTAATTCCCCAGGGAATAATCCGATCTTGATCGCGGCGTCGATACTCAACGCACTTCCGAACCCGCCGGCGAGATCGAAACGCTCGATCTCTTCAGGCTTAGTATCACTCATTTTCAATAATATTTCAATCCCGCTGCGAATAGCGGATTTCGCCAATTGGAAATTACGAACATCCAGTTGGGTCAATCCCAATATGGGCGTCAATTCCACTTGCGCCTCCAGATAACCTGCTTCATCCATCTCTTTGCCTAGAATGACGCTGAACAGATCGATATAGCCGGAGCCGCAGATGCCGACCGGATCCATATCATGGATCGTCGCATAGCCAAGCGTTCCATCGCGATTACGGAAAACATCACTGATTGCACCATCGACGCTACCGCAGCCGCAGGAGAGGTTCCCGCCTTCAAAAGCAGGACCGGCTGCCGTACTGGTCGCATACGCAATCCCGTCTTTCAGTAAGACAAGTTCACCGTTGGTCCCGAGATCCAGAAACAAATGGTTGCCCGTGCGAAAAAAGAAATCCAGATCGATCAATCCACACACGATATCGGCGCCAACATAGGCTGAAATGGGCGGATAAACAACGATTTCACCGAGCATTGTCAACGTCGGAAATAGATTACTTATTAAAAATGTTTGAGTAAGCTTGATTGCGCAGGAATATGGAATATGAATAATCGGTCCTACATCCGCGCGCATAAACAAATGCGTCATGGTCGGATTGCCGGTGACGCCGATGCGAAATGTTCTTTTTGGATAAGATAAACTGATGCGCGACAAGGTCTTTGACAGTTGCGCAAGCAAGACATCGGAAACCTTGTTGGGATCGGTTTCAAGGGTATATTGGATCCGTGAAAGTACATCCGCTCCATAAGAGCGCTGCGGATTGAGAAAACGGATTTCATCCAGTACTTTCCCATCACTGTCGATCACAAGCAAGACCACGGTCGTTGTCCCGATATCGATAGCGATGCGTAGTAAATCATCCTTGTGCTCGACATGAAAATGTGTGCTTGAAGAGCCCAGAATGGTATATTCACCCTCATCCAAGAGTTGGATTGCTGTATCTTGTGCAACGGTATGACGGCAGGCTAAACGGATGCCAGCGTCGATTTCAGCCACCGTTAGGGTTTCCTTTTCTTCACTCGTACTAGTTGGGGCAGCATCGATGAATTTCACTTTACAGCGACCACAGGTTCCTTTTCCATTGCATACGGCGTCGATCGGAACTTTGTTTTCCCGTAGAAAATCCAGTACGTTGCGGTCTTTTTTGATGATCCGCATCAGACTCACGGATGGATGTCTTTGTAGGTAGACGGAGAAAGATGGTTTTCCGCATGACCCTGGGTCGCAATCTTCTCCCCATAGAGATACATTTCCTCAAAGAAAGCGATCAGGTTTTCATTGGGGATGTCTTTCCCAAGGCGATTGCCGCTGCTGAATACCGCATGCCCATGACCGGGCTTGTAGAAGGTATCCATCAGGAAACGCATTTCTTCACGGACATCTTCGGGGGTTCCAAACGGCAGTGTACGCTGGACTTCCATACCGGCCCAGAAACATAATTTGTCGCCGAATTGTTCGACGATTTTCTTTTCGTCCATCGTATATTTTTGAATTGGATGCAGGCAATCCAGTCCCATTTCGACGAAATGTGAGATAAACGGTTCGACGTTCCCGCAGGTATGCAGCCAAACATCCAGCCCGTGTGCATGCGCATAATCGATGACATCTTTATAGTGGGGTTTCAGGAACTCAATGAAAATCTCTTCGGAAAAGAACGGACGGTCCTGCATGCCGATATCATCGGTAAAGGCGATTGCGTCGAATTTGTATTCGTCACTGGAGGCACGATCGATGGCACGATACAAAACATGTTTGAGACGATCCAGGAGATCTTTGATTTCATCCGGATTGAGGTAAAAATCCATCAAGGTCTCGCTCATGCCACGGAAATGCCAGAGCCTCTCAAACGATAAGCGGGTCCAAAAGATACCGCGATAACGGCCATCATCTTCGAAATAATTCTGTACCAGACTTTCCGGCGCAAAGGGGTCGGGAATATCGCGCGTGATTTGTTGGATGGTTTCCCAGTCCAAGGCGGTTTTTTCATCGATTCCGATAGTTGCGCCAGGCGCCAGTTTCGCAAGCGGATCAGCCCCTTCGACATCGCACCAACAATACCGGTCGCCCGGTTTTCCGAAATTAGCCGGCCGGGTGTATTCAAAGAACACCGCGTCATCCGGATATTCTTCCATCAGATTTTTCATGAAGGCTTCCCGTATTGGTTGTTCTTCAGGGACAAAAAGCAAGGGTGTGACGACTTGGGCGGGACGTGTCTTCCCTTCACCGCGTAAAATCGCTTTCACTTCTTCACGGCTTAAAATATTCTTTTTGGCTTTTGGGAATTTTGATTGATCGAGTGGCATAGGATCCTCCTAGGCCAAACACTGTTCAAGGTGTTCGGCGAATGTTACCGCATCCGGTTCAAATAAATCGGCTCCGATTTGATGGGCGAAGGTTTCCGTGACCGGAGCTCCGCCGACACAAATCATGACTTTATCGCGGATGCCGGCAGCTGTGAATGCTTCGATGACGGCTTTGAAGTGCACCATCGAGGTGGTCAGCAGCGCGGACATACAGACGACGTTGGCTTCATTGGCGATCGCGGCTTCAACGAATTTCGCGGGTGCAACATCGACACCTAAGTCGATGCATTCGAACCCGTGCGATTTCAGCATCAATCCGACGATATTTTTTCCGATATCGTGCAAATCGTCTTTGACGGTCCCCAGGATGACTTTACCTTTGGGTTTCACATTTCCAAGGACAAGATGCGGTTCCAGAATGGCAAGTCCAATATTCAATGCGCGGGCTGCGATCAACACTTCGGGAATGAAGACGGTTCCGTCTTTCCAGCGTTGCGCGACGATTTGCATTGCGGCGAGCAGTCCGTCGTCGAGAATAGCGAAGGCACTTGTGCCTGCTTCCAACTCTTCTTTACACAATCTATCTACATCTTTTACTTTTCCCCGTAATACGCTGGCAATAAGTTCGTCGAAATTTTTCTTATCCATGATGTTTTCCTCCGTTTTTTTACTGAATCCGTTTACTGAATGTGCTCGTCTTTAACCGTTTTTAGTATCTCAACATAATCATAGATTCCTTCAAAATGCTCGCCGGGATGAAGTGTGACTTGGACAGCATCGTCATTCCCTCGCAGCATTTTTTCCAGCATCCCTAAATTCCCTTCGACAACCGAATAATAATCACTTTCACGTTTCGCGATTTGCTGATCCTCACCCGGCAATCCCAGTTTGATGTAGGTGACAGGTTTGGTGTTTTTAACAACTAACATTTCAAATACATAGTCCGCGTTGTCTTCGCCGTATTGATTTGCGATTCTACGGTATTCAGGTGAAGTGCGCGCGAAGTACTCTTCTTCTCTGTCCCCATAAGACAGACAGTGATAGCGTTTGAGCGGATTCCCTTCGAATCGTTTGCGGTATGCCTCGTTGGATCCAAGGAGTACGGCCCCGCAATCATGAACGCGCATCACCCGAATCGGAATGTCTCTTGCTTTAAGTGGTAGGATCGCGTTTCCGCACAATCCGTAAAGCAACAGAATTTCATCCACATCACTGATCTGATCGATTTTCTCCTGGATTTTCTTGGCAAGTTGATCAGGATGATCGTGTTGTTTGATTTCCAGATAGTCGATGTTTTCCGATTCCATCGTTAAATAAAGATGTTCAAGGTACGGTTTGAACACATCGCAGGCGATGATCTTGCGCTTCATTTGAGCCACCGTTCAACTTCAGGTTGATGCTTGCCAACTATTTCAAGCAGTTGTTGGGACGAAGTGAATTTCGATGAATAGAGAAGGACGAGTTCATTGCTGGCATTTGCGATTGTTTCCATCGTACAGATACCGGCTGCGATTTCGATCCGATATGCGTTTTCGCTTGTATGGACATACCCTTTTAATCGCAGCAGATAGGGTTGAATGTCTGTCAGAAAATCGGATATGGATTGATCACTCGCCCATGTCTTACAGGTTAGTGTGATTTCGCCGGCAGTCGGATCTTTTTTTGAGCCGTTCGTGGTCGGATCGGAAGTGACGACCTGATGAAAGATCAACTGGTCTTCACTTAATTCTCCCCTGCTGCCATGGACAATGTTCGCATTGCGGTTGAACACCGCAACAAGCGACTTAAGCTCATCGAGCGTGCTTTGATCGCAAAGATCACTCTTATTGATCAGGATCGTATCCGCCGTTTCTACTTGCTTGCGCATCATCGCCATCGAACCGATCAATTTCTTAAAGGTCAGTGGGTCGACGATCGACAAAGCGCAAACCTCCGTTTCTTGAATGGAAGCTTGCTGCATCGCCCTTACAATCAGACCGTTCATGCCACTCGGATCCGCAAATCCGCTGGACTCGATCAGACAAAGAACATGCTGTTCAAATAGGATACGGGATAGCACGGTGACGAATTCTTCCGCCTTGCAGGTACAAAAGATCGAACCGTGATGAATGGACGTCACCAATGAACTTTGTATCCCAAGCAGATCGCCATCGTAACTTGTCTTACCGAACTCGTTTACGATCACCGCAATGGGTTGTGAGTGCGTCGAAAGAAACCGCTGGATGAAGGTGGTTTTGCCACTGCCAAGGAATCCGTTGACGACAATCAGGCGCATATCAGAAGCTAGTCCCTTTGATTTTTTCAATCAATTCGGATTTGTTGGGAATAAGGGATGAATAGATGAGTTTCCCGTTGAGATACAGGGAAGGTAGATTTTTCACTTTCATTTCGATGCAGCGTTTGATGTTTTCGCGTTTCGTGAACTTGTATTCCACAAAATCAAAGACATCGCCCAGTTCCTCACTGACCGATTCGACCATGCCCAACATATATCCGCATGCGGCGCAACTGGCTGAATCCAAGGTGAAGATTTCGACCAACGGACGCTTCAGCTGTGTATAGTCAGGCAGTGTGACGGAGATATCCGCCAAATCCAAAGAACTGTCATAACCTTCGATCATCTTGCGCGCTTCATCGGGATTATGCATCGCAAAGGAAGCGGCGATGACGTTTTCGGAAGGTGTCGCATAAGGCATATCGCATCCCGGGCTGACAATCAGATTGTGTGTCCCGCAAGCATCCAGAATATCCAACACGGCTTTCATATTGGCTTGTTGGGAACCGTGAAGCATGGTGATGGTCAATTGGATGTTACCGCCGATGGCGACGTTATAGCGGTCGCAGATCTCTTTGGCGGTTTTGATGTTGATGTTCTCGTCGATCGAGATATTGTCGGGAGCGCACTTGCACATCGCTTCGATATTGCGTGTCGCATCACCGCAGACGAAGAAGGAAGAGAAAACATGATTGTTGCGTAAATCCGCAAAGATATCGGAATATGGTTGACTGAGAAAATCTTCAAAGTGCTCGACCGAAATCTGTGAAACAAGCGGATCAACCAGGGCGATGACATCCATGCCTGCATCGATGTACATCGCCGCCATTTTTTTGGCGACTTTTACGCAATATCCCATCAATTCTTCTACGAATTCAGGATCGTCGTACATATCCAAAAACAGATCGGTTCCGCGCAGATGGGAAGCCAGTGTAAATGGACCCGTGATCAATCCATATAAGGCTGTCGTTTGACCGATGGTCGCTTTTACTTCACGCATGGCGGAAAGAATCATCGGTAAGCGACCGTCGGTTTCTTTGGGCAGCGAGTGTTCATCAGGGATTCTCTTGTCCTGAGCCAGCGGATGGGAAGATACCATCGGAGGACTGTCGTTGACCCATTTCAGGTCGCAGCCAAGGATTTCCGCTTCGACCTGAAGATCGAACACGACCGGTTGTCCATCGGGAGAGTATGCCTTATTCACTTCCAACAGACTCGCAACCAATTTGTCCTTGTCATGCAGCACTTCATCGGCTGTGAATCCTTTTAAACTGCCGGCATGCACGCCGCAGAAAGGAACCCAGGGAGCCCGTTGTACTTGTTCATGGCGAAGCGCTGCGAATACCAATTCTTTACCCATGATCGATCTCCTTACGCGATTTTGCGAATTGAAGTTTTCTATTCGAGATTGGCATGCCGCTTGAACATCTCGCTGCCGCTTAAACCTTGTTTGTCCATGATCAGCATGATGACGATATCCAGTAACAGTAATAAACTCTGTTCGAAGAGGTTGCCCATCGGCTGGATGCTTTTAAGGTCGCCTTCTTTGGTTGCTTTGGGTGAGGGCGCATTGATGCGCACGCAGACATCAGCCAGTTTCCCGATGGTCGAATCCGGATTGATGGTCACCAACACGATTTTCGCCTTCAGTAATTTCGCTTTTTCTGCCATCGAAACCAAACTCTTGGTTTCACCTGATCCCGAACAGACGACCAATACATCGCTTTCACGGATATTCGGCGTCACTGTTTCCCCTGCCACATAGACTTTGCGTCCCATATGCATCAGGCGCATCGCGAAGGCGCGTGCCATAAACCCACTGCGACCGGCTCCGCAGACGAAGATTTCGTCCGCTTTTTCCAACAACTCGATCATCTGATCGACCGAAGCAGGGTTTACCTGCGATAAAGCAGCATTTAGCTCGGCGGGAATCGCTTGCGCATACGCGAGTAGGTTCATGTTTTCATCCTCGCTTGCATCGATTGGGCTACAAAAGCGGGATCATCCTGGTTGGTGATGCCCCCTCCCACCACGATGATGGCAGGATGTAGCGCCACGATGGCGTCGAGTGTGGCGAGCTTCACGCCCCCGGCGACACCGGCTTGCGCATGTTGAATGACTTCAAGAACGATTTCCAATTCGGCTAACGGATTGGCACCGGTC
>JBBQGS010000064.1:0-9276 GCA_038323255.1 Erysipelotrichales bacterium | reverse complement strand
AGACGACCGCAAAGATGGAGGATGCAACCAGACTCCCTGCCACAACAAATACCGGATCACTCATGCCAAGCAGATAACTGGCAGGATAGAAACTTACAAAGGCGAATGGGAAGATCACGGTGACCAAGATCTGGATGATCTTCGGGAAAATCACGGTCGGATATTTCGCGAAATCCGCAAACCCGTAAACGAATGACATCAGCGGCATCGAATTCATGATCCAGAAACCGGTCGTCGCTCCTAATAGCTTGATGGATGTATAGATCAGGGCTCCACTGAAGATAAGTATAAGAGATACTCCCCACATCAGCGGAGTGAAGGTAAGATTCATGCGAGCGGACGTCCAGACGATCAGAATAATGCCGATCGCCAGTTCCCCGAATGCCTCCGGTTGGAAACGCTCGGATACGCACTGGAATAGCGGGTTAATCGGACGGACAAGGTAGCGGTCGACATCCCCACGCCGGACTTTAGTCGGAATCAACCAGATATTGTCGGTAAACAGGTGATCCAACCCACGAGGAATCTGGAAGAATCCATAAAGAAAGACCATTTGATTGAGCGACCATCCGTTAAGTGTGTTGATTGATTCGAATACAAGCCCGATGAACAGGATGCCGGAAAACTGGATTAGGAGAAACGAAAAGATACCGATGGAAAAGTCGATGCGATATTGAATGAGTTGCTTTAGATATTGGGCAAAGAATACGCGGTAGATTTTAAAGTAGCGTTTCATTTCAGCCACCCATCACTTTCATACGGGAAAGCGAGTGGCGCCAAACCAGTTTCGCGGCCAAACCAAGCAATAACACCCAACCGCATTGAGTCAGAATCGCATAGACAAGACCCATCCCTGTGGTGCGTCCCAACAAGATCATTGCCGGGATATACTGAACGCTGGCATAAGGCAGGAAATTGGCGACCGTACGTAGCCATTCTGGGAAGAAGTTCAGCGGAATGAGGGCACCGGAGAAAATTCGGACGACCGCATTGTTTAACTGAAACATTCCGAAGGTAGCCTCGGTATAGAAGACGAGGTTCGAAAAGATGAAGTTCGCGAAGTAATTGATGAAAAGACCCAATAGAGCAGAAAACACAAAAATCGGCAAAGTCATCCAAGCCAAAGCATTCGTATTATTGGTGAAGAAAGCAGCCGCTGCCACAAACAAAAAAGTCGGAAGTGTGATAAAGATGTTCGAAAACAGATTGTTGCCGAGGTTTCGAAAGAAGAGTTGAATGGCATAAGATGTCGGTTTGATCAGCGACATCGCGATGCGTCCGTCGAAATAATCGTCGGCGATATCATTGAGCGGTGACATGTATGTAATGGCCCCGGTCATATGGACCACTAGATTATAGAACAGCATTTGGGTCAGCGTGAACCCCTGTAAGATCTGGGTCGGTGAATTGGCATAAATCGCCACCCACAACAGCATCGTCAAGCCAAGCGTGAAAAAATCGCCGAAGACCCAAAACATGATGTGCAAACGGTACATTAATGAGACTTCAAAATTGGCTTTGGCGAACGCACCGTATTTGCGAAAGAAGCTACTCACAACCTGACTTTCCCTTCATCATAGATCTTAGCGACAATGCGTTCGATATTCGCATCGAAAATACTGATATCCTGTACATCGAAACGGCGCAGGATTTCTTCGGTCATTTGGGCAACGCTGATCTTGTGTTTCGGAAACACGATGGATAATTTTTTGTCTTCATGGGTGATCTCAAGTTCGTTGGGATCAATATCGAAACAGGACGCAAAGTCCATTTTTTCATCGTCCAATTCATCTTTCACTTCACATTCGATCCGCTTGGTCGTTCCGTATTTCTCCCTGATTTCACTCAGCGATCCATCATAAATAATCTTCCCTTTATCGATAATCAGGATGCGGTTGCATAACTCCTGGATGTCGTCGAGATCATGAGTGGTCAAGATGACCGTGGTTTTGTAAGTTTGGTTCATCAGTTTGATGGCATCACGCATTTTCTGCTTAGCTCTGACATCCAATCCGATCGTCGGTTCATCCAAATATAGGACTTTCGGGTTATGTAAAAGTGAAGCGGCGATATCCGCTCTCATGCGTTGACCCAACGATAGAGTCCGTACCGGAGATTTAATGAAATCATCCAAATTCAGGATGTCGTTAAAAAAGGCCATACGGTCGTCATAGTCTTTTTGCGGTATTTCGTAAATCTCCCGCAGAATCAAAAAACTTTCGCTCAATGGCAGGTCCCACCATAATTGTGTGCGTTGCCCAAAAACGACGCCGATATTCCTGGCGTTGGGTACGCGATCTTTATACGGAATGATTCCGTTCACTTTCACTTCGCCCGACGAAGGGGTTAATATCCCTGTCAGCATCTTAATAGTCGTTGACTTACCTGCACCGTTAGCGCCGATATAACCGACCATTTCCCCCTCGGCAATTGAGAAACTCACATTGTCGACGGCCTTTTTTACAACTTTTTTGGCATTGAAGAAGCCTTTTAGCAGTCCTTTTAATCCTTTTTCTTTTTCGTATTTCACGAATTCCTTGGTTAAGTTTGATACTTCGATCACACAATCACATCCTTATCATGTCTCATTATAACTCATAAACAAACCTCAAAAAAGAAAAAAGGTGAGTTTTCCTCACCTGCGTATATGCATACTTTCCAGCATTGAATTGAATACGATCATACTAACGATGGTATCCGGCACGTTAAGTTCGGATTCCAGCGAACAGTATCCGCGAAAATCGCCGTCTTTGAGAATCTGCAGGATTTCCTTAAACGCAACGTCGCCTTGCCCCAATATCGTCTGTTTGAAGGGCTTGGGCTCATTAAGTACATATTTGATGTCGGTGATGTGAACATGTCCGATTTGTTTGAATATATGCCGCATCTCTTCTTCTAAGGTCAAGTTGAGATACTTGCGCGGAATTCTGTCTTTAACGCACTGATAGGAATGCGCCGGATTCCACAACAATTTGAAATAGGGGCTCTGGAAATGATCAACGATCTTCTTGGTCATGTTGCCTTTCGGAAGATGGCAGAACGGACAGTTTTCCAAGAGCAACGTAATCCCCTCTAATTCGGCCATTTTGACCGGCGTACGGAATCGATCGATAATTAAAAACTGATCGTCTTCGTCCCCGATGACGATACGGTTTTCCGGTGCACGAAACGGAAACACCCTGATTGCGCTGGCGCCCAGGATTTTTGCGATGGAAAGCGTATGCTGAAGCGCCGTAACATGTTCGCTATAAGTCCCGAGAAAAACCGGATAAGTCGGGTCGAAGCGGCGTATAGTATCTGAATCGCGCAGCGTAGTCATCAAGAAAAGCGTGCTGGCTAAGACAACCGCGTGTATATCATATTGTTTTAGGAGTTGAGCAGCGATATGTGCTTCTTCTTCACTCAGAAGTTCCACGGTTTTCCCCCAAATCGAGTGAATTTCGACAGACGGGTATCCGAGTTTGTGGCATTTTTTGAGTGCTTCCTCGAAGTCGGAGTTGACTTGATCAGTAATAATGCACCGCTTCATCGATATTCCCCCGTTCTTGTGAAATGATAAACTTCCAACTTCAGTGTAAACAAAAAACGGTTTATTGTCAACGAAATAACAAAGAACCGTTTCTATTTATTTCAGCAAGGCAACGATGGTGGAAACACTTGAATCTTACTTTTTCGCAAATGTCATAATCGCAATATTTAGCGTTCCATCCGGCGCGATGGCGACATTCTGCACACTTTGGGCAACCATTGCATGATCAACCAATTTGGTGAGCGGCAAGATCATCCCTTCGCTGATTAGAATGTTCTCAATCTCTTTCAGTTTGATTTTGCGCTGATCGCCTGTGTACGTCCTGTTGAGGGCTTGAATTTTACTGTCGAGGTCGGCGTTGCGATAGCGCAGTCGATTGACTGAATCCGATCCGAAGAATGAATCGATGAAATCTCCTCCGTCGGCCAAATCATACTTCCAAACAAAGAGCATCAAATCAAATCCTTTGTCGGCAGTGGTGCGTTGTAGCAGCTTGTCCTGCGCCAAGAGTTCGATTGAAACTTTTGTGAAACCTTTTTTCTTTAACGTCGCTCCTATGCTGGCAGCCACATCGAAATCCTGTGCGAACTGCGGTGAAACGATGTTGATCGGCTGGTCGGCAAACTTGGCGCTCGGCGTGTCTTTCAGGAAGGCAGAAGTTTGCCCTGCATTGCCGAGCACTCCGATACCGAATAGATTCGTCATGTTTGCCACTCCGAAAGCACCCGGTTCATACATAATATGGGCACTTGACATCAGGGCTTTACGGAAATCCTGTAACTCAAGCGCACTGTTTTGCATGCTCTGGCTACGAATACCGAGATATACCGTGGATGCCAGGTCGCCTGAAATCCAAGTCAGCCCTTTCAAGGTAGTCAGCTTTTCTTTCGCTTGCAAAGGAACTTTCGTGACGACATTGACTGCACTGTCGCGCAAAGCAGTCAAAGCTTTGTTTATGTCCTTGTAGACCGCGAATTCCACATCTTTAATCAGCGCTTTGGTTCCATGATAATTGTCGTAACGGGTAAGCTTCAAACTATTGTTGCCGTCGTTGGACACGAACTTATACGGACCTGTTCCGATCGGCATTTTCTCGAGCTTCTTATCCGCATCGCTATTCGCCATAATCATCGCGAACATCGGATGTGCGAGTTTTGAAAGCAACTCCCCGTCCGGATAAGTCATATTGATCGCAAACGAAACATCATCGATCGCAACCGCGGATGCGATGGAACTACTCATTTCGGTTGTCTTCGCTTCAACCAGATGATTGATACTGTAAACGGCATCCTTCACTGTGAATGTAGTGCCGTTATGGAAATTGATGCTTGGCGTAATCTTAATGACACAGCGCATACCGCCTTGTGTACATTCCGGAAAAGAACTAGCCAATACTGGCTTAAAAACGGAATCTGTTTGCTTGTATAAGGTTTCATAGACTTGTGCCTGCACCAATTTCGCCGCGTCGCCGTCAAGCCGGGTCGGAACCAGACTTACAGGATACGATGGTATCGCAACACGAATCAAATCAACCGGCAAGGTTTTCGCTTTCGCACAAGCCCCCAACCCCAGTAAAAGAACGATGATAAGTAAGATCGATAGTCTTTTCATAGTTTTCCCTCCACAATTAACTATCCGTATTTTAACTCAATTTTTGCGACTTGTACACTTAGCCTGCAAAAAAAAGAACCCTGTTCAAGGGTTATAACCAAAGGAATTGCGATAGTAAGATAATCAGAGGTAGTGTTATGATGCACAGTAGCGTCGACACGATGACGATTTTCACACCTTCGGTATAATCCATCTGGAATTGTTGGGCCATGATTGCGACATTGGCTGCGGATGGAGCGCTGATTGCGATGAGAATCGTGGTTTTTGCCATATTGAATTGCGAAGGGATAAACATGAATACACCTAAAACAAGTAGAGGAATGACGATCAACCGAAGCAGCGCCGTCAAATAGACGATTCCAAAGCGAAATATTTCCTTAAAGGTGAGCTGTGCCATATAAATGCCAAGGACGAACATCGCTAATGGCGTATTCAATCCTGCGACCGCATCCAGCGTACGGGCGAACAGCGCCGGCATCGGAATACGGAAGGCATAGATCGTCAATCCGACGAATGCGCTGATGATGATAGGGTTGGACAGAATCTTCTTAATATGCAGGCTTTTCGTGGTTCCGGTCATCAAGTAGATTCCATAGGTCCACATCGCCACGGAAGTCAGCACGAGAAACGCAGAGAGATAGAATACCGCTTCGTTGCCCAAAGCTGCCAACACCAATGGAATTCCGATGAAACCTGAATTGGAGAATGCGGTCCCGAATTGTTCCAAGCGATGGTTTTTGAAGAAAGTTCGGGCTATGATTAGACTTATTCCGAATGCGATGACGCTGAGTCCCAATGAAACTAAAAGGCCAAAAGTCCGCTCAGGCGTTGCTTCAATTGAGTAAGCACGTATCATCACTAAAGGCGTAACTACATATAACAAAAGAGCGCCCAGTTCTTTCGAACCTTGGGCGCTGATCAATCCCCTTTTATACAACAATGTGCCGATTCCCATCAGAAGAAACATGAGTTCGATCTGATTCAGCAAGATGATTCCAAGTTCCATGTTTATCCTATCCGTTTATAGAGTTCGATGAACTCCTCTGCCAGAATCTTGAAGGTATCGGCACTCATCAATAGATCCTCAGCATGCATAAACAACAACGAAAGTTCGGTTTTTTCACCGCTTGCTTCTTGTTGGATCAGTTGTGCATGAGCTTGGTGACCCTGCAGAAACAACTGCGTTCCTTCGGCGATCAATCCATCGGCACCTAAAAAATCCCCGCGCTTGGCCGCCTGTATCGCTTCAATGTACATCGAGCGTGCAGTTCCGACCGTTGAAATGATTTGAAATGAAATCGAATCCAATCGCTCCATGACTAAAGTCCCAGTGCCTTTTTTACTTGTCCGATGACTTTTTTACCGTCCAACATTCCATATGTGACCATATCGATCGCTTCGACCGGTTTACCAGGAAATTGCTTTTGGATATTGGCTAGGTTGAAACGCACTTGCGGGCCAAGCAATACGATATCCGCGTCTTTACCGACGGTGTTCGAATCGGCAACCGGAAATGCTTCGATAACACATTCGAAATTTTCTTCCAACGCAGCTTCTTTCATTTTGTTGACCAACAGACTGGTTGACATCCCGATGAAACACAAAATTACGATTTTTTTCATGGTTGTTCTCCTGAATTGATGGATTCTTATTCCAACGGATTTATACCGAGATATTGTATAACAAAAAACGGATTTTGTCTTTTAAAAGAATATCCGTTTTTAGAGGTGTTAGTTTCAGTTTTTATTTGTTTTTCTCGCGTAGAATCCTGTATTCATGTTCTGTCATCGAGTAGCAAACATCATCCGTTATCCGCCCGTCGGGAAGCTTGGCCGCTTTGCGCAATATGCCTTCGAAAGTGAACCCGGCTTTTTCAATAACACGCTTCGATCGCTCGTTAAATGTATAATGGTAGACGCTGACCATCCCTAAATGTAATTCTTCAAAAGCATAGGCAAGCACTCTTCGTACCATCTCGCTCGCATATCCTTTCCCCCATGACGGACTGGCCAGAACGTATCCAATCATTTTCACGTCAGATGAAGTTCGTTTTGTATCCAAATGTAGTCCGAGTGATCCGATGACCTTGTCGGTTTCTTTTTCAACGACCGCCCAGACTTCCTGTTTTTCGATGAAACTCCGGATGATTGTCATTGTTTCGGCTTTATTCTTATGCGGCGCCCATCCTGCAGCAGGACCTACCTCGGGATCAATACAGTATTCGTAGGCATCGTCCACATCGTCTTCGGTGAATCCCCTTAGGATCAAGCGTTGCGTTTCAAGTGTTTTCATCATGCCTCCCATTGGTAAATCCGTACATCGGATTTACCTGCTTTCGAATTGATCGGATATGAATCGATCCGTTAATTCTATTTTAACTTGAAAGGGGGGAGTCTTGCAACTCGCTGACTTCATATTCGCATCTCAATTCTTCAGTTTCGCGTATGTCATAGGGTCGATCGTTGTCCATTTTGAAAACGGCCTTCCCAAATAGCGCAACAGCATCGAATGATTTGCAATGTTCAATAAAGCGTTCCTTTCGATCTTCTGAGAATTCTGCCTTGAACGGGACTTTTACGCTCTGAACCATCATGAAATAAAGTTGGTCGTCTTTGCTAGCCGCAATATTGGGGATGTCATAGAGGTAGATCGCTTCGATTTTAAACCCCCTTTCAGCCAAACTATCCGCAAGCGCCATGATCCCTTTTTCTTCAAGATCGCAACCGGCTAAGTAGCTTTTGTAATCAAGAAGGATTGAAAATGCGCGCCCACGCGGAATTAGAGTGATGGTTTGGATTTGTCCCATCGGATTCAGACTGAAACGAAGCACAATGTCGATGGAGTTCGATAAATGCACGACTGGTTCCCCATGATGAAATTTGATCCGGATCAATCTGCCGTTTGATTTGATGTCGCATTGGTTTCTTTCTAATAGCAGTTTCCCTACAAAAGCAGTGATGTTATCGTTTTCGCGAAGGATATCCTGCGCCTTTTTCATGAAATGACAAGCAACCTTCTCTAACCCCTTGATTTCGGTATGATTGCAATGCGATAAATAGACGACATCGTCTGCCATCAGACTGATGATTTCGTGAAAGTCGACCGATAAATAGGCATCGCGAAGTTTCTTCGCAATCTCACTCATCAAAGGAAACTCATCGATATCAGGGATTCTCCCAATCGGTTCAATCAGTTCCATAACGCACACTCCTCGCTGTCTTTGAGTTCGATAACAGCCGGCTCCTGTGCGTAATCCGTTGCCAGCGAGCCCGCGACGATATCATAGTCAAGTTCCAGGACATCCTTCTTGCCGCGATACCAGCGGCGATTCTGCAGGTCGGTCCGGTTGGAAAGACATGCGGAAAGCAGCAGGAATGGCGTATTTGCATTTTCAGGATTCATATTGAATGACTTGACATATTCTGCGTGTCGGGCCGGACCGCAAAGCGGCCACATCCCGGCAGTAATATTTACATACGTCATCTTCCCTTCTTTAGTGAGTGAAAGACTGATCTCCGAATCGATTTTGTTGCTTAGCCATACGACACGATAACCCGACGCTTCATACATTTGAAGAATCGGAAATAGTGCGCGAAGGTAGAGACCGTTGCGATCAAGGACACTTTCGTCACGCAATTCGATCTTTTTTTGATCCGCAAGACAAAACTGCATCTTTGCTATCAAGCCTGTTTCATCTGTCTCGATGCGAAGAACTTCTTTAATTGCTTTCAAGTCATCATGTAATATTGCCAATACATCCTCACCTTGATCATCCACAGCGCAAGCGGCGGTTTCACCGACTTGGTTCAGCCATTGAGATTCGCAAAGAGCTTGAAAATAGCGTACGATTTCTTTCCGGTTACCACATTTTTTTCCATCACTGGTTACCATCTTCGCTTCAAGCGCCAAGATTTCTCCCAAACAGGTAAACGCATTTGAATTATAGGCTTCTTCAAGTTTGATGATGTGTTGTTTTATCATTTCGTTTTTCATTGTGATCCTTTCTAGTCCAGTTGGTTCGTCATGGCAAACATCGAAACTTGCGCACTTAGTTCTGCGTTTTTATCCATCCACCATGGACGCATAGGATCAGAACTGTTTTTGAATTGAACTTCGATGTGGCAACTTTCGTGCAT
>JBBQGS010000063.1:0-9287 GCA_038323255.1 Erysipelotrichales bacterium | reverse complement strand
GTTGTCAACGCGGCCGACGCGAAGTCAAAGGGATACAATATGATCATCGGAGATGGTTTCATGCGTGAACCGCGCGTCTATGAAGGATTATTTAATAGTTTCGTGTATGGTGCAAGGAATTTGGAATCTCCCTTATTCGCGTGCGGTGAGACGCACGATACACCGCGTTTGGCAGCGCGCAACGGCGAAGAAACGCTTGCGAAGATGATTACGATCTTCAACCTGTTCATTCCTAACGCAATCCCGTTTTTGAATTCCGGTCAGGAAGTGTTCGAACGTCAGCCGATGAATACAGGTTTGGACTGTCGACCCAACGAAGCGGAAATGCTGGATCCGAATGATCCTTACTTCGGAAAATTAGCTTTGTTTGATCGTTATGCTTTCCATTACCTGCATCCACTTCGTTGGGAATTCATGAATCTGATTCAGGATGCCAATACGATCCGTCAGCGGATATTACCTTCGCTGTTGGATAAATTATCCGCGTATCCGCTTGGATTCAGTGCGCCTTGGGATATGGCTGCCGGCTATGGTTATCATCATGATGCCAAGATGACCTTGATCATCGCTAATACCGATGTATTCAACGCGAAAGACCATATGATACGATTGGATAACCTCCCGGAAGTATTTCTGGATGGAACACGTTCGATTCGACAGATTTTCTCAAGTGATAGGAACAGTGTTTGGCCAACATTGATATTCGATTCCAATCCGAACATCACGCTGCATTTCGAAAAGGGTGAAGTGAAGATACTCGAAATCGAATAATCATTTGTTGATGGCTTTAACATGAACGATAAATTGACCAATCTTGGAAAGAGTAAAAGAAAAAGTGCATGCACTTTTTCTTTTACTCCATGTTGAGTGAACAGATTCGCTAAGTTCGCCTCAAAGAGGGTAACTCATATTGAAGGATATTCAAAATAGGGTTACTTTCTATTTTTAAAGATTGTAAAGAGTACCGGTCGGTCGCTCAATGCGATGGTTCCATGAAGAATTTCGATTTTCTTGTCCGTAATCAGATGTGTATATTCACCATCGGGAAGCTGGATACTCATGATGCCTTTTGCATTTCCAACATTCAAGAGTCCAACCATTATCTTGTCTTCATTCTCAAATTCGAAATGGAGAACATCTTCCATATGACTCACGATTTTATATCCTTTATTTTGGGCGAAGATCGGGTCTTTCTTCAGTCTTGCCAATCCTTTGATCCAAAATACAAGTTCTAGATCGATCTTTGTCCAATCGATGGGATCTTTCTCAAACAGATCAGGTAAGTGGTCGGTGCCGGTTTCGATACCATATTGCAGAAAGGCAATCCCTTTACTGAAAAAACAATATGCGATCCACTGAAGAGATTTGGCATAATCCTGGGTATAATGACGGATACGGTGATTGTCATGGTTCTCAACATTACGTGCTTTCACGTAATCCATCGGATAAATCCGTTCTTGGATGCGCAACACTTTGCGGAAATCCTCAAGGCTGCTGGCTTTTTTTAGATAGTCAGAGAACTGAAGGCGTGTATCATATTCATATAGTGCATCAAATGCTTGGAAGCATTCCGAATCGCTCAGACAGTTATAGCCGTTATATCTAAGGTAATCAACATAGTTGGAATCGACGCTCTCACCCAACAGAAATACATCGGGTTTCTTTCTGCGCATCGCTTGTTTCGCTTCCAAGAGGAAATCCAAGGGAAGTAAACTGGGTACGTCGAATCTGAACCCGTCCATGCCTAAATCTAGCCAATAGAGAAGAATATCGATCAGTTCTTGATGGACTTGGGGATTCTCAAAGTTGAGATCGGCGATATCCCACCAATCCCCTACTTTGTTTTTAAGATTGCCTTCTTCATCGAATAAGTAAAATGAAGGTTGTTCGATGACCCAATGATGATCGCGGGCTGTATGGTGAAAGACGATGTCGAGGATGATTTTCATCCCTGACATATGTGTTGCCTGAATCAAGTCCTTAAAGTCCTTTAACGACCCTTGTTCGGGACAGATGCCTTTATAGTCTTGGATAGCATAAGGGCTTCCATAGGTTCCTTTACGTGCCTTCACTCCGATCGGTTGAACCGGCATCAGGTAAAGGATATCGGTCCCCAATTCCTTAATGCGGGGTAGATCGGATTGGAGTGCTTTGAAGGTCCCTTCGTTTGAATAATTGCGTACGAAGACCTGATAGATGAATTGGTTTCTGTAACTCATGATTTTTCCCTTTCAAAAACCCGAATTGCTTCGGGTTATAGAATCGCTAATGTTGTTTCCTTATCGAAGAAGCGTAATTTTGCGACATCCATCGCAAGCTTGATAGTTTCATGTGCTTTGACGTCGACGCGGGAAGATACTTTCGCAAGAATCTTCTGTTTTCCGAACTCGCCGTGCAGAATGAATTCATGTCCCAACAGTTCGCAAACATCGACTTCGAAATCGAACGGCGTTTCCGGGAAGGCTTCGGCGACGATTCCATCATAGTGGATATCTTCAGGACGGATGCCCAAAACCAGATCTTTCCCTTCATAAGCTTTGAGGGAATCCTGGAACATTTCCGGTACTTTGAACGATTGGGAATCGACTTCGAAGCGACCGGCACGGTAGACCCCGTTGACGAAGTTCATGGCTGGCGATCCGATGAAGTTTGCGACGAACATGTTCTTCGGATTATTGTAGATGTCTTTCGGTGTACCGATCTGTTGGATATATCCGTCCTTCATGACGACGATACGGGAAGCCATGGTCATCGCTTCGGTCTGGTCATGTGTTACATAGACGGTAGTCGCATTCAGACGTTCATGCAATTTGATGATTTCAGAACGCATCTGTACGCGCAGTTTCGCATCCAGATTGGACAAAGGTTCATCCATCAGGAAGACTTTCGCGTTACGGACGATTGCACGGCCTAAGGCGACACGCTGGCGTTGTCCACCGGACAATGCTTTCGGTTTACGGTCGAGATATTTTTCGATTTCAAGGATGCGCGCGGCTTCTTTAACGCGTGTATCGATTTCAGCTTTGGGCATCTTCTTGAGTTTCAACCCGAAAGCCATGTTTTCATAAACCGTCATATGCGGATATAACGCATAGGATTGGAAAACCATCGCGATGTCGCGGTCTTTCGGGGCCACGTTATTGCAAAGTTTTTCGTTGATGTAAAGTTCGCCGGAAGAGATTTCTTCCAATCCTGCGATCATACGTAAGGTCGTTGATTTTCCGCAACCGGAAGGTCCGACTAATACGATGAATTCTCTGTCGCTGATATCAAGGTTGAAATCAAAGACAGCCTGGACATTATTGTCATAGATCTTATTAATTTCTTTTAATTGCAGTGTTGCCATAGTGTTACCTCTGTTTTCATTATACACGATGCAAATACTTTGTGTTGTGCACTATGCACAAATCAATCGAGGCGATTCAGTTGAAACCACATCTCCATCAGTTTGCCTTGATCGATTTCACGGATATCAAGGTGAGTCTGTGCGATGAATTTGTTGAGGCGGTAACGAAAGGTATTCCGGTGCAGGTATAGATGCTGGGCGCTTGCGTTGACGTTACGTCCGGTTTCAAGGTACATACGCGCCGTTTCCATTTCATCGCGATTCACTTTTTCAAGATGTTTATCCATCCTATGCATAAGGTTATTGTTCGCTATCAGTTTGCCCAATAAGAGGGATTCGGATGCGCTAAGCAAATTCCCAGGGCGATTTTCACTCACAAAATTCAAGAAACCGATCATGATGTCTTCAACATCGAACCCTAAAACACCAGTCAAAGTGATACCGAGATCATGCTGAAAACTGGCGAACATCAACTTGAGTTGTACGCGACCAAAATCATCTAACTCTGCTTTAAGTGATTGTTGATCGATCCAAACTATGTCTTTCACAAACGCGGATAACGTACTCTCGATCTCCTGTGGCTTAAACGGATCACTGTGGACCCTTAAATAGAGCGCATGACTCATATTATTCGCCAATCACGATACTGGCAAACGGAGGCAGAACGATTGTTTTATTGGATAAGATCGCTTGCCCGTTTTGATAAAGTAACTTGCCGACGAGCGTCAGTTCGACTGTTTGGGACTGCGTATCCAGGTTATGGAGTACCGTTAGTTTCTTCCCTTTGTAAGTGCGGACAAATCCGAGAATCTTTTGATTGGGTATACTCAACGTAAGACTTTCGATTTCCCCGAACCGCAGGATATCTGATGTTTGACGCATCGTCACTAAATTACGATACTGACTAAACATCGATTTAGGATCACTTTTCTGAACTTCATAAGTCGGTGTGGTCAAATTCAGTTTCCACTGTTCCCATAATGCATTTGGAACTGCGTTGGCTGTGGTCCAACGATAGGGTTCACGTATTTCTTCATCGGGTTTCGACCCAAACATTCCCAACTCTTCACCATAATAGATAAATGGGATACCTGGTAATGTGAATAAGATATTGGCTGCGAGTTTCGCTCTAGGTATATCGCCGGAAAGCACACTCATAATCCTGTTTTGATCATGATTGGTCAGGAAGGTCGCATCGATAAAGGTTTCGTTGCGCTCGAGGAAGTTTTTCTTGCCTGTTTGATAGGTCGAAATAAAATTAGTCTGATAGCCCTGCTTAACCGTATTCAAGATGCCGGTCGCAAGATCAAAGTTGAACATGGAATCAAATCCGCTCGCATAGGCCGCGGCTTGGTTGGCTGGCAACCATACTTCCGCCAACAAGAAGATATTCGGATTTACCGATTTGACATATTGTTTCATTTCCATCCAAAACTGCTTGTTGAGTTCCATCGTCGCAGTACCGACGGGATATTCATTCTTATCATAGACACGTGGTGCAGCATCATAGCGGAATCCTTCGACCCCTAGATCCATCCAAAACTTTAAGATGTTTTTGAGTTCAGTCCGCACGGCTTCGCTGTTCGCGTTGAGTTCCGGCATTTTGTCCCAGAATGAAGCATAATAGCCCAGACTGTTTGTGAAGTACCAGCCTTGTTTGTCAGGGTATTGGGCGTTGGTAAGTTTTGCTTCAATGCGGTAATAGTCGTGGTATTTCTTATCGCCACTAATCGCCTTTTGAAACCATTGATTGTCAAACGCGGTATGGTTGAACACCATATCGAGAATCAGTTTGATCCCGCGTTGTTTACATGCGGCGACTAAGGCTTTGAAATCATCCAGCGTCCCGAATTGCGGATCGACATTATAGTAGTCCATGACATCGTATTTGTGATAGGTTTTCGAAGGATGGATCGGATTGAGCCAAATCGCATCGATACCGAGATCGGTTTTCGTCGCGGGATTTCCGTCGTTCAAAACATCAAGATGCTCGATGATCCCTTTAAGGTCACCATATCCGTCACCGTTGGAATCAGCATAGGAGATCGGGAAGATGTTGTAGACGGAGGAAACTTCGGTTGCGAAAACATCCGCATTGGATCCTTTCAACAGAACCGCTAGTTCTGCGACGGTTTTGCGTTTGACTTGTGCCGTACCTGTACATGCGGTTAGGACGACCAATAATAGAATCAGAATTCGTTTCATGGGGTACCTACTTTTCAAGCACAAGGGCTTGGAAGGGCTTCAAAACTATTTCCCGGGAAATCTCAGCCGCTCCGTAATTGTCATAATGGACGACTTTGGGTAGATACGGAAGATGATATTTGATTTCATGGTCGCGGAAATTCGCAACGACCAATACGGTCACTTCGTCAGAGATACGCTCAAAAATGAACAGGTCTTTATTCCTTGGGGAAACAAGCTTGAAATCCCCGTGGACTAAAACCGAATGCAGATGTCCATGTTTGCGTAATCGAATCAACTGCTTATAGGCATTCAGGATTGAAGAGGGGTCTTCGGTTTGGACTGCAACATTGATTTGGAGGTAATTGCCGACCGGTTTCTGATACGGTTCCACCCTCGAGAATCCGGCGTTCTGCGTATCGTTCCATTGCATCGGAGTGCGGGCGTTATCCCGCGAAGTGCGCCGTAAGTGCGTCAGGATCTGTTCATCGGTTTGCCTAAGGATTGCTTTGGCATAATAATTCTTCACCCATACATCGTTGAAATCGTCGATGTCGGTATAATCGACATTGGTCATCCCTATCTCTTCTCCATTATAGATGAAAGGTGTTCCAGGTAAAGTGAGTAGAACCGTACCCAACATACATCCGGAAGCACGGTGGAATTTCTTCGGGCTACCATATTGGCTGATAATACGGGGGTGATCGTGATTAAGCCAATAGTGTGGAATCCACCCTTTACCTTTCATGCCCTGTATCCATTGATTCATGGTCTTTTTGAGTTCGAGAACATTGACACTCAATTCATCATCGGTTTTATCTTCGGATCCGAACGCTCCATTTTTCCAGCAATGGTCAAAGTTGAATACCATATTGAACGCTCTGGAATGGTAGCCGGCATATTCGATGGCATCTTTGACGCCCGCCCCTCCGCCGACTTCCCCGATCGATACACAGTCGTACTTTTTCAGTACTTGATCGTGGAATTCATGCAGGTACGGATAAAGTTCGGGACGGTTGGAAAACTTCGACCAGTCCGGTGCTACGCCATCGCGATTCAGTTCCATCTTGCTGTCGATAAAGGCACTCTCTTTGGCAAGGTGGGCGACCGCATCGACACGAAATCCGTCGACGCCAAGATCAAGCCACCATTGAGCCATGTGATACATTTCTTTGCGTAAATCAGGATTAGCCCAATTTAAATCAGGCATTTTATCCGAGAAGATTTTCAGATAGTATTCTTGGGATGTTTCATCATAATTCCAACAGGAACCTTCAAAGAAACTTGCCCAGTTAGTCGGTGGAATTCGCAAACCTTGCGTATTAAAACGAGGTTTTTGCCAGATGTACCAATCACGTTTGGGATTGTCTAGCGATGAGCGCGATTCGACGAACCAAGGATGTTCATCGGATGTATGGTTGAGGACCAGATCCAAAATGATATGGATTCCTTTCGCATGCGCTTTCGCAATCAGTTCTTTCGCGTCGTCCAAGGTGCCGAAAACCGGGTCGACATCGAAAAAATCGCTGACGTCATACCCGTTATCGTCCATCGGAGAACGGTAAAACGGACAAATCCAGACGCAATCGACACCCAGTTCCTGAATGTAATCCAATTTTGCGATGATCCCGCGCAGATCGCCGATTCCGTCAGAATTGGTGTCATAGAAGGATCTTGGATTGATTTGATACCCGACGGCGTTTTTCCACCACTGTGTTTTCATAGCATACCCTTTCATTTGAAGAAAGATGAGCACCTTGCGATGCTCATCTTTCGGTGTATCATTTAACTAAACGAATTATTTGTTGTTGTCGGCGATTTTGGCGTTGGTCGTTTCGATCAATAATTTAATCGCTTCATCGACCGTTTTGGTACCGTCCCAGATTGACTGGATGGCTGCGCCTAATGCACCATCATAATACGCTACGTCCATACCCTTCTTAGCAGGATTGTTCGGAAGAGTGATCGCAGGTTCAGGATAGTTGTAAACGAAGGCTGACATCATTTGTTGTTGGTAACCGCCGGCAACTAAGGTCGGGGTTAATTTCGATTTGTCTTTCAATGACGGAGCATAGCTGGTGCCTGTAACCAATGCGTCAAATCCACCTTTGGAGTAGACTAAGCGCAGTAATTCGGTCGCAGCGGAACGATACTGCGTATAACCGTTGATGACGAAACCTTTGGTCTTAACAAACGGGGATTGGTGCCCGCCGCCGAATGTCGGCAGAGCGGAGATAAGGAATTCAGAACCGGTCGTTTTAGCGGCGGCTTTAAGATCCATCCAAGTACCTACTAAGCCAAACGGAGCGGATTCGTTGTTGATAACATCATCCCATCTCCAACCCATATCGCCCGATTTCGTCAGAACGCCAGCAGCATCGACGGAAATCTTGGCATCTTTAGCAGCATTTAAGAAGTCGAGGCTTGATTTGAAGGTAGCTTTTTCGTAACCAGGTTTGGTTGCGTCGCCTTCAGCGAAGAGTTTCCATCCGGTCGCTGTGAACTGATGGTAGGTTGACCAAATTTCACCCAGCGAAAGCGGGAAAACGATGTCAACTTTTTTTGTTTTGTAGGTCGGACGACTGCTGGACCAAGTTTTCGATAACGCGAAGATTTCTTCCCATGTATCGTATTTGTCAGGCAGATTGTCTTTATTGGCATCGGTGACATCCAAGCCCAATGTGGTTAACATGGTCTTGTTCCAAACGAACGCCATTCCATCATACGCCATCGGCGCGTAAACGGTCGACGCGGTGGTGTTTCCGGCTTTGAAGAAGGTTTCTACAGCATTGTCTTTGATAAGTTTCGCAAGGACCGGATCAATCGCCAATAAATGGCTTTCGTTACGGGATACTTCACCGTCGATGGCCATGAAGACATCGACATATTCGCCTTGTTGCGTTGCCAAAGCATCGGTGGAACCTGCGGCTCCGGTATTAACAAATTGTACGGTGCCTTTGAGGGCAGGATACGTTGCGTCCCATAGGGCTACAACAGCGTTACCCACGACATCGTTGTCAGCACCAAAGCGAATTTTCGCGCCGGTTTCGACAGCATATGCAGCAAGTTTTTCATCAAAACAGACGGTTGTGCCGTCAAGTTTGGCAACATCGCATGTTTTTTTGGCGCGAGCGCAAGCGGTCAATGATCCAACGACTAGTAGCAGTACCGCAGCTAGATAGAGCAGTTTCTTCATTAATATTCCTCCTGTTTTCCTTCTGTTTAAGAAGCATTTTCATTATATCACTAGTAAATTTGTTTGTAAACGGTTACAATTCACGAAACTTTCACGAAACTGGTTCGGCAGTACCGACTTTGAGCCTTTGGCGTATCACCCCCTGATAAAGTACGATCATTCGACCGACAAACGTAAACGGGATCAACATACTACCTATTGCCGGGTTATAAACTCCGATCAGTGCGCAAATCATGGCAGGCGCAAGCATCAGATTGACCATCATGACAAAACTCTGCTTGAACTTGATTTTATTCTTTTCTTTTCGGCCGCCAAGATATCTGAAAAGGAAGGCGACCACCAGAACATAGATGAGATATTGGAATGAAATCCCCAAATAAACGAGAATCATTTTGATCGACATGAGACTCAGATTAACGTTTTTGAGAAACAGCGCGGCTAAATCAGCCTTTGCGATTTGCCCGTTTTCAACTTGCGTTGCAATCGTTGCGAAATCATAGTTCCCAAAATTATCATAGATGCCCTGGGTCAGCGTCTGACCGTTGTTGCCTATGACATATA
>JBBQGS010000062.1:0-9426 GCA_038323255.1 Erysipelotrichales bacterium | reverse complement strand
CGCCTTCATGGGTATTGATATTATTGCAGAAGGAATAAATATTCGGAACATAGCCGTCATTGTACTGCATTGCAACTTCCACGACGATGCCGTCTTCCTCCCCTTCAAGATAAACCGGTTCCGCGTGAATCGGTGCTTTGTTTTTATTGAGGAATTTGACATATTCATTGATTCCCCCGCGGTAAAGATAGGTGATCGTCGGATTAGTTTCCGTCCGCTCATCGTTGAATACAATCTGGATACCTTTATTCAAGAACGCAAGCTGCTGAAGACGATCACGTAAGGTATCGTGGTCATATTCCAAGGTTTCGGTGAAAATCGTCGGATCGGCCTTAAAACGAACGAGCGAACCGTGTTTGTCGGTATCGCCGATGATCCGTAAATCCGCAACGGCTGTACCGCCGTTCTCAAAGCGCATGTAATGAATCTTCCCATCCAGGTAGATATAGACTTCCAACCACTCCGAAAGTGCGTTCACAACCGATGCGCCGACCCCATGGAGCCCGCCGGAGACTTTATACGCCCCACCGCCGAACTTTCCGCCCGCATGAAGAATGGTGAAAATCGTTTCGACCGAGGACTTGCCTGTTTTATCATGGATCCCGACCGGCATGCCGCGTCCATTATCTTCGACTGTAACAATATTCTGTTTATCGACCGAAACAACAATCCGATCAGCCCATCCCGCCAGTGCTTCATCGATCGCATTGTCGACGATTTCCCAAACCAAATGATGAAGACCTCTTAGTGTCGTTGTCCCGATATACATCCCTGGACGTTTACGAACCGCTTCCAACCCCTCCAAGACCTGAATGTCCTGTGCTGTATAGGAATGCTCGACATGTTCATTCATGTTATGTCCTCCTTTCGGAAATTCTTCCGTTTTCCACTTCATATACCGCAGCTTTCGCCCTCACCCATTCCTTGACATCTTGTAAATCAGTAGTCGTGATCAAGGTTTGCAAACTTGGATCCAAAGCTGTAAATAGCGCTTTTCTGCGGATCGAATCCAACTCGCTAAGGACATCATCCAGCAGCAGAATCGGCTTACGCTCCGTACGTTTTTCAATCATCGCGATCAATGCACATTTGATCGCCAATACCATCACACGTTTCTGTCCTTGGGAAGCAAATGTTTCCACCGGAACACCTTCCATCGTGAATTCGATGTCATCGCGATGCACCCCGAGATGTGTCTGCCTGAAAATCAAATCCCGATCATTGTTTTTCGCAAATTTCTCAATCAATTGATTTTCAATTTCTTCCCGAGATTCAACCGGTGCTTTATAAAAAGCCTCGACTTTGACATCGGATACTGAAATCTTTGCGAAATAATCTTGAAGATGTTCATTTAAATCATCTATAAAACGGTGCCGGAGCTTAATAATATCGATTTGATTCTCGATACATTGCTTGGTTAGTACATCCAGATAAGATAAATCGATGTTCTTCTCTTTGAGATACGCATTCCTCTCCTTAAGTACCTTTTGATAGCGGGTCAAATGACTCAGATATGGCAGCGAAATCTTTCCCATCTCCACATCCATCAGTTTGCGGCGTTCTTTGGGTGAAGTTTCGAACAAATCCATATCTTTGGGTGAAAACATAACCGCATTGAGCTTACCAATAAACTCACTGGTTCGCCTTAACGCCTGTTTTTGAAATGTCAGCGTTTTCCCATCAGGATGAAGAATCATCCCTAACATAAAATGAGCCCCATTTTCTTCGACCTGAATCCCGATATTCGCGGAACTTTCGCCGCGCCGTATACATTGGGATTCATCATAGACCCGGTGGGATCTTGTCGTCGACAATAGGTAGATTGCTTCCAGTAAATTTGTCTTCCCTTGGGCATTGCTTCCAAGAAACAAGGTAACACCTTCAGGCAGTGTTAACGAACATGAAGTATAGTTTCGGAAGTTACGCAATGTAATCGATGTAATTCTCATTTCTCGATAAGGTAGTTCTTCGCTTCGATCTTTACGTTGTCCCCCGGATAGAGTTTTCGCCCTCTCCGATCTTCT
This sequence comes from Erysipelotrichales bacterium, assembly GCA_038323255.1. Lineage (GTDB taxonomy): Bacteria > Bacillota_I > Bacilli_A > Erysipelotrichales > Erysipelotrichaceae > GWE2-51-13. The sequence continues at coordinate 7,402 of JBBQGS010000062.1, read as the reverse complement.
TTTTCATCGTTGACAAAGATTTTCAACGTCTTCACGGCAACCTTTGCCTGACCACCCGAATCTATCCAATCCGTCATCTTCAAAAACTGCCCCAACGTGATATATTCGGTGGTGATTTTGATCATCGCGTCGACCTTCCTTCCTATTTCTACCCCTCTATTTTACCACAAAAAAGCCCCTTTTAACAGGGGCATAATCGTCTGGAACTTAGGAGTACGTACGTACAGGAAGGATCAGCTGTAAGATTGAATCATCATCTACATTACGGATAACGAAAGGCTTCATTTCACCACTGAACTCGATTTTCACGACCGAACCAGCCAAAACCCGAATCGCATCGAAGACATAACGACCGCTAAATGAGATTTCAAGCGGTTTTCCGGTGTATTGAATGACATCCAATTTTTCGATAGAAGAACCAACTTCTTGTGATTTACTTGAAATGATAACTTCTGTTGAATTGGCACTTAATTTGATGATGGAAATGCCTTCACTTTTGATAAACGAAGCGCGGTCGATCGCATTCAGCATATCCCGTGCATCCAATGTTAATTCATAAAGAAATTCGGTGGGAATCAAACGTCCTGTTTCGGGATATAACCCATCAATCAAACGCGTCTGTATGACTGTAGAATCAATCCAGAATTGGCATTTCTTATCTGAAACACAAATTTGGACTTTCCCTTCGCGTTCAATGGTCTTCGCCACTTCTCCCAAACTCTTCGCTGGGATTGTGATATTGAAGTGATTCTCCCCTTCAAGTAAAACGGTTTTCTTGGCTAAACGGTAACTATCGGTCGCGACACATTCAAGCTTCGCTCCGTCACATTTGAAATTGACACCGGTAAGCACAGGTCTTGTTTCTTTATCACTGGTTGCAAAACCGGTTTGTGTGATTGTTTTCAATAATACATCCGCATCTATTTCAAATTGCTTTCCCGGTTTTGAAAAATCGATACTCGGATATTCTGAGGCTTTCATTCCGTTGATGTTGAACTCAGCAGAATGTCCGCTGATTTTAGTCAGTAATCCATCCATGACTTCAAGTTCGATTTCATCAGCATCTATTTTCCGCACGATTTCAAGAATGTATTTCGCTTCTATAACAATGGATCCTGTTTCACGGATATCCATCACAAAGTCGCTGCCTTCTTTCTTCAGGATACGTTGGATAGAAATATCTGAATCACTGCCGGTCAAATAGATTTCATTCTCTTTTACGTCTATCTTAATACCTGTCAACCAAGGTAGTGGCGAATTCGCTGCGATAGCGCGGGACACCGCTGCCAAAGCTCCGTAGAAGACGCGTTTTGAAATTCTGAAATTCATACCGGTTTCCTCCTTTTATATTATCCTGAAGATAATAATTATTAAGACTGTTCATAGTGTGGAAAAATGTCTGAAAACCCTTTATTTACTATACTATTTTATCACTTTTACCTGTGGAAGGAAAGTGCAAAGATGTGGATAAAAATTATACTATTGACTAATTAGTCGTTCAATCTCTTGAAGTGCTTGTTTATAATTGATATCTTTCTTAATATTCTCTTCGACTTTCAAACAAGCGTTCATGACCGTCGAGTGATCCCTTTTACCGAATTCCTCTCCGATTTTTATAAAAGGAAGGTCCAAAACCTTACGGCAGAAATACATTGAGATATGACGTGCACTGGCAATGTTCTTTGTGCGACTCTTGGAAATAAGTTGTTGGCGCGTTAACCCATAATAATCCGCCACAATTCGTTTGATTTTATTGGCGTTTAATTCATTTTTATCGACGCTGGTATTTCCTTTAAATGCACTGAGGGCTGTCTTAAAGTCGATCCGTTCATTGTTTCCAAAATTTATGGAGTAGAAAATCAATCGATTTAATGCGCCTTCGAGTTTTCTCACATCTTTTGAAAAATTGGTTGCGATGTAATTAAGGACTTCATCATCGATCATTGTGGCATCGAGACTTTGGTTTTCCATTTTGAAGCGAAGAATCGCTAACGATGTTTCGAATTCCGGTGAATCGATGCCGACCGACAAACCAGACGAGAAACGGCTGACCATTCTCTCTTCTAAACCTTTGATTTCCGATGGATCGCGATCACTTGTAATGACGATTTGTTTTCTGTTATTCACCAATTCATTGAATATATGGAAGAAAATCTCATGTGATTTCTCTTTTCCGGCTAAAAATTGAATATCATCGACCAACAACACATCCAATTCATTCATCGACTGTTTGAATTCTTCAATCGAGTTATTTTTGATTGAATTGACTACATCGCTGACGAAATCGCTGCTCGATGTATAATAGACACGTCTGGCAATGTCGGTTTTCTTAATATAATTGCCTATTGCATTTAATAAATGTGTTTTTCCAAGACCTGAATTTCCATAGATGAATAAAGGTGTATAGAATTTTCCGGGATTGTAGGCACACGCCAAGGCAGCCGAATGAACTTCCTTGTTTGATGGACCCACCACAAAATTGTCGAATGTATAGAACGGCAAAACATTGTCTTGCCACGCAGACCTGGAATTCGAAAGCGATTCAGTTTCAACACTTGAATTCTTCTTTAAATCATTCTGCATGACGACTTCGCAGTCGATTGAACGATTCAAAACTTTCTCGAGACTCTCACTGATCAAGTCGAGCTTCTGTGATAACACCATTTTCTGAAGATTTGTGGGGACCACGATGGTTGCTTTATCCGCATTTAAATCAACGAGTTTGGAGTCGTCAAAATAGGTATCGTAAATGATTTTCCCGACGCTTTCATGGTCCTTTATGATCGACTTCGTCTTGGACCAGATATCGGTGAATAAAAACTCTACACCCGTCATATGAAAAACCCCTTTGTGTAGGTCTATTCTAAGCGAGATTTGACAAGATTTCCACACTAAAAAAAATATACACATATTTACCCACACAATCAGGCTCCATAAAGGCCCTGTTTTAAGCACTAATACGAGTTTTCCACAATTCTCCACATCTTTATAATAAATGTATCTTGGGGGAAAATTGTCCCCTTTTGAAAAGTTGTGGGTAACTGTGGATTGTTGAATGGATACCACAATGTTATCCATAATCAAGAACAAGCATAAAACCCTTTATTTTCAGTGTTTTTCAACACTTTCCACACACTAAACGTTTATGTGGACACAACATTGAAAAAACGGTGGGGAAATCGCCGACTTTTCCACAGTCCATCGTTGTGGACAACTGAGGTAAGATTGCGAATTTAGAGACAACGTTGTGCAGAATGATCAATAGGCTATATAATGCATCAGGGTAGAATAATATTTCAGGAAAAGTGGGTAAACTTGAAGATTTTGAAACATAAAACAGAGAAAATTAAACGCTGATTACGATATAGAAGGACTTTTTTAGGATGCGTTGACTTTACGGTATAGATTATGTATAATCATAAGGCAATTGCTCAATATTGTAACAATAAGGAAGTGGAGGTGGCTCTTGTGAAAAGAACATATCAACCGAGCAAACGAAAACACCAAAAGGTCCACGGTTTCAGAGCCCGAATGAAAACGGTCGGAGGTCGCAAAGTGTTGGCCCGTCGCCGTGCTAAAGGCAGAAAAGTCTTGTCGGCGTAAAAAGTCACCTTCGGGTGATTTTTTTTAGCAATCCCATGAAAAAACTCTATCGGGTAAAAAAGAATGAAGACTTCCAGAAGATCCTCAACCGCAGGAAGTTTTTCACTTGTGCTTCATTTGCCCTCTATGTAAAAGAGAGAGCAGCCGGATATGGCAATGCCCGGGTTGGAATTTCGGTTTCCAAAAAACTCGGAAATGCGGTCGTCCGCAATAAAATTAAGCGCCAAGTGCGTATGATGTGCCAAGAAATCTTCGACTTTTCAGAGAAATACGATTCAATTATCCTTGTACGACAGGGTTTTATGAAAGTGGACTTTCACGCCAATAAAAAAGAGTTGGAAAACCTCGTCAAAAAAGTTAAAATATAGTGTACACACCCTAACACGTAAGGAGATTTCGAATGAAAAATCTTAGAAGTAAAAAATTCCTGATATACACTCCGCTGATTCTGGTACTGCTTGCCGGCTGTACCCGCATCACCGATGGTAAAGGACAAGTCTTGCCGCAATACTTAATTAAGCTTTCTACGGATTTTGGTATCATCTTCAAAGAAAGTTGGTTTACCGGACTTTTGGTCTATCCGTTAGCTCAGGCCATTAACTTTCTGTCAGGATATGGTGGCGTTTTACTTGCCATTATCGCGGTCACCATCGGAATTAAACTTCTAACCTTGACCTTCACGATCAAATCAACCGTTGCTTCACAGAAGATGCAAGTCATCCAACCTGAAATGAAAAAGATTCAGGATAAGTATGCCGGTAAAAACGATGACCGTTCAAAGATGCTGATGGGACAGGAAATGAACGACCTGTACAAGAAACACAGCATCAATCCCTTCGGAACCATTCTAATTACCTTTATCCAGTTACCCATTATTTTCGCGATGTATCAGGCAATCCAGCGCTCTGAAGCAGTTCAGACAGGAACGATCCTTGGTCAAAGTCTGCAACAAACGCCTATGTATGGATTCACCCATATTACAAGCGGCGGTTGGGTATTTGTCATTATCTTCATTCTTATGGCAATCTTCCAATTCCTTTCCATGAAAATGCCGCAATGGTTGGCTGCACGTGCTTCAAAAGGCAAAGTAATCGTCCATCCGGGTGATAAAGTCAAGAAGGGTAATACGATGAACACCGTCATGTATACTTCACTGGCGATGATTCTGTTCCTCTCCATCAACTGGCCGACCGCGATGTCCTTGTACTGGCTGGTTTCCGCATTTGCACAAGTCGGACAAACCTTATATATCCAACATTTCTTTATCGACAAACCCGAAGCGGCAAAAGGGGCAAAAACAGTATGAAAAGCTATTCCGGTAAGAATCTGGAGGATCTGCTCCAGAGTGTCGCTCGTGAAAAAGGCGTCAAAACTGAAGATCTGACTTATTTCATCACGGAAGAGAAAACAGGTTTCCTTGGTTTCGGTGCTTCGGTCAGTGCGGATATGTACGCATTGAGTGACGTCCGCGACTTTCTGAAGGAATACCTGGAACGTTTTTTCAAAACATTGGAACAAGACGTCCAAGTAGAAGTGCTACAAGAAGAGGATACGTTTCGCGTTATGCTGAATGCTGAAAACAATGCCATCTTGATCGGTAAGAACGGTCAAACACTGACCGCCATCAACACAGTTGTTCGCGCCGCCGCAAATTCCTCATTCAGACGTCGTTTCAACGTCATGGTCGACATCAATAACTACAAGGTCGACCGCTATGATAAGGTGACACAAATCGCATCCCGTGTCGCACGGACCGTCCAACGTACGAAAATCAGTGCAACATTAGATCCGATGCCAAACGATGAGAGAAAAGTTGTCCACCAGTTTCTCAGCGAGATGAAAAACATCCGCACGGAATCGGAAGGGGAAGGCATCAATCGTCGCTTAAGAATTATCTTCGACCGTACTAAGAACGACGAATAACCCCGTAGAAGTAATTGAAAACTGCGATTCCATGATGAATCGCAGTTTTTTACATTTCAACCATAGTCTTCATAAAGAGTATGAACAAAAAAGGAACTCATCGAATCAATTTGTATTTCGATTAACATTTATCATGATTCGCTAAACTATACAAATAGTTTCGGGGAACTTGTTTTAAGATTGTTGAGAGCTTCGATGATGATATTGTGGTCTTCTTGTTCTGTTAGTCCGCTCACGCAAATGCAACCCACAAGACCCATTTGCGTTAGCATAACTGGGAAGCCGCCTTGCAAAATCGTGTAATCAGCGTCGTTTGTACCATAACGCTGGTGCATAGCGTTCGAATCACCTTTGACTTTTCCGGCCGTCCACTTCGTGGAATGGCTGAACAGAAATACAGTATTTCTTTTCCTGCGAATGAATTTCTCGTTATTCGAGGAGGATCCGACCGCTGCGAAATGATAAAGACATTGTTGGAAGCTCGAAACATCGATAACGATAGGAAGTTTCAAATCGATCGCTTTCTTGGTTAAGAATTTGCCGATTTCCAGCGCAGTTAACGCGTTGAAAGTTGAAAAAACGAAACTTTGCTCTTCAAGCAGTATTTCATCCATCTTGTTTCACCTCTGTTTTTATTATACGACGGAAATTTGTGTGCAACAAAACAATTATCGTTTCAAAATCGAAGGATTCACTGCAGAAAGAGGTATGAAATGAGATCAATTCAATGAAATCACTTAATTATTGAATTTGAATGATGCCATCCTCCAGAATTTCAACTTTCATTCCATCCTTTACATAGGATAAGAAATCATCGCCAAGTTGATCGATGACAGGCATTGTTACTTCTTCCAACCAAACACTAGCAAGGATCGCACCGGCCGCAGCCAATGAATCGATCGGACCGGAAAACAGCATGCAAGCGGGTTGGCGTTTCATTGCACAGGCACAGTATAGTACCAATCCGCCGGTGGTAGAACCGATCGTTTGGGGTAAACACAGAGCTTTTCCAGCCATTTTCTTTCCAAACAGGTCAGGGTTGTTTTGGTCGCCGCAAGTTGCGTTTTTATCCCCAAACTGTAAGGCTTTCTGAAAAGAAGCCAAGGTATTTAATCCCACATGTGACACAAGTGCTTCAGCATGGATCGTTCCAGGAGTCACGACGCGTCCTTTGAATGTTTTCATCTTAGTTACCTCCCATCGTGATTTGGGTGAGAATTTCTGCCTCGGTGTAATAACGGGCTGTCGTATACGTGCGCAGCTTATTGCTTGATGTAATAACGGGCATTTTTGCGCTTAGCGGATTATTCATATACATCAGCGGGCAGATATAAGAAGTTATCACACCTGTTTCACGCAAACGCGCTGCGAAGGGGGTGTTCTCAAACTCTTTCAAAACACCAGGAGCCGCTGTAAATACCGTTGGAATGATTACTTTCGAACAATGATTCTGCTTCAGTGCGAATTCGATGCGGATTGTCCAATCTTCGAGTTGCATCAAGCTCATATGCGGACATCCCAAGAAACACAACTTAGGTTTCGCCTCAGGATTTTTCCAAATGACTGGATAACTATCTTGGATGCGTTTTAATTCGGCATCGGTAATGACATATGTCTTAGGGTTATCCATAATCAATGTTTCACCTAGTTCAACAGCTTCGGGAGTGAGATTTGCGACATGATAGAGACCGACCGCTCCATTTGAGGCAGTTGCTGCACCGAAATCTTTAAGATAAGTTGAAACAGAGTCATCCAAGGTATTCCCTAACCACCGATCCAAACCTTTGATGAAAGGGACCTCTTCCATGACTTTGATTCCGATTGCTGAACCAAGTAACTGCGCCTCGGGTTTGCTTGTGGTTTGAATGTCTATGAT
>JBBQGS010000061.1:0-9497 GCA_038323255.1 Erysipelotrichales bacterium | reverse complement strand
ATGCCTCCCTGTCACGGAGGAGATCGCGGGTTCGATCCCCGTCTGGACCGCCATTTGCAGGTGTAGTTCAATGGTAGAACGCGACCTTGCCAAGGTCGACACGGGGGTTCGATTCCCCTCACCTGCTCCAGCGTCATTTAGTCCCCTAAAAGGGGGCTTTTCTATAAATGCAAGTATAGCCAAATACATTATGTTGAAACAATGTTCGGGGTAGCTAGGTTATTTATCAATCTCGGAAAAGGAGGTTATTTCAATGGACATTCTCGCAATTGCTATCGTTATTTTTGTTGTCATGGAGACTCTGAACATTATAATTCTATATTTTAAACCAGATTCGCGAATGGGAAACGGCGTTGCCGTGTTTGATTCCTGGGATGACGCAAAGAAAGATGAGTCGATGACACTTTTTTCGCATTATATGGCCTATTGGGTGGCTGGTACCAAACTCATATTCATTGTATTGTTGCTCGTGGTACTTTTTACTGGAACTCAAACAACAAAGATTTTTGCGGTGGGTTCGATGATTCTTTCAATCGTAACTTATTTTTGGAAGCTGCACCCAATCATTATAAAACTTGATCAAATGGGCAAAATTACTCCTAAGGGTTATTCAATGACGTTGGGAAGAATGATTGCCGGATTCCTCACGATGTTTTCCATTGCCTTAATTTTGCATTTTATATTCCGATAAATATTATTGGTTACTAATCAGGAGGACTATTTAGTGTTCAAATAGCTTATTTATTTATGCGATCACTTTTGATAATTAGTTATAGAAATCAATATGTCGGGGAAGTGCATATTATGCTCAGTCTCGTAATGAATCGACATTATTGCCAAAAATAAGCTTGATTTCACAGCAATGTTAAAATTATTTGATTGATAGAACTATACTTATACATATGCATCTTGCTTAAATAGAATGATAAGTAATCAAAAATTGAATTTATGTATCGAATCTTTTTGAGGATTTTCAGTAACGGTCAAAGCATTTCCAACAAGATAAAACCAATCGTATTTATCGCGAAATTAGCGCAGGCATGAACCAACCAAGAAGGATAGATTGTCCCTTGTTTCTCGTCCAGCATGTTGAACAGTACTCCAGCGATCACCAAAGCAAGTAAAAGAAGAATGTAGAGGGAGAAGTTGAAAAGACCGGCCATTAACGTGACATGATAAATTGAAAACGCGATCGAACTAAAGAGCATGGCGAATTTGCGGGTAGTATGTTTTCGCAATGTGAGAAACGCGAAACCGCGAAAGAAGAATTCTTCAATGAAAGAATTGATTAATGAAATGTAGATGGATATATAGAGGAAATTACCGGCATTCACACCGACCGTATCATTGAGTACATGGGTGACATTGGAGAAATCAAAGTACGAACCGATCAAGAAGTACGCGATCAGAATCAACGCATAGATTGCGACCCCTAGTAAAATCGATACCTTCATCGATTTCTGCTTAAATTTCAAGAAATCCCACCGATTTGCATCAGGGTTGAAAGAATGATAAAGGAATGGAATCGATAAAAATGTTCCGATTTTTAAAACAGCTTTTGGAACATAGTGCATTTTTGTGAAATCGACGAATGCCATCAGAAGGCATCCTAAGATAACAAAGAAAATAATCTGGTACTTACGAGTCATGATTCATAGCCCCTTTAATATTGTTGGAAATCAATTCTTATAGTAAGAGTAGTCGAATTTAAATCACATATGAGTCTGTTTCTATTATTCAGTATACTTGCCTCAAATTCAATGGGCATCATTACATTCTGAAAAATTACGTTAAATAACAACAATTATGATACTATAAATTGGGTGAAATCAGTACCATCATCGATTTTTCATAGAAAAAGAGGAATTATGCATGCAAAATGAACAGAGTAAATTGGAAAGCAAATCCATTGCGACCGGTTATAACTTCTATATGATATTCTGGATATTCGTCCTGTTTAGCATCATGGGATATATGTTTGAATCTTTCGCCAACTTGATTCAATATGGCCACTTTCATAATAGACAGGGGATACTTTATTTACCTTTTAGCCAGATTTATGGATTGGGTGCAGTAATTATCATCGAGATCACCCGGTGGATTAAAAAACGCAATATAGTGGTCTTATACATTTTCTGTGTCATATTCGGGGGGTTTTTCGAATATGTATTTAGTTACATTGAGGAAATGCTGCTTCATAGTACAACTTGGGATTACTCGAATATGACTTACAATATTGGAGGAAGAACGAACCTACTGTTTTCTTTGGTATGGGGTTTTGTTGGAGTTTTAATAGTAAGGGTTTTATATCCCCAGTCGTTGAAAATCATTCATTTGATTCGAGGCAAGAGCGGTGTCGTCTTCACTTGGATCATTCTTGTCATTTTAGCAGGTGATATGATTTTGTCGTCGGCGATGGTCTATCGCGCTTATGAACGATACAACAATAAACAGGCAGCTAATTCTATTGAACGATTCTTAGATAAGTATTATCCCGATTCCATTGTTGATGAGACATATCCAAGTCTAAGGTTCAAGTAACTTAACGAGTGCATACGCGCATTCATTCGTTAATTTAAAGCGTCGAAATTAGTAGTGCACGACAGAGAAGACATGATATGAAAAGCGGACGAAATCAGTTGGATATAGTCGACTTTATATTGTATATATGTTTGTATTTTATGGGTTTGGGATTTAGTTAGGATGTATAAAAAAGCATTCAATTACTGAAAACATTTTCACGCGAGAAAAATTTAATTTGTCGAATAATCACATTGACATACTTGTGAAAACACTATACAATTCGCACAGCAAGGAGGAATTGTGAATGAAAAGACTACTTACATTAGTAATGAGTATTGCATTGCTGTTTAGTTTAGCAGCATGTGCTCGCGCAAAAGTCAAAGTCTATCAAGGCTTTGGTGTCGTCAATACCGGACGTACTGGTCCAGGTAAAGATGATACAGGAGCTCAAGTATGGAGTTTCAATGAAGTTTATGCCGATGTTTTGTTTGATAAGGACGGAAAGATCTTATCTTCCTACTTTGACATTCTTGAAGTTGCTACCCCGAACTATGATGGCGCTGGAATGCCTCATCTGACTGGTTTCCCGGGTGAAAGCTACAACAATGACGCCAACCACGATGGAGTTGTAGATAGCAAATTAGTTGCTACTCCTGAGAGCTTCACTGCCGAAATTCTCGCGTGGAAAACCAAGAGAGCTCGCGGAGAAGAATACAAAATGACCACGGGTACCTGGACAACACAGATGGACAGATTCCAAAAGTTATTCGTTGGTAAAACCGTTGCTGAAGTCGAAGCATGGTTCGCCAAATACACTTCCCCGTTGAATGGAAGACCGTTAAAAGACGGATCCACAAAACCAGAAGAAAAGACCAAATATGATGCTTTGACAAAAGAAGAAAAAACGATGCTTACCGATGTTACGACAGCTGCGACGATGAGTTTGAAAGATCCTCACGGCGATATTATCGGTGCTTTAAAAGCTGCATTTGCAAACAAAGTTGAATATACTGTTCAAAAAGCAGCATTCCAAGGATTTGGAACGGTCGCAACACCGAGAACCGGACCTGGCAAAGATGATAAAGATGTTCAAGTATGGAGCTTCAACTCCGTGTTCGCCAGCTCAATTTTCGATAAAGACGGCAAGATCCTTGCCATTCATATCGATTCTTTAGAAGTAGCAACCCCGAACTATGATGGCGCAGGAATGCCTCATTTCACTGGTTTCCCGGGTCAAAGCTATAACAATGATTCCAAACACACCGGAGTCGTTGATGGTACTTTGACAGCAACTCCTGAAGGTTTCTTAGCGGAAGTAGCAGGTTGGACAACTAAGAGAGCCCGTGGAGAAGAATATAAAATGACCTTAGGCACTTGGAAGAGCCAGATGGATAAATTCGAATCCGTATTCGTCGGCAAGACGGTTACTGAAGTCGAAGAATGGTTTGCTAAATACACTTCGCCGTTAAATGGAAGACCGTTAAAAGACGGATCCACGAAACCGGAAGAAAAAACCAAATACGATGCGTTGACCAAAGAAGAAAAAGCCATGCTCGCCGATGTTACGACAGCTGCGACGATGAGCTTGAAAGATTCGCACGGAGATATCCTCGCTGCTATCAAAGCTTCTTTCACAAACAAGTTCGCTATTACACTGAAGTAAGAATCGAATCCAGACCCCCGCTGAAAAGCGAGGGTTTTTTTATATTTTCCTTCAATTTTGAACTAAATATTGTGGAAAATCTCCTTTATAAACGAAAGTAACAGGGTATTGTCAAATATCTTGTGTAAACTATCCGAGCCAAACATGTAGTCTGTTATAGTCTCTACTTGGAAAACAATTCGTCGATTCTTGAACTCACACATCCAAATCCCTTATGAATCCTCATCGTAAACCGTTGGTTGAACTCTAGAAACTTAACACAGACAAATCGATCTAATGCTTCTTCATTGGGGAACTGTTCTTTCCGCTTTGTATCCCGTTTCAACTGTTTATTCAACCCTTCGATACTATTCGTCGTATAGATGCTGGACCGGATTTCTTCAGGAAAGTGATAAAAGGTGTAAAGACTTTGATTGGATTGAAGCAGGGTTACGACTTTCGGATACCGTCCCTGGACGCGGATCAGGAAGGCATCCATGACGGCTTCCGCTTCGGTTTGATTCGCTGCCCGATAGACTTTCTTCAGTTCTCCCAAGACTTCGGCTTTATCTTTCGGACGGACGAGTCGGCTGACATTGCGGCTGATGTGCACCCAACAGGATTAATGGCGTGAATGGGGGAATGAAGTGACGCATACCTCGCGAAGTCCGATCAACCCGTCGCTGACGAAGAGTAAGACATCTTCAACTCCACGACTTCGGATATCCTGAAGCATTTCCCGATAGTTTTCACTGGATTCCGAGGGATAAAGGCGATAATCCAAGACTTCTTTGTTTCCCTCCGGCGTGATTCCCAACAGTATATGCAAAGCCTCCTTAGCGACGGAGTCTCGCCGGACGGCTAAATAGGTGGCATCGCAATAAATCACCGCATAGCGCGGATTCAATGGTCTCTGATGGAAGCGTAGGACCTGTTCCTGGACCATCTTCGTCATATTTGAGACTGTCTGCGGGGTATAGTGGGCACCGTACATCTTCTCGATGAGATCCGCGATCTCCGAGGTCGTGATGCCTTTACGATACATCTGGATGACCATCGCTTCCAAATCATTCGTTGAACGTTGGTAAGAAGGAATCGACTGTTGTTTGAACTCTCCGTTACGATCCCGCGGTATTTCAAGGGAGATCTCGCCGAAGCGCGTCTTCAGCTTCCGTTCATAGATTCCATTCCGTGAGTTTCCGCTATTGTATCCGATGGGATCATGTTTCTCGTAGTCCAGAAAGACCGTCAACTCGTTGCGTAATAGTTCGTTGAAGGCGGATTCCAGTTCCACCCGCATAATTTCATCCACCGATTCACCTTTGAATAGCGTCGTCATTAATCTCGTGTTAAAATCATTCATGGGAAGTCTCTCCTTGTGATGTTTGATTGAACACCTAACATTCTACAAGTTTGAGCTTCCCTTTTCTATGTCATCGGGAGATTAAGCTAAGAATCGTTTACACAACATTATTGTAACTGCCAGTAACAGTGATAAAATAGAATTAATAAATACACATCATTCTAATAAGTGCGTAAACGATATCCTCATAAAAGTGAGATTCAACTCTTTCGGGATGTTTACGATGAAGGCATAATAATGAATGCTGAACATCGTTACATAGGGGAGGTAGCGCATGACGAAATCAACGACGAATACCGTTGTTTTAGGTACACGTCCAGGGAATCGGGATAAACCCGAGGATACACTTTTTTCATGGTTGGTTTCATTGGAGAAAACCGGTGTGAAGAACCTTTCGAAACAAGCAACGACTTTAGCAATCCAAATTGGAGTTGTCTTAGTAGTTCATCTAGTACTTAAGTGGCAAACCATCAATCAGTTCATTCCAACTTTCATTTACGGGCCGGTCGTCTTTCTGACCGCAACATCCACCGAAGTCATACCAAGAACGATATACTGGGTAATTTTCTTTACTTTTGGCAAAAATCTGGTCAAACGCATACAGGAAACGGGATTTTTGAAGGCGATGCAGCCTATTCAATGGTTAGGTCCAGAATTGAAGAAAGCTTTCGCTTCCCTAAAAAACAATGCATATCCTTTGTTTTGGGGTGGTATCGGCGTCGGGCTCATCATCGCCAACAACTTCTCGTCATATGGTCTCATGTTGCAGGCAGGCAATAGAATCGGTAAGTATTTCATCGCGCTCGTTATCTCTTTTACAATCTCTTACTTGTTGGGAGAAGGGAGAAAACATTGGCTGTTCAAGTTTAGCCGGTTGAGCGCTTCCGATCTTTCCCGCTGGCTCAAATTCGAAAGTCACTATTCCGATAACCATACATATATTATTCTTTCGGGGTTCGTCGTGGGCTTGTTGGCGGATGCACCTTTGATTCTGTTTCATTGGGACTGGGGAGAATATATTTTAGGAGTCTTTTTAATTGCGGGTGCCATCGCACTTGCTTTTCGGAGTAAAGCACCGAAAGCAAAACAAAATGAGGTTACCTTATGATTGTCATCCTCGATAGCGCCAATTCAGCGATTGAAGTCTTCAGTGCAGTCGTCGGAGACGCGGTCCTTGTTGGAGGACTGATGGGACTCATTTTAACCCTTTTCACAGGCTACAAGGTTGAGAGCGAAACCAATGAGATCACCGAATCGGTTGCCAAGGATATCGTCGAAGATGTATCCACTATAGCAATCAGCATCGCGCAGGGCGTCATGGAAGACGCAAAAGAACAGGAATCGATCATCGATCAAGCCTATGGCGAAGCTATTAGTACTATAAGCGCTGCGAATACGGAACTTGAAAAAGAGCTTTCCGAAATGCAGAAGATGCGGGAGGAATCCGAGAAAACGATCGATAAGAAAGATTCCGTATATGATGCCTCTAAGAAACAATATGATGACTACATGGAATATCTGAGATCGCAGATCACAAAGACCGATTATTTGAAACAAATGGTCGAACATGAAAAAGCTCAGATAGCGGCAGAAATGGAATCGAAAGGGGAATGGGTCAAACATAAACAAGCCGATTATATCGCCTTAAAAGAAGAAAAAGCGATGTTGGAGTCGGTCGCGGAAGGATTCAATCTGCCCGGATACAATACAGCCGCCGTACAGGACCGGCTCATACAACTGGAAGAGAGCGAAAAAGATCTCAACAAAGTTCTTGGTGAGAATAACGCCTGGATCGATTATATCGCCAAAGCCCGGGGATTGATCGGACCTTCGCAGGAATCCAAGGATCTGATTAAGAAAATCAGAGTCGAAAGAGAGATATTCGATAAAGAGTCGGCGAAAGAGAACGCCGAAACGAAGTTTGCATTAAAAACCGAGATGGATAAGAACATTGCTATCTACAAAGAACAATTGAAAAAAGCGAATCGCTATGATTTGGCCACCAAAGCGGTCGCTGGAATTCAATGGGGCAGCGATACAGCCATCGATGAACTGTCCTATGTGACGGGACTAACTGGGAAACAAATCAAACTTGCTTTTACAGCCGGAAAGACGATCGCGACCAGTGTTGGCGAAGGAATGGCCGACCGCAAAAACGCATATAAACATTTAGCCAAAGGGATCCTAAATGCAGGAGTGGAAGTTCTCAAGGACGTATTCAACGATGGAAAACCATGGCAAGCCACTACCATCGCCATCCTGAATAAAGGCTTGCAGAGCGGATTGAACGCATCGATCAGAGGCGAGAATGTCGGACAGGCGCTTAGAAAAGGATTGACGAAAGGTGTCTTCGATTCCGGTGCCGACAAGGGATTGGATGCGATCAAAGGTGCGCTCCCTATCATCGAAGAATCATCCGTCGATGTCGATGAATTTAGTTTTGAACAGATTCTGAATAATAATCCGTTGACCAAAGGCTTAATCAAGACCACGGTCAAAGAAACTACCTTAACTTAGATCGCGAAATAGAAGTTTTATCTTTACGAAAGTACCGGTGGAGACACTCCAACCGGTACTTTTATGATTAGGGTTCTCGCGTTTCTTAACATCCCATGTTAAAATAGGTGAGGCTAAAATCATACAAGGAGAACAACATGAGTAAACTCAAGTTAATCATAGTCGAAGACGTCGAAGACAAAGAATGCGCCGAAGTACTTGTCAGCGCGATGATCGAAGGGGATGAGTTCGAATTCCTGCTCGATACCGGAGCCGGAACCAGCAGTATCCGCAACAGCGAATTTACGCTAAACTATCCGGTTGTGAAGTCTAAACAATCGTCTGGTGTCTTTTCCAGCAACAACGAGCAAGTAATCCGCATTCCATCTGTACGCTTAGGTCCGATTCGCAAAGAAAACGTCGAATTTACCCGTGTCGATCATGACAACGGAAAACCGAATCTAATCGGAATGAATGTCTTGAAAGACTATGCATTACACTTTGATTTCCACTATCATGCGGTCGACGTTAATCCGGATGATGCCCGTTATGTTCGGGATTGCAACGAACTTTTCGTCGACGACAAGTATCACCCGTATGTAAATGTAAAGTTTGGTGACATATCCGCATCTGCTGTGTGGGATACTGGCGCCAGCATTACCATTGTCGATTCAGCATTCATTCAACAAAATCCAAGTTATTTCGAGGAAATCGGCAGTTCAAACGGAACCGATGCGAACGGAAGCTCCATGCAGACGCCGCTATTCAATGTGAAGGGATTGGTCGTCGACGGTTTCCTATTCCCTAACCATCATGTCGCATCTGTCGATCTCTCACATGTGAACGCCACGATTGAAGCAAAGATGGATATGATCTTAGGGTATAGTTCTTTCCGATATGCCGACTGGTGGTTTGATTTCCCGGCTAAAAAATGGAAGATCACGAAATTCAGAGATAAATAGAAAAGCATCCAAATTGATTGAATTCAAGTTTTCTAATGATTCATTGTGTCTAAATCTCGAATTTACTGTGGAATTTCAACACAAAGCATTGTAGAATAAAAGGGCACACGCGGGTGTAGTTCAATGGTAGAACGCGACCTTCCCAAGGTCGATACGGGGGTTCGATTCCCCTCACCCGCTCCAATGACAGTAGAACCCTTCATAAAAGGGTTTTTTTTCGAGATGAACTATTTAGGTCAAACTAGCAACAGAGACTTAAAAATTGATTTATTCATTTTCCAGCAATCGAAAAATATGCGACAGTTGAAATTGGTAGTGGGAAATAAATCAAAGATGTCATTTAGCTTGTGTGATATATGATGCACTGAAATGACTGAAAATTCCTTGCAATCAATAATATTTGACTTATTCAATTAACTGATGAGACTTAAAGTTCCGAAAGTTCAAATAGGGGCTTATAGGTTGGATGGATTTGCTTTATAATGGGAGTCTGAAGAGGTAAAACACCATG
>JBBQGS010000060.1:0-9561 GCA_038323255.1 Erysipelotrichales bacterium | reverse complement strand
GATCGTTGCATCGCCGCATGGTCATTGGAAGCGCGCGTGCCGTTTGGAGATCTTGCTTTCGTAAGGGATGTCATGGCAATTCGTCCCGATTTGAAGATGAACACCAACGGCCAAGGGAAATACCTTTTACGCAAAGCCTTTGAAAACGAAGGCTTGTTGCCCAAAGAAATACTGTGGCGTGAGAAAGCGGCGTTTAGCGATGCGGTCGGACATTCGATGGTCGAAGAGCTTAAAAAGTATGCTGAAAGCATCTATACCGACCAAGACGTGATCCTTGCCAAAAAGAAATATCCGCATTGTCCGCCGCATACCCGCGAAGCGCTTTTATATCGCGAAACATTTGAAAATACGTATGCGGGAAGAGCCGAAATGCTTCCGGGATATTGGATGCCGAATGCGGATTGGCCCGGCTGCAAGGTCGACGATCCCAGTGCACGCGTCCTCAGCAACTATGGTGCTAGTGGAAAATAGTTGTATAATGGAAGATGCCTGCGTATAATAACCCCATACGAAAGAAGGGCTTCCCGTTGTTTAACGTAACTGAAATCACAGCCGGCATCTATCATATCCACGAAGCGGCCGTCCACTTCGATTTAATCGTGGGCGAGAAAAAAGCCTTGCTGTGGGATACGGGATATGGTATCTTTGATATCCTGGCACAGGTGAACGCGTTGACCGATAAGGAAATCATCGTATGCAATTCGCATGGACATATCGACCATGTGGGAGGCAATTATGCGTTTGAAAAAGTACTGATTCCGCTTAAGGCGGTTCCTGATGCGGTTGTCTTGTCTTCACATGCTTTACGCAGCATCGGCGTTAAACGCATCCTAGATCAGGGCGAAGTTCCGTTTCACGATTATTCCGGCGTCATCTACGAAGATCTCAACGATACGATGAGCTTCGATCTAGGGAACAGAACCGCAAGGTTCATCTCCATACCAGGTCATACCGAACATGATTTAGCGCTGTTCATCGAAGAAGATAGACTCTTGTTTACAGCCGATGCGGTCAATTATTCCATGTGGCTCTACTTCAGCAATGGGATGAAACAGTCTACGGTCGTCAATTCGCTCAGCAAATTGATCAATCTGAATCCGGTTGCCATCATCGCATCGCACCGTCATGCACCGCTCAGTCTTGCCTATCTGATTGGTCTTAGAGACTGTATTCAATCATTAAGCCGCAGCGATTTCAAGGATGCGCATCTCGATGCATTCACCTTGCGTCGTGCCGATCTGGTAGAGTATCATACAACAATCCAACACAAACGCGTCAGCATCGTATTGCGCGAAGATGCGTTTGACCTTAACGAAAAGGAGGGGCAATGAAAACGACAATTCCAGTTATGCCGGAAGAAACGGTAATCAAACCGAATGAAATCCTAACGTCGCCTGAACCTCGTCTGATTTTTTCAAATGAATCTGAACGGGTCTATGCTTTCGACAAGCCTGAACATCAGTATGTCCGCATTCTTCTGAGCGAAAGCCAGGAGATCGTGGAACATACCTGTACTTGCGGGGAAACCTGGTGTAGCCATCAGAATACCGCGCTTGCGCTGATGCGCAGCCAACCGGAAGATACCGAAAGTGAAGACGAAGAAGAGTTTGACGAAGATGCGGTCGCACGGATCTTAGAGCGGATGCAGACGTTGGATATGGGACAATTGCTGACGCTTTTGTTCGATACCATCGCCCAACATCCTGAACTCATCGAGTTCTTCCAGAACGTATTACCGCCGATCGATGATGAAGATGAAGAAGAACCCTTGTTTAGTTAGGGTTCTTTTCTATTTCTTAACATTGTGACACTTGTCTGCTTGGGATGGAAGTGTTATCCTAAAAGCAAATGAAAACCGTGTCAACCACGAGGTAAAACGATGAAAGATGCGATTCTGTCGATCTTACAGGAAACAATGCAAGCCAACGGTTTGGTGGTCAAACCCGCCGATAATGCGGATCTGATCGGCGAAGCGGTTTTTTTGGACGACTTGGTTACCAATGCCAAAGTTTCGGTGCCGTACAGTGTATTATTAAGTGCCGATATGCGCGATCAGACCGTCTATCTCTATGAACTTGCGGATGACAGTAACGATGCGATTCCCACCCGCAAAGTGAAACGTATTTTGAGTAAACCGTTTGGGAAGAAAGCTGTCGACCGATTGTCGCTGGGTGATATTCCCAAAGCAATGAAGGCTGCCTTGGGAGAAGATTGGAAGGTGAAAAGCGTCAACTCTGTTCAGAAGGTTGAATTTGCGAAAGGCGGATTCGAACTTTTCCAAGATATCGAGCCGGAAGGTGAGGCACAGATTCCAACTTTCAAAACCCGTGTTGAAACAACTGTCGAACCTCCTCCGCTACGCTTGGAGCGAACCGACGTCAATCTATATTATCTGGTTTTGGTCGTATTGTTTATGTTGGCTGGAATGGTGTTGGATATCGCCTCAATGGGATATATCGTAGGACTTGCTGTGTGGGTGTTCTTTCTGTATCTGCACCGCCGATTTAAAGGTAAACTGACATATCGCATCGCTTCTTGGACCATTTGTCTTCTATCCTTGACGGGCATCGTTTATCTCACAATGGCGAAATAAAAAAAAGAGCGTGAGCACTTTTTACATGATATGGGTAAGCAGGATGCGTGTTCCGATCAGGATCAGGACCACGCCTCCAAGGATTTCCGCTTTATTGTCCAACAGGAGCGCGAATTTCTTGCCGATCATTACGCCAACGACGGAGAAGCAGAATGTGACGGTACCGATCAATAGGACAGGAGTCAAGATGGATTGATTAAGGAAAGCGAAACTCACGCCGACGGCCAAGGCATCAATCGATGTTGCGACTGAGAAGTAACACAAATGCAGCCAATCCTTTTCCTGATGCACTTCGCAACTGAGATCTTTGTGTTGGAGTCCTTCGTAGATCATCTTCGAACCGATAATCCCCAAAAGGATAAATGCGATCCAATGATCATAAGAAGTAATGGAAGAAGCGAACTTCGTGCCCAGTACATAACCGAGCCAGGTCATAAATCCCTGGAAGAATCCAAAGAAGAGACCTACGCGCAATGCATAGCGGATGCGGCTCTGAGATGCGCAAAGACCATTTATCAATGCGACGGCGAATGCATCCATCGATAATCCGACCGCGATAAGAAACAATGTAAATAGTTCCATGACTTCTCCTTAAATTTGAATCGTACAACTCATTTTAGTCAAGACGGTATTGAATGTCAACCGAATCACAGTTCTATTTACAATAGCGGTTGAGTGTGAAGACTAGATTGGCTACAATGTATGTAAAGAATGAAAGAGGGATAACGATGAATGTTTATGATTTTGACCTATTGCTTCCAATCGGCTTATTTATCATCGGAATACTGATGGTTGCATTTCCACCCAAGAAAATCAGATGGTGGTTGGGGTACCGTACGAAACGATCGATGGAGAGCCAAAGGAACTGGGACTATGCGAATAAGCGAGCCGGCTTGATCCTGATGGTCGCTTCGCTATGCTTGACACCCATCATCATGATTTCCCGTTCTATGCATTGGGGTGATAAAGATACGGTGTTGTTGGTGAATACTTTCCTGAGTCTGCCTGCCCTATTCATACCGATTATCATCATCGAGCGAAAACTAAAAAAAGGGATAAACTGAACGGAAGAGATTCCGTTTTGTTTATCCGAGATAACCGTTGGAAGCATCCGCAACCTCCAACGTACGAACTTCATAAGTTTTGAATCCACCATTAATGAACGGATCGCTCATCGCAATCTGATTCGCTTCCGCTTTATCGTGTGCTCTCAGCACGACCATACCGCCTTTAAAGTCCGTAAACGGACCGCATACGATCAGCCTGCCTTCGTTGTCGAGAGTGCGCAGATGAGCGATGTGCAATGCGACGACTTCATTGTTTAGTGGATTTTTATCTTCCATCAGATACACATATACCGGCATACAGGTACCTCCCGGAAAAAAACCGTGTGAACGGTTTTACAGAATGTAGATAAAATAGACAAGCGATGAGATAAGCGGTACAAGGATGTTGTCGAGCCCCCATGGGGAGATCGCTTCGACTAAGGTCCGCAACCAGCGACACAAGCAGACAGAGTGTCAGCGAGGCTGTACCGGTCGCATAGGTCAGATAGCCAAACACAACCGCAAAGGAAGCCGCAAACATGGTGAGACTGCCCTCCAGACTCTTTTTTGCCTGGAATATCTGGAAGGGGTGTTTACCCCATTTGCGTCCGACCAACGAAGCCAATCCGTCGCCATAGCCCATGATTAGAATACCGACGCCGCCGATCACAAATGAACTGCCGGGTTGGAAACTGATATAGGTCAGAAAAAGCGTACTTAGGGCGTAATAGATGGTCCCGAGATTACGGCCGTCCAATTGTTTATTTATGGCGGGGAACCAGCCTGTGAAAAAAGTGACTGTGTTGAATAACACGAAAAACAGCGGGACGATGGAAACAATCCACGGAGATTTGAAGGCATATGTTGCGATCAGCCACCAGTTCGCCGACATGATATGTACGAACTTACGGCTCAACTCAAACGGTTGTTTTTCCAACTTGACCGCGATAAGTAAAACAATGCCTAAATAGACAAAAGACAGCGCCAAACCAATATAATCGTTCATGGTGATAACCCTTTCGTTTCCAACAGACTAACTGAGGTAATTATATAGGAATTTTCTACCTTATTCATCCTTTTTCTGCGATTTCACAACGCAAAGTATGCGGAAAGAGCACTGTACACGCAAAGAATCCAAACTTGCAACACGCAAAAGTCCTTCTTTTGGACTTCGGTGAACATAAGGTGTCATATGCAAAAGCGCCGTTAGATCGACATTTGAGTTAACATTGATCATAAAGTCGAGATCTTCGATGAACGCTGTCTCAAATCCTTCCATGCCATCATATGGGATGGGATTCAGCCGCACCTCTGGATAAAGTTGTTCTTTGAGTTCCAATAGATGCTTTTCCCCCGGAAGCACGAACACAGCATGCCCACTATCCTTCAAGACGCGCAGAATTTCGTTTTTATAAATCGGTGCGAAAATATTCAATGTAAGATCGATGCTATGAGCAAGAATCGGAAGATCACTGATTCCTCCGATCAAATAGGTAACGTTTTGGTTATGCCTGCATGCGAACTTCACTGCGTCGACCGAAAGGTCCACGCCTGTCCAAACGGTAGAAGGGAAGGCATTGGCCATGGCATTCGTATAATAGCCCTCGCCGCAGCCTAAATCCAAAGCATCGCGAAAAGGCAATCGACGTAGACATGCGATGATTTTATCGTGCAGTGGAAGGTAATAACCTTGGCTAAGAAATAACGACCGTGCCGCGATCATCGCTTTTTCATCCCCGCTTTTACGTTGTTTCGACCCGATGGTCAGATTCACATAACCTTGCGAAGCACGATCAAAGCAATGACCTTTCATGCAGACAAGGCTATGAGTGTTTTGAATCAACTCTTTTTTGCATACCGGACAGCGCAGATTTCCCATTTCAGTCTCCTTTCAAATACCATGACAAACGTCTCTCATTTGATTATACTTGAAGAGATAAGAAATAGGAGAAACACGATGAAATTTGTATCATGGAACGTAAATGGACTCAGAGCCATCGCACAAAAAGGCTTCGATGAAATCTTCAGAAGTTTTGACGCCGACTTCTTTTGCCTGCAGGAAACCAAAATGCAGGAAGGTCAGCACGATTTCAGCCCTGAAGGATATGTAAGGTATTTTAATTATGCTGAGCGTAAAGGATATTCGGGAACGGCGATTTATGCACGCAAGAAACCGATTAGTGCAACTTATGGGTTTGGACTTCCCGAACATGACACCGAAGGACGGATCGTAACACTGGAGTACGATGATTTCTATCTTGTATGCGTTTATTCACCTAATGCGCAAGAAGAATTGCGAAGATTGGATTATCGTATGCTATGGGAAGATGCGTTTCGAGACTATTTGTTGGAACTGAACACACGCAAAGGAGTCATCGTTTGCGGCGACCTGAATGTCGCCCATAACGAAATCGATTTGAAGAATCCGAAAACCAATCATCTCAGTGCCGGTTTCAGCAATGAAGAACGGGCGAAATTCTCTAAACTATTAAGCAGTGGGTTTGTGGATACATTTCGGTTTCTGTTTCCGACAACTGTTAAATATTCGTGGTGGTCTTATCGCATGAATGCGCGCGCTAATGGAACCGGTTGGCGTATCGATTATTTCCTGGTGTCGAACAACTTGAAAGATCGGGTTAAGGATGCAGCCATTCATAACGATGTACTGGGCAGCGACCATTGTCCGGTCAGTTTGATTTTGGACTGATATGGCCGAAATAAAAAAAGGACTTTGCAAAAAGATGAATGAGGATGGAATGGGTGTCGTGGAAGGCATCCCTTTTGCGGACATTCTGCCAGGCGAAGAAATCCGTTTCGATCCCAAACTCAGGAAAACGATTGAGCGTGTTGTTGCTTCACCTGATCGCATCCAACCTATTTGTCCGTATTTCTCCATTTGTGGATCCTGTCAGTTTCTTCATTGGACTTATACGGCTCAATTAAAATGGAAGACAGATCAGGTGATAAACCTTTTTTCCGACTTATCAAAAGGCGACGTAAAAGACTGCTTGGGCCCAGTAAGCCAATTTGGCTATCGCGGAAAGAATATTCTCAGTTTCAAAAGCAAAGACCGCAAAGTAATTGCAGGATATTATGCGGCGAATAGTCATCAACTGTTCGATGTGGAAACCTGTCAAGTATCCAATCCAAAAGCGATGGCGATTTTCATGACGATCAAAGAGTTAGTACGGCAGTTCAAAGTTGAAATCTATGAGGAAGACAAACGTAAAGGTTTATTGCGGCATGCGATGATTCGGGTGGCGGAAAAAACAGGAGAGATATTAGTCGTGTTGGTCATCGCCCATTCGGAATTCAAAGGACGCAAGAATTTTGCGGCAGCATTAGTGGCGAAGCATCCCGAAATCACATCCGTCGTAGAGAATATAAACAATCGCTCGACCAGCATCGTACTTGGAACACAGGAACGCATAATCTATGGAAAAGGATATATCGTCGATCAATTAGGCGACTATACTTTTAAGATATCCGCCCGTTCTTTCTATCAAGTGCATCCGACGCAAACCGAAATCCTTTACCAAGCCGCCCTGGACTGCGCCCAGCTTAAGAAAACCGATGTCTTGTTGGATGCATATAGTGGAGTAGGAACGATCGGCATTTATGCCAGCAAACTTGTTAAAGAAGTGCTCTGCATCGAAAGCAATCCCGATGCGAGTGAAGATGCACGCTCTAACGGTCGACATAATGCGATTACCAATGTAAAATTCGTGTGCAGCGACGTAGCTCAGTGGTTATTGGATCCAACGCATCAAAAGACAAAGATCGATGTTGTCGTGATGGATCCTCCGCGTGAAGGCAGCGATAAGAATTTCATTTTAGCGCTGCGTAAGCTTCAACCGCGTACGATTATCTACATTTCATGCAATCCCGAAACCCAAGTCCGCGACATTAAAGAATTGTTAGGAGTCTATGATATCGCATCCATCCAACCGGTCGACATGTTTCCGCAAACCAGCCACATTGAAAACATCGTCGTTTTGAAACGTCGCCTTAGCGATTACATAACTTCATCTAAAAATGCGAACTAAAAGTAGACAGTAGCATTAACAATTCTAATGTTGTAAAATGCTATCTTTGTATCGAATCAATGTGCCTGCGTACTTTCTCTGAAGTATCAACAGATACATTACAGTTGAGTATGATACGACAATGCAACTCATTGCACACGAAAGGGAGATCGATATGAGTAAAAAACTAGCAAACGATGTAAGATTGCAATACGAAAAGACTTTTCGGACAATCAGGGGGATCGCCGAGGCGTTTCCTGAAACAACGTGGCGGGAACCACACGGCGATGTTTATTACATTCCTTGTCGCATCGCGTATCATATGGCTGTCGTCATTGACAACCATATTGCTGGCGGCTTTAAGGACAAGGACTTTGCGGCGAATCTTCCCTATGGTAAGTGGATAGACGCCAAGGCTGAGAACCTTCCGAATAAGAATGCGTTTCTCGCCTATTTTGACGCCGCAATCGAAAGAGCACAGAAAGCTCTATCCGATCTCGATGATGAAATCCTGATGTCGCCCATCGAACAAGTTAGAGACTGGATGGGTGCTACGCAATTGGGGATGCACTTGTACATGTTTCGTGAATTATCCGATCATACAGGAGAATTAAACAAGATGCTAATCGAGGATGGCGAACAGGATGTATGGATTTCAAGGTGACACCGCAAAAACTGAGCGAATTACTTCTGAAAAAAAGTTATACTGAAGGTCATTAATCGACTATTGTTTCGTTGAAAGCGATGAGGGCAACATGAAAAAAAATACGGCACTGAAAATCCTAATTCCGATATTTTTAGCGAACATCCTGCTATTTTTGGTTTCTTTTTACTTTTTGACAGTGAATAAATCGCCGGTCAACAGCGTCGACATTGTGCAAACCGCAATCCAAATCAGCAGTATTCTTCTATTAGTGTTGAATACATCCATTTTACTGACTTTTTTGATTTATCGGAAAATGGCGAAGAAACCGCATTTGTTGATCGTATTCTTGATGATTGCCGGAATCTTCGTTGCGGAAACGTTCTTATTGCTTCGCAATATGAAACAATTCGACACAGTGCAATTTCAAAGCGGCTTGGGATGGTCATCCCTTGTAACCAGTTTATTGCTATTTGTGGCTTTCAATGCTTCTTTGGCTTTTGTGATCAAACGGTATGGTAAGCGCAAACCTGAAAGAAAGAAGCTCTGAAATGAACCTGTTCGATTTAATCTCACGGCCTTATGCCGCATTCTATCCCTATCAAGTTAAGCAATTTAGAGGGATTGTTCCAACGATTTTACATGCAATGACGGATCATTGTGTATCTGTATTGGACATCGGTTGTGGCACAGGAGCCCTGTGTCAGGTATTGATGGAAAACGGATTGCAAACGGAAGGCTGTGACCGTTCCGCCCAAATGATCAAACAGGCGAAACGACTTTCATCGCCTGAAATCACCTATACGCTGGCGGATAGTTCGGCTGGTTTGGCCTATGCGGATCAGTCGTTTGATTTGGTCACCGCTTCGATGGTGGCACATGGCTTAAAGCACGAACAACGAGTGAAACTGTATGCGGAAATGTGCCGCATCGCAAGAAAGACAGTCGTCATCATCGATTACGGGCCGAAACGCAATTTCGTTTCTGACATTTTAGAGACCCTCGAACAGGGTGATTATTTTTCCTTCATCAAAGTAGTCGACCAAGAACTGAAAGAATTCTTCGGAAACCTGACTAAAATCCCCCTATCTCAGTCAATCGTCGCATATGTCATGTACATCAGATAAAAGCCACCTCATTCGGGGTGGCTTTCGCTGATTTGAACTGCTTGTTTGTTTTTCTTTTGTTCGAGTCGGTAATTGACCCATTCACGTAATAAGGTGTAGCACAGCGATGCGATCGGAATCGATATCA
>JBBQGS010000059.1:0-9569 GCA_038323255.1 Erysipelotrichales bacterium | reverse complement strand
CATTGTGACCACACGCACGGTTTTTTCATACTTTTCGTCAAACAGGGCGATCGCTCCGCTTTTTTTCGCATCTTCAATGTCCATCGATTTGATATCGACAGTGCTTCCTGAGAAGACAAAGGTGTTGACCAAACGTTCGATTTCGATCAGTTGGGTCTCACTCACTTTTTCAAAGTGGGTAAAGTCGAAGCGCAGATAATCAGGTCCGACAAACGAACCGGCTTGCTGAATCGTTTCACCGACAACCTGACGCAAAGCCGCCTGTAATAGATGTGCGGCGGAATGGTTAGAGGTGATGGCTTGACGATGTTTCAGATCGATTATTAATTCGACGACATCGCCTACGCTCAGAACCCCTTCACTCAGTTGAATGGCATGCAACGCTTGTTTATGCGGTGCCTTGCGGACATCCGTAACGTTTGCACTCCCTCCAATAAAGGTCAGGGTGCCGATATCGGCGACCTGCCCTCCGCTTTCGGCGTAGAACGGCGTACGGTCGAACATCGCTTCGCCCGATCCTTCCAACGATTCGACGCGGACGCCTTTACTGAAGAGTCCGATCACTTTTGCCTCCGCACTGAACGTATCGTAACCGATGAAGGTACTTGGTTCATCGAAATCCATCAGATCCTTGGATTGCGACGCCATCGATTCGACGTCTTCTCTTGCGCTACGGGCTCGTTCACGCTGTTGCGTCATGCATGCGTCGAAACCGGCTTTATCGATGGTATAGCCTTTTTCTTCAGCGATTTCACGGGTTAGTTCGACCGGAAATCCAAAGGTATCATAGAGTTTGAAAACCGATTCGCCATCCAACATTTTCGTTTTCGATGTTTCGATCACATTCATCAACAGGTTTTCACCACCT
Organism: Erysipelotrichales bacterium; assembly: GCA_038323255.1. Lineage (GTDB taxonomy): Bacteria > Bacillota_I > Bacilli_A > Erysipelotrichales > Erysipelotrichaceae > GWE2-51-13. The sequence continues at coordinate 8,701 of JBBQGS010000059.1, read as the reverse complement.
GTCAGTGTCTGATGGAAACGCACTTCTTCCGCCTTAACCAATCGATCAATCAAAGGCACTTTAGCTTGGATATAGGGGTAGAAAGAAGTCATATTGTCCGCCACGATCTGCACTAAACGGTACATGAACGCTTCTCTGATCCCAAGTTTGATGCCATAACGGACAGCGCGGCGCAGAATCCGACGCAAAACATACCCGCGTCCTTCATTGGAGAAAAGCGCTCCATCAGCCAATGCGAACGTAACTGTACGAATATGGTCGGCGATGACACGATACGCCATTTTATACTCACCTGCATACGGAAATTTCGAAAGACCTTCGCATTTTCGAATGACCGGCAAGAAAAGATCGGTATCGTAATTGGTGTCGCCACCTTGCACGATGCAGACCAGACGTTCGAACCCCATCCCCGTATCGATGTTGCGCTGCGGGAGTTCTTTGTATTCACTGCGCGGAATGCCTTCTTTTCCATCATACTGACTGAACACGACGTTCCAGATTTCAATGTATCGGTCATTCTCTTTTTCGCCAAAAAATAATGCTTCCCCTTCGTGGGTCGGATCGTAACTTTCACCGCGGTCATAATACAGCTCACTGTTGGGTCCGCAGGGTCCTTCCCCGATCTGCCAGTAGTTTTCTTCCGATTTCAGGATGTGCTTCGGATCGAGTTTGATGACGTCGGTCCAGATACGATAAGCCTCTTCATCCAATGGATGGACGGTGATGTACATGCGTTCTTTCGCAAATCCGATATAGTCTTCGGATGTGAGGAATTCCCATGCAAACTTAATCGCGTCCTCTTTGAAGTAATCGCCGATGGAAAAGTTCCCCAACATTTCAAAGAAAGTGTGGTGGCGCGCGGTTTTGCCTACATTCTCGATGTCGTTGGTACGGATCGATTTCTGGGCGTTGACAATCCGGTTACTGGCGGGTTTAACGGAACCGTCGAAATACTTCTTCAGTGCGGCGACCCCTGAGTTGATCCAAAGTAATGTCGGATCGTTGATCGGTACCAGCGATGCGCCTGGCTCGACCATATGTCCGTGGGCGGCGAAATAATCAAGGAATAATTGTCGGATTTCCCAACTGTTGCGATACTTCATGTTCGTTTCTCCTTTTTCCAATAAAAAAACGCTCCCGTACAGGAACGTTTGATACGCGGTACCATCCTGTTTCACTTTCGTGCAACTCATGACCTTAACGCGGTAAACGGGATTTTCGGTCCTCTGCGAAGCGGCTTCGACGATGGTTTTGCGGGAACTTGCACCGATGCTTCCCTCTCTGATTTGCGAACCTTCGTTTACTCTTCTTCGCTGCGATTTATGCTCGGATTATAGCACAGTGAGGGATTTTTGCCAATAGGCAAGGATGGTCACTTGGCCAGCAGTTTTTCGATGTCTTTATTTAGGTCCTGCGGTTTGGTGTTGGGCAGATAACGTTTGACCACATTCCCTTCACGGTCGAGCAGGAATTTCGTGAAGTTCCAAGATATGTCCGACCCAAGGAAGGATTTCTTTTGGCTTTTTAGGTACTTGTAAATTGGATCGGCATTCGGTCCGTTGACATCGATTTTATCGAACATCGTAAACGTGACACCGTAATTGACTTTGCAAAATTCCAAAATATCTTCATTAGCGCCCGGATCTTGATGCGAAAACTGATTGCACGGGAAGCCCAGGATCTCCAAACCTTTTTCTTTATATTCCTGATTCAGTTTTTCCAATCCCTCGAACTGCGGCGTGTATCCGCATTTACTGGCAGTATTGACGACCAATACCACTTTGTCTTTGTACTCTTCGAATTTGATTTCTTTGCCGTTGATCTTCTTAGCCGAAAATGTGTAGAATTCCATCATGTCCTCCAGGGTCATCTGACCGTTACTTTTCAATAGTTGTTTAAATTGTACGCTCTTTTAGGCTCTGATGAAAGGAATGTGCAGATTTTGAATGACTGCTTAGCTGTTTCAGACCATTAAGACACACAAAAGCGATCAGTAACACTAAGTGAATCGTACTTAGTTAGTGAGACGCTTCCCTGCTTGAATGTAAAACCTTGAACCTGATATAATGTTGCTATCGAATCATGGGGGAAATGAACATGAAAGAGATCTTAACTTGTGGTAATTGTTTAGCAACATTCAGCGGCGATGCCAAAGATAAAGGGATTTGTCCCGATTGCGGGGAAAAGTTGGTTTCGCTACATATTCAAAAGGAAGAATGGGATTTGCTGAGCGATGAAGAGAAAACAGAATTAAAGAAAAGAAACAAAGTTGTTCGCGAGGTATCGATGGAAGCCCGCGTTACCACGATGGAGCAAGATATTCATATGATCCGTAACATCTTGATTTTCTTCACCGTATTATGGGTACTTTCATTTTTCGTTTCGCTTATGTCATTAGGTCGTTGAAATGAAAAGAAGCACTCGGTTATGCTGAGTGCTTCCCTTTTTTAAATATCGGCTCCGATTTTGCGTTGAACTTCGCTGACTTTTTTACATGCGATGATCTTCGCTTTGATCTGCCCCTGCTTTAGCACATCATAAATAATGCCAGACTTGATAATTTCTTCATAGCGCGACTGCAGTGTTTCCAACAGTTTCACGACTTCAATTGCGACCGCTTTTTTCAAGTTGCCATATCCTTGACCTTCGAATTGTTCGACCAATTGAGGAATCGACGTACCTCCCAAACAGGAAAGAATGGTCAATAGATTGCTGACGCCGGGTTGGTTCTCGGGATCGAAGTTGATCTTACCGACTAAGTCCGTCACCGCCGACATGATCTTTTTCGAAGCTACTTTGGGGTCGTCCAACAGATAGATGCAACCTTTGTTGGATTCGTCTGATTTCGACATTTTCTTGGTCGGTTCGCTCAGACTCATAATGCGCGCACCAACTTGGGGGATCAAAGGTTGTGGAACTTTGAAGGTCGGACCGTATTTATTGTTGAAACGTTCCGCGATGTCGCGGGTCAGTTCGACATGTTGCTTCTGGTCTTCACCGACCGGTACGAAATCAGGGTCGTACATCAGGATATCGGCAGCCATCAAGGTCGGATAGACATAGAATCCAGCGGTCATCGCATTCTCCCCTTTTAAGAGTTTATCCTTATATTGGGTCATACGGTTCAGTTCGCCCAGATAGGTGTTGCAACTGAGAATGAAACCTAGTTGGGCATGTTCCATGACATCTGACTGCATGAAGATGGTCGATCGCTTCGGGTCGAGTCCGCAGGCCAAATAGAGTGCGATCGTATCGCGCAGGTTCGTCCTAAGTTCTTCGGGGTCCTGATATTGGGTCAGACAGTGCAGGTTGGCGATGAAGATGATCATCTCATAGTCATCCTGATAATGGACGAACTCTTTTAGCGCCCCGATGTAGTTTCCCAAGGTCAACTGACCGCTGGGTTTGATGCCGCTTAACATACGTTTCATACGTTTTTCCTCCGTAACAATAAAAAAGTCCGTCTTGGGGCGCTTATCGCGCGGTACCACCCGGATTGCCTTGCGGCCGCTTTACGATAACGGTCTCCCGGAAAAAGACGATTGCCTTTTTCGACTCCCGAATTCCATTTCGACGGTATTCCTTGGGTTCCTTGCACCAAGCGGAACCTCTCTTTTTTACCAAAATCACCGTTTACTTTATCCGTTCAATGTCTTTAGGATATTTAACCACGATTCGGTATTTTTCGCAAGCAACCCATGCTTCTAAGTTCAACATTGAAATCAGATCCAAATATGATAAAGATGCGATTTTATTGAATCTTCAGATAACCTAAGAAAAATCCCGCTTCCGCAGGATCAAGACAGTTTATTTCCTATGATTGAACAAGAAATAAAGAATGAAGAAGGCAATGGAAGGCAGGTTTACTTCGGCAATGACACCGATCTGTGAAAGCAGCGACCGGTTGGCGCCGAACCAAGGAGTAGTCAACAGACTAACCACATAGATTGTCACAACGATTGTAAAGACCAAGGGAATCCAAATCGCATGGATCATTTTCCACTTTAGGATACGATGAAAAATCAAATGGTAGACAAGGAAATATGCCGCACCGGCTAAAACATACATCAGATAAGTGAAAACCGGACTGTCGAATATCGTCATATAATGCTCCTTTCGCTACTTTGCTCCTTTAATTTTACTCGAATTACGACTAAATAATACACTTGATGACCGACGTCAATCAACATGAATTAATGCTAATAGTTGTCTGTTGGGAGTTAAGTCACAAGTAATGAAAGAAATGTGATGAAAATGTCATGAAAATGAGAATGGTTTTCGGTATATTACCCCTTGCCTACTATTAAAATGTAAGGTACACGGATATAATATAGAAAAGGAGGTATCTCCCATGATCGTCGTTTACACTTCACCTGGTTGCGCTTCCTGCCGAAAAGTCAAACAGTGGCTAAAAGACAGGAATTTGAAATTCATCGAAAAGAACATTTTCTCCACGTTGCTCAATGAGAACGAGATCAAACACTTACTGATGCGTAGTGAGAACGGAACGGAAGATATTATTTCCAAACGTTCGAAGATTATTCAGGAAAGCAAAATCGACTTGGACGAACTTTCCATCAAGGAACTTGTCCGTTTCATCCAACAAAACCCTTCCATATTGAAACGTCCCATCATCCTAAACGAGAGAAACTTCTTGGTCGGCTATGACGAAGAAGAAATCGGTGCGTTCATTCCTGCCGAACTCCGCAATATCGCGGTCGCATCCTGTGATGCCGACTGCCCTAACTTCCCTTCCTGCGGACATGTCCGCAAAGGCGACGGCGCGCACATCGAATTAGCATCCAACGAAACGAAATAGCGATCGCAAGATCGCTTTTTTGTCCCTCCTTTTAGCCTGTATTGGTTGTATGATATAATATACAAGATTTGAGGTAGCTCCATGAAAATTTTACTTGGCTTATCGGGCGGCGTGGATTCAGCCGTCGCCGCCTATGTCCTGCAATCGCAAGGTCATGAAGTCGAATGCGCCTTCATGCGTAATTGGGATTCGCTGACAAACAATGATTTATTAGGCAATCCGACCCTGGGCGACGATGTCTGCGCACAGGAACAGGATTATGAAGACGCCAAAGCTGTGGCGGATAAACTTGGGCTTAAACTCCATCGCGTCGATTTCGTAAAAAAATATTGGGACGATGTTTTTTCCGTGTTCTTGGATGAGTACCGTAAAGGTCGCACACCCAATCCGGACATATTATGTAACCAGCATATCAAATTCGCGGCGTTCTATGATTTCGCCAAAAGCATGGGATTCGATTGGCTGGCAACCGGACATTATGCCCGCGTGAACCATCAGGCAGAGCAAAGCGAACTGATCCGCGCCGTCGATTCAAATAAAGATCAGACGTATTTCCTGTGTCAAATGCCGGTAGAATCGCTGCGCCATACCCTTTTCCCGATTGGGGAAATGAAGAAAGAAGAAGTTCGCGCCATCGCATTGAAACTCGGATTGGACATCGCGCAGAAAAAGGATTCGACTGGAATCTGCTTTATCGGAGAACGCAATTTCCGTGAATTTTTGAAGAACTATCTACCGTCGAAAAAAGGCAAGATCATCGACATTGAAACAAAAACGATCTTGGGCGACCATCAGGGCGTTCTGTATTATACGATTGGGCAACGCAAAGGCTTGGGGATCGGGGGAAATCTAGGACCCTGGTTCGTGATAGGCAAAGACGTCAAAAAGAATGAATTGTACGTTGCACGCTTGGAGGATAATCCGTGGTTGTTTTCCACTTCTTGCACCGTTTCGCATTTGAACTGGTTCAATCCGTTGGATTTGCGAAAAGCAATCGCAGTCACTGCTAAGTTCAGATATCGCCAACAGGATTCTTCGGTGCAAATCCAACTTGGTGATGACGGCTTTCTACAAGTCGAATTCGAACAACCCGTATCTTCCGTGACACCGGGTCAAGAAGCGGTTTTCTATCTGGGCGATGTTTGTTTGGGTGGCGGCGTAATTGAAGATGTATTCAAAGAAGGCAGGATCCTCAATGAAAGGATTGCCGGGGCATTGAGTGCGTAACCGCCAACTCGATCGTCCTGCAGCCGGCTTTGGCTTAACACAGGCAGTAGGCTTAATTCTGAATTATTTCCTTGGTCACCAGTTTCTCTATCCTATCATTCTTTCAATCATTCTTCATTACTCCAATCCTTCGGCAAAAGTGTATCCTTTGTGGTCGCTGATGGTTTGGTACGGCGCGACGGTATCCATCACAATCTGGCTGGCATGGCCCTTGTTGGCTGAGTCCTGGGCAGTATTAAGGAAGAATGTCCAAAAAACATTCCGCATTTCACTAACGCTGTTTCCACTCATGTACCTAACTTCAATTTTGCTTTCGGTACTTATTGCCTGGCTGAGCGGTCAAGCTACGTCAGGGAATCAGACCTCACTTAATGAACTCTTGGGTCAATTCCCGGCATTCACGCTGATTCTGACCGTATTATTTGCGCCGCTCGTCGAAGAACTGGTTTTCCGTGGAGCATTCTACCGCTATTTCCGTGCCAAAGGCATGTTTTGGTTTCCCATGATGATCAGCGCATCCGCCTTCGCGATGATTCATCTGGGTGTTGCATTAAGCGCCGGCCATTTCGCCGAACTCTGGTTTTTCCCGTTATACGCCGTTTTAGGGGTATTCTTGTCGGTCGCGTATGAGAAAACAGGCAACATTTACGGACCGATCCTACTTCATTTCATCTATAACGCGGTCGGTATGCTGATCGCTTTGATTGCGAGGTAATCATGTTCGATTCAAGCGAGATCACAGGTAAAATCGGAATAGTCATCTACCGCAACGAAAGCAATTCGTTCACGGTGGCGAAATTCCGATTATATGAGCTGAATGAAAAAGACATCACGATCACAGGCTACTTCCCTGCTTTGGCGAAGGATGTTTTATATTGTCTGATCGGTGAATACAAAGAACATCCCCGCTTCGGGATGCAGTTCAGCGTACAGTCGGCACGTAGGATTTTACCGACGGACGAATCCAGCGTCGTCGCCTATTTGAGTTCCCCCTTGTTTCCCGGAGTAGGTCGGCGCTATGCGCAGACCATCGTCGATACCCTTTCAGCCAATGCGCTTTATGTTTTGAAAGATGACATCGATATGCTGGATACCGTCCCTGGGACAACACTGAAGAAGAAGCAGGCTGTCCGTGAGGGATTGGTGCTGCCCGGCGATCAGGAAGAAGCGATCCGTTTCTTCACGACCCATGGCTTAGGTATCCGCAACATCATGCGGCTGGACCGTATCTATGGACCCAAAGTCCTTGAACTTATTCAAAAGAATCCCTATCGGTTGGTAGATGAAGTAGACGGAATCGGGTTTAAAACAGCCGATAAACTCGCCTTATCGATGGGTTTTGAGATGGATGATCCGCGCCGTGTCAAGGCCGCCGCAACTTCTTCCTTGATGGAAGAATGTATGCACAGCGGGGACAGTTTTGTCCTCTATGACCGATTGGTCAGCGTATTGGAGCGACAACTTTACGGAATCAACTTTGATCCCGATGCCACCATTGCTTCCTGTATTCAAGAAGGCAAACTGATTATGGAAGAAAACCGCGTCTATCACCCTTCCCAATATGATAGCGAGACAAGCATCGAACGCTATTTCGAAAATTTCCCGATGATTCCGCTGGAACCGTTTGATCCCTATCGTTTGGAAGAAGGGATCAATGGCTTGCAGGATGTCAAAGGAATACAGTACGATGTAAGTCAAATTGAGGCGATACGGACCTTTTTCCAAGAACCGTTGACTATTTTGACCGGTGGTCCTGGAACAGGCAAAACGACCGTGGTCGGAGCCATGATCTCGCTGTTCAAATTTCTGTACCCGCATGCCAGCATCACCTGCTGCGCACCGACCGGCCGTGCGGCCAAACGGATGAGCGAACTGACCGGCGCCGATTCATCCACCATCCATAGCTTATTGAAGTGGGATCTCGAATCCAACACCTTCGGACGCAACGAATCCGAACCTTTAAGCATCGACATGGTGATCATCGACGAATTCTCAATGGTCGACCCTTGGCTGTTTGCGCAGCTTTTAAAGGCTGGCACACAGTTTAAGAAAATGCTGATCGTGGGCGACCGTGACCAGTTGCCACCTGTATCTCCCGGCAGTACGTTGCGGGATATGATTTTGAGCCGCCGTTTCCCAGTCATCGCTTTATCGCACATTTATCGTCAGAAAGAAGGCTCGGATGTCATCGAATTGGCGCATCGCATTCGCCAAGGGATATCCGATGCGTCGGACTTTAATAAGGATATCCGCTGGATCCCCTGTGAAGTGCACGATGTCAAAAATGTCGTGCTGCAAGTGGTCAGCGAGGCTTTGAACCGGGGTTATGGGATTAACGACATCCAGATCCTGGCGCCTAAATATTCCGGCGTCGCGGGCATCGACGCATTGAACCATGCGATGCAGAAGATGGTCAATCCACCCGAAAAGTTCAAACAGGAAATGAAGGTCGGTTATGTTACCTACCGTGAATCTGATAAAATCCTTCAGCTCAAAAACCAACCTAACGACGATGTCTACAATGGGGATATCGGCGAGTTAATTGAAATCATCCCGGCAGCGATGGATGAAAACAAACAGAATCGAATGGTTGTCGACTTCGAAGGACGGATTGTTGAATACACCTCCGAAACTTTCATCAACATTACCCTAGCC
>JBBQGS010000058.1:0-9604 GCA_038323255.1 Erysipelotrichales bacterium | reverse complement strand
TCTATTTTATATTAGGAAGTGACTGGACAAACTGCAGGAAGCTTACATAGTCGCCACTATGATCAGCGACAATGTCCTTGTTTTTGCGATTGACGATATGGTTGGTGATGAGATAGGTCGCAATCCCGAGTTTCCCTGCGACCAAGTCTTCTTCCACGTCGTTGCCGACCATCATGACCTCGGCCGGTGCTTTACCCAATAGATCCAGCAGTTCCTGAAAAAACATCGGTTGAGGTTTACAGTAATGGTTGTCCTCAAAGGAAGTAACATAACTGAAATCGTTGCGATCCAAGCCGGTCCATCCGATACGTTTTTCAATCGCAAGACGCGGGAACATGGGGTTGGTCGCGATCACCAGGTCATACCCTTTGCTTTTCAGAATCCCGATGGCTTGATGGACTTCCGCATTTTCAATCACGGCTTCGCGTACCCTATCGAAATCGTTGAGGTAGAATTCCGTGAAGCGCTCCTGCATAAGTCCGAGTTTCCCGTTGACCACACTGCCCAACGCTTCCATGAAGGCGGTTTCGTTGGTGACATGTCGGGTGTCCATGACCATCGCTTTGGTAGCGTTCCAGATCAGTTGGATGAATTCTTCCGGTGTATACAGTTCGGTGAAACGGGCGGATAGCCCGTGGAAATAGAGTTGTTCGAATTTTTGTCCGTCGATGGGAAGGAGTGTTCCGTCCAAATCAAAGAAAAAGGTCGTTAATGTTGTCATACAGCACCTCGCTGGGTACATTGTATGCAAAAGCGACCTTGGGTGTCAATGCAATTGGAATTATCCGCCACCCACCGGTGGGAAGAGAGCGACGATATCTTGATCTTTTACAGGGTCAGCAGGTTTGGAATGCCTCCCGTTAATCAGTAAGATAGCGACATCGCCGGCTTCGATTGAGAGTTGGCGAAGGATGTCGGATGCGGTATTGAACCCTTCGGGTTGAAACTGAAGTATTTTCCCGCGGTTGTCTCGCAGCGTTGCGAATAAGCGAATTTCGATCATGGTACCTCCATTAAAACGGGGGGAGTTTCCTCCCCCCTAAGTATAACAGATTATTTCAGGCCTAAGCGACGCAGTGTTTCCTCGGTCGGGAAGGCATCCTTCCATCCGCGGACTTCATAGTATTGAGGCAAGGTGATGTTCAACTTGCTGACTTCGCCTTTCGAAGGTCCTTCAGGAATCGGTTCTTCCAATAGACGTTTCGGTAACGTGTCGTCGGCTGCGACCATGCCGGCCGCTTTATTGAAGAGACGTTCCAAGTTGTAGATGCGTTCTCCAGCTTCCAACACGCCCGCAACATCATAATTCGTACCGGTCGCCGCATTCAGCAAGCCCGCATATTCAGGAGCACCGAGGGCGAAGGAGGTAAACAAACACATACCGCAGGAGTCGATGACGGCAGTCAAATCTTGGAAAATCTTTGTCCAGGTTGCTTTACCTTCAGTCGTGAAACGATCCAAAGGTTCAGGCAATCCAAGGACTTCAGGGGAAATCATATAACCGCGTACATGGCAACCGCCGCGATTGCTGGTGGCATAGGTAATCCCGATGCCCTGGATTCCGCGGGCGTCGTACGCCGGCATTTCTTGTTTCTTAACGCTCATGGAGAATTCAGGCACTCCGTAGTGGGAGCATAGACGCCATGATCCGCTGGCCATCAGACGACCCAGTTTATTGTCGCCGTAGCCCATATGTTTCGTCCATTCGATGATCGCTGCCGCACTTCCCCAAACCAGCGGGACGCCGTCGCAATCTTCATCTTTGATGTAACCTTTTTGATAAAGTTCCATGGCGGCAGCGATTGTGGTCGGCGCGGAAATCGCATCCAGACCCAATTCGTTGCACCAATGGTTCGCTTCGTTGATGGCATTCAAATCATCGATGTTACAGTTGGCACCATAAGCCCAAATCGGCTCGTATTCCGGACCGCCTACTATTTTGCCGTTCAAATTGATGACGCGTCCGCATCCGATCGGACAACGATGGCAGAAACCCTGCTTAACCAAATATTTTTCTTTCAATGTTTCGCCGCCGGTTTTATCCGCTTCAGCGAAGTACGATTCTTGCCAGTTTTTGGTCGGGAATGAACCGATATTATTGACGATGTTGACGAGTACAGCGGTTCCATAGGTCGGAAGTCCGGTCCCTGTAACGCCGTTTTCACGGATTTTACGTAAGGATTCGGTGACGACTTCGCGCAGTTTTTCTTTGTCGTTAGGTTCAATCAGCGTACGGGTCGCTTTGACGACGATGGCTTTCAAAAGCTTGCTTCCCATAACGGCACCGACGCCACTGCGTCCCGCTGCACGGTCGCCTTCGTTCATGATGCAGGCCAATTCGAACATTTGTTCGCCGGCCGGACCGATGTTGAGGACGGAAGCATCTTTACCGTGTTTTCCTTTTAAAATTTCTTCTACTTTTAACGTTTCTTTGCCCCAAATTTCATTGGCTGGCAAAATTTCGACTTTCTCATCGACGATATTCAGATAAACCGGTTCTTTTGCTTTGCCCTCGACGATGACGGCATCAAACCCCGCGTATTTTAAACGCGCGCCCCACACGCCGCCTGAATTCGAACTGGCGATCATTCCGGTTAACGGCGATTTCGTGACGACCATGTAACGACCACCGGTCGGTACGTTGGTACCCGTCAAGGGTCCGTTGATGAAGATGATCTTGTTTTCCGGCGAAAGCGGATCAACTGTTGCGATCCCTTCGTCAAACAGGATTTTCGTCCCTAATCCGCGACCGCCGATGAACTTCTTGGCTAACGCTTCATCGAGAATTTCGGTTTTGACGGTGTTCGCCGTCAAGTTGACACGCAGCATTTTCAGATTGTACGATGTTGTCATAGGTTCCTCCTTAGAACTGTGTAAATAAAAACAAGGGTTGCGACCCTTGTTATGTTTGTTTCCCCGGGCCGCATAAAAATAATGCAGTCCCTTTCCATAAGGGAGGCGGCCCCGTTTCCAGGACTACCCATCGGTTAATTTCCGTTTGAGGAAAATCAACTCGGAACTATCTACTTCTATTATAAGCGCTTTCAGCATTTTGTGAAACAATTCTTTTTCACTCACTTCGACAAAATTCGACCTTTAACCCCCGCATCCGCCTTCAATTAGATGGATAAGAATAACATCGTATCCCAGACTAGCCGCCAGATCGCAGGCGCGCTTCCCCTCTTTATTTCGTTCACTTCGATCAGCGCCTTCTGCTAAGAGTCGCTTGACCATTTCTAAATCTTTCGCCAATACGGCATCGATTAATGCCGGGTTTTTCTCGCTCATACACACTCCACGAAACCGCGTGTCCATAAGCAGTCGGCACAAGATGGGTTCTGCCCTTTACAGTCACATTGCGAATCGTTGACATAGTCGCAGGAATCCACCAAATCGCAATCCGGACAAGAAGGAAAACGATTAGCCAGGTTCTGCAAACGCAGATCACGATAGCGCTGAGAGTCCCAGATTTCCTGCAGACTCTGCGTACGAACATTCCCATATGGATAGGGATAAACTTGTTTCCTGCGGCCGAATACATATTCGATGCTCGGATGAGCGAAGCGGTAGCATGAGGACACAAATCCGTCCGAATTGATTGTCATTGTCCCATCTTCCACGAAAACGCATTTACGTTCGGTTTTTAGTTGGATATTGGGAAATTTGATTTGCATCTGATTGCGCATCGACAGATTCAACCAATCGTTGCGCTTTTCTTTGATCACAGGGTTGTCGTACAAGGTATAGACAATCTGTGCAACGTCTTCTTCGCATTGAGGCAGCAGATTGGATAAAACAAGTTTCATGAATCCGTGTTGGTGGAGGATCGGAATCAGTTCGCTGACCTCTTCGACATTGTATTTGCTTAGAACGAGCTGGGCAATTAAAAAGGGTCGAAACAAACCTAATTCGGTCCTTTTCTTGATTAATTTCGCAATATTTTTAAATAGTTTCTCGAGCGGGAAATTACGTATCGCAAAGAACGTATCAGGCAGTCCGTCGACCGATATGATGACCCTTTCGAAGTTGCGCGCCAACGTATCGATCGTTTCATCGTCCCAAATATAAGCGTTGGTGGTGATACTTAAGGTAACATTCGGCAATGTTGCGACGATTTCATTGAAGCGCGGATGGGTCGTCGGCTCGCCGATTCCACCCAGTACGATTTCTTCCAAGGACGAAAGTTCGTTTAAAGAACGAATGGTCGCATCGAGTGTTTCCCGATTCATTTCGCTCAGTTTGCCTTCCCAATTACGCCGAAAACAACTGATACAATTCAGATTGCATTGTTGCGTCAATTCTAAATATACTTTTCGTATTGCGCGGTTTTCCAGCATGGTTGACTCCTTAAAGCGTTTCCATTGTATCATATTCATAAGTAGAATATACCTGTTAAGTTTTTCGCTCAATATCCTTTGGCTGCGTTGATTCGGTTGCGAAATAATGGTACAATTGCTCAGAATTATTTGCATCGTTTCAATTAGAAAGGGGTGTAGGCTTCGCAAGTTAGGAATCCTACCATAAAACAATGAAAGAACTCGCTTTAGGTCTCTTCGGACTGACCTATATCTGCCTGTTGATGTTTCCGAAATACCGCTCCTATCTCGCCTTGGGATCGGCACTCTTGTTTGTACTGTTTGGCGTCCTTCCGACCGGCAAGATTCTGACCGCGATCGATTGGAACGTTATATTGATGATCGCCGGTACGATGGGGATCGTATCCCTCTTCATCGAATCCAAGATGCCGTCGCTGTTAGCCGATATCATCTTGGACAAGATGCCCGATGTACGCTTCGCCATTATTGCCCTCTCTTTGTTTGCCGGACTCATCTCCGCTTTCGTGGATAACGTTGCGACGGTTCTGATGGTCGCTCCGGTCGCCATCGATATCGCCAAAAAACTGAAGATTTCACCGGTCAACGCAATCATCGCAATTGCTATTTCTTCCAATCTGCAAGGAGCCGCCACATTGGTCGGCGATACAACTTCCATTCTGTTAGGCGGGGCGGCGAATATGAACTTCACTGATTTCATTTTCTATCAGGGTCGGATTGGAATTTTCTGGGTCGTTCAGGCCGGTGCTCTCACTTCAGCTGTAGTTTTGTATTGGATTTTCAGAAAAGACAAGCAACCTATCCATCTTGCTGAAAAAACCATCGTGACCGATTTATTCCCGACTTACCTTTTGTTAGGAATGATTGGCTTACTGATTGCGGCTTCATTCATCCCTGAGTCACTGAAAATCGCCGAAACCAACGGACTGATCTGCGTCGCATTGATGGTCATCGGATTAATCCGCGAAGGAATCTTTAAGAAAAATCCATCCAGGGTGACATCGACTTTCCTTGAACTCGATGTCCAGACGATCCTATTGCTTGCGAGTTTGTTCGTCATCATCGGTGCCATCAAAGAAGCCGGTATCATCACCGATATCTCCAATCTCTTTGTCCGCTATGCAGGTGGCAATCTCTTTACAATTTACACCTTGATCGTATTCGCATCGGTGCTCATCTCGGCATTCATCGATAATATCCCATATGTCGCCACGATGCTGCCGGTCGTCGCATCCATTGCGACTCAAATGAATGTCAATCCGACTATCCTCTTCTTCGGACTGCTCATCGGAGCGACCCTTGGCGGCAATATGACACCGATTGGCGCTTCGGCCAATATCACAGGTCTCGGGATCTTACGCAAGGAAGGCTACGAGGTGAAAAGCGGTACCTTCATGCGAATCGGGATTCCCTTTACACTTGTCGCAGTGCTAACCGGTTACATCATGATTTGGCTGATTTGGGCATAATAGTTAGACCGCAAGGTCTATTTTTTTGAAAATTTTGTGTATTCTAAATTTTACACTATCCTTACATACCCATAACTTTCCAAGTTCTGGAAAGTGCTACAATGTTTTCATAACTTAACTTGCGTTAAGTGAACAGAGGTCATAAATGACGGACACAAAGTTGTTAGCACTTGATAATATCATTAGAAACGAATTGATCAGAACAGCTTTCCAACCTATCGTCTCCCTGCGGGACGGCAGTATACTCGGACATGAAGCGTTAAGCAGAATGACATGTGAAAGCGAAATCCTCAATACCGAAGAATTGTTCATGCTTGCAGGTTCCACCGAACGTTTGTGGGATCTTGAACAGTTGTGCCGTGCCAAAGCCTTTGAGGCAGCGTTTGTGTTCATGATTCCGCCCTACGATAAAAAAATGTTCATCAATGTCAATCCTGATATTATGCATGATGCCAAATTCCGTGAAGGGTTTACCAAGAAATTCCTCGCAAAATTTAAAATAGCCGAATCCGATATCATTTTCGAAATTACCGAACGTAATGTCATCAAAGACATTATGGGTTTTCGTTCCACAATCGCACACTACAAAAGCCAAGGTTATAAGATCGCGATTGACGATGCGGGTTCGGGTTACTCCGGATTAAACCTAATCAGCGAAGTCAATCCGAACTATATCAAGCTCGATATCAACTTGATCCGAAATATCGACACGAATTCGCTCAAGTTCGCGCTGGTTAAAGGGATGGTTGAACTGTCGAAAGTCTCGAATATTCGTTTAATCGCCGAAGGAATTGAGTCCTATGCAGAACTGGATGTCTTGGTAAATCTGGGGGTCCAGTACGGGCAAGGGTACTTCATACAACGTCCCGATTTTACGATACACCCATTGTCGCCGGAAGTACTTCAATCCTTGAAAGAAATCAATCTGAATAAAAATCATGTTTCGCAATATGGAATCGATTCGGCCTATATCAGCAACATTTGTTTGGCAAGCGAAACGATTCAAGCAAGTGAGAAAATAATCCAAGTCTATGACAGAATTCGCACTAATCCGGATTGTTTTGGATTTTGTGTCGTCCAAGACGGAATTCCGATCGGAGTCATCACAAAAGAGAAATTGGCATTAAAACTCAGCGGTCACTTCGGATTCACGCTGCATCAGAATCGGACAGTCGATGAAGTGATGGATGCGAATTTTCTTTCCGTTGATTTCGTTACACCCATCAGTTTTGTTTCCACGTTGGCAATGGCGCGAATGAATGAGAGTCTCTACGATTTCATCGTGGTGACGCGCGATGACAAATATTTCGGAACGGTGACCATCAAAGATCTGCTTCAAAAGACAACGGAGATTGAAGTATCTGCTGCAAAACACCAAAGTCCGCTGACTGGACTACCTGGTAATGTTTTGATCGAACAAGAGTTGTCTCATTGCATCACTAGCAATCAACCCTATACCGTCGCATATTTGGATATCGATAACTTTAAAGCCTACAACGATGTATATGGGTTTGAAAATGGAGATAATGTTATTAAGATCCTGGCCGATATATTGCGCACCACACTCTCTGCGGAATATTTCATCGGCCACATCGGCGGTGACGATTTTGTGGTTGTTTGTCATGGATATCCTTCGAATTCGCTATTTGAGACAATCGTGCATGAGTTTAAAACGCAAGTCGTTAGTTTTTACCACCAGACAGATATCCTGAACGGATTTGTGGTCGCGACCAATCGTCACGGCGTGATCGAGCAATTTCCCTTGGCCACCCTGACTTGCGTCGTCATCGATAATAAGCAGGAAACATTTGCGACTTCGTTCAGTATTTCGGAAACATTGGCGCATATGAAAAAAGAAGCGAAGAAACTCATTAAGCAAACAAACTTTGCATTGAACGATAATTATCAACATTCATCGAGTTCGCCAAATCGTGCTTAATTTTTTTTACGCATTTTCACTTGAAACCGTTTCGTTAGGTAAAATTAAGCAAGGATTCTGTTGAGTAAGTAGGCATTCTTTGATAAAATCATTCCATAGAGTGTTTCCATTTTCATTTCACGCCACTAACTCCGCAAGGAAAGAAAGGTCCCTTCCATGAAACCAAAGTCATGCAAGCAAATCATCCTATTGTTTCTGATCATCATACTTGTTTCCGCATGTGCCACAAAGAAGACGGAAGATCCTGAACCCAAACCAAAACCTGACCCCAACCTTCTCTTCGCAGATACGTTTGTCAGAGCCGATGCAACGACAGCCGGGGTTGAATGGCAGGAAGTCAAACTGCGCAATGGAAGCGGGAATACAGCAACGGTGATTGAAACCGGCGATTCACCTTGGGGCATTAAAAACAATGTTCTGAGCTATGAAGGAATCGGAAACAAAACATATACGGAAGATTATATCGAAACAACAAAAGAATTCCCTGTAAATAATACCTTGGTGGAATTCGAAATCCGTGGTAACGCATCGACCACGCTTGGTTATGTCGGCCCAAGCGCGTTTTGGGCACCGGCATCTTCACAGCGTTTAGGCACATTCAAAACCGTCGACAATAAAGATTCTTTAATTGGCATCCAAGCAGCCTACGGTTGGGAAACCGCCGGATCCAAAGGGATGTCCTATTATCTCAACGGATCGCTTGCCAAAGCTCCTGAGGGAACCTTCGCAGGTATTAACGGGACGGATTTCGTCAAACATACCATTCTCGTCAAAGACAATAAGCTAACCCACACGGTGGGCGGGACCATCGTCGCGACCTATGATCTCACTACCCCGCTCAATGCAGATGCCAAACGTCATTTCTCGTTTGATGTGCGCTTTTATGATAGTGGCGTTGCCTTTAAGGTCGAAATTAGAAATCTCAAAATCACTATCGCAAAGTAGCTGAGAATTTAGACAGTAATCGAAGTGAAAAAGGCGGTTCAATGAACCGCCTCTTTTTTGTATCGCTAGTAAGAAAAACCCCGTTTGTGGGGTTAGTTGCGCGAGAATCCAAGATCGAATGCACGCATATTCGCTTCAATCAGCTCAGGTTTCTTGACGCCGAGTTTTTCGACGATGACTTCGGCGGCGTCTTCCTTGGTGAAGACTTCCAATGCTTCGATGAGGGTACCGTATGCGACCATGTTCTGCGACTTCATGGCACCGGCTTCTTCGGCCAGACGCGGGAAATCGCGGGCGATGACGGTTACGTCTTGGCGGGAAATCGGCAGATCGATCATTGCGCTGTTGACAATGACCGTGCCTCCGACGGCGACTTTCGACAGGAATTTATCCAGCGAAGGACCGTTCATGGCTAAGAGATGGGTGATGCCCGAAGAGATAATCGGGGCTGCGATAGGTACGTCGTCGACAACCACATTGCAATTGGCGGTACCTCCGCGCATTTCAGGTCCATACGACGGAATCCAACTGACTTCTTTGTCTTTCTTCATCGCAAGCAGCGCGACCATTTGGCCGATGGTCAAGACACCCTGACCGCCGAACCCGGCGCACACTAATTTGATTGTCTTCATTTGTCGGCTCCCTTGTCTTTAAAGACACCCAAGGGATAATATGGAACCATTTCATTTTTAATCTGTGCTAACGCTTCGCGAGGCGTCACGCCCCAACCGACATTGCAGGTGGAGAGGACTTCGACCATCGAGAATCCCTTTCCCTCTTTTTGATTTTGGAAGGCTTTCTTGATGGCTGCTTTGGCTTTGCGTACAGAAACCGGATCGACGACCATGACACGTTCAATATATGTGCTGCCGGGAATCGTCGCCAGCATTTCGGACATGCGGATCGGTTCACCTTGC